>JBNJHL010000001.1:0-32687 GCA_051748445.1 Bacillota bacterium
TATCTGCCAGTCGCCGCTGACAAGCAGGTCTTCCCCTTCTCGCATCGGTGGAAAGTTGCCAACTATGGTTACAGTTTTACCTTCGCGGGAGCGCAGTAAACCTACCATATATGAGCTTTCTTCACTATAATACCTAATTTTCTCAAGAGTGCCTTCAAACTGCTCCAGAATAAAAACCTCCACAGCTTACAGATTAAGACAAAATGGTCAAACTGTTCATTTATACCACATTTCAGCAATTAAATCCTGCCTGACGCTAAAGAAAACCCGGGAAGAGCAGCATTTAATTGCTGCTTTTCCCGGGTTCGTTGTTTTTTAGCATCTATACAGACAATTAAATTATCTTTACCTACTGAAATAAATGCTCTCGTTAATCGTTTAGGCTGGTACTGCACCGTTTTAGCTTCAGCCTTATGCCTCACCAGCATTTCCATGCCTGCATTTTATGCTCGCTTCAGGTTTCTTAAGCAGTCAAGGTAGTTATGACTTTAATAGTATTGCTACCGTCACCATTCTGCCTGTGGCAATTATCAAGAACTCAGCTTACAGCACTTCCTTTAAAAGGTCTTCCTTTAAAAGGTCTACCTTGTCCAGTCTTTCCCATGGCAAGTCAAGCTCGGGACGGCCAAAGTGACCATAAGCAGCAACCTGCCGATAAATCGGGTTGCGTAATTTCAGATTATCAATGATCGCTGCCGGCCGCAGATCAAAATGCTTCCCGATCACCTCTTCAATTTCTTTTACCGGCGCCTTTTCTGTACCAAAGGTTTCTACCGACAGTGAGACGGGATGAGCTACTCCGATAGCGTAAGCGACCTGAACCTGGCACTGCTCTGCCAACCCGGCGGCGACGACATTTTTGGCAACGTGCCTTGCCGCATAAGAGGCAGAGCGGTCAACTTTTGTTGGATCCTTACCGGAAAATGCTCCCCCACCATGGGCGGCATAGCCTCCATAGGTATCAACAATAATCTTTCTTCCTGTCAGGCCGGCGTCACCCTGGGGACCGCCAACTACAAAACGGCCTGTTGGATTAATCAGGTACCTGGTCTCAGGAATAATCAAATTCTCAGGGACAATCTTGCGCACAACGTGTTCAACCATATCTTTTTCTATTTGGTCAAGGCCAACTTCATCGCTATGCTGGGTTGAAATCACCACTGTTTCCAGGTGAGAGGGCTTGCAATCACGGTAAGCAACACTGACCTGGGTTTTCCCGTCGGGGCGTAAATACTCAAGGGTATTATCCTTGCGGACTGCAGCCAGCTGCTGGGCTAATTTATGAGCCAGGGCAATTGGCAAAGGCATTAACTCTTCAGTTTCAGTGCAGGCATAACCAAACATTAAACCCTGGTCTCCTGCACCAACCAGGTCATATTGATCACCTTTTTTACCACCCCTGGTTTCATAGGCTTCATCTACACCCTGGGCAATATCAGGAGACTGTTCATCGATTGAGCTGAGCACCGCACAGGTTTCCCCGTCAAATCCAAATTTTGCCCTGGTGTAACCGATATCCATTACCGTTTCTCTGACAAGCTTGGGAATATCCACGTAACATTCGGTGGTGATTTCTCCGGCTACCAAAACCAGGCCTGTTGTAACCATAGTTTCCGCAGCAACCCTGCCTTTTGGGTCTTCCTTCATAATAGCATCAAGAATCGAATCGGATATCTGGTCAGCCAGCTTATCCGGGTGTCCTTCGGTAACGGATTCCGAAGTAAATAAAAAGTCTTTCTGGCGCACTAACACTTCCTCCTTCTGAAACTAATATTTATAGTTACTCCTGTTCCGATTTTTTTCTGCTGCTGTATTTGCAAGCAAATACTCTTCGAGAAACTTAAGTACCTTTTCAAATAAAAAAGCCTCTTCTCTTTAAGAGGCCTTTGTGGCACCCCTCATCTCCCGGGGTACTCGATTAACCCCGCAGCAATTAGCACCGTGATACATAACCCGGTTGCTGGGATTCATCGGGGCTGTCCCTCCTCCGCTCTGGATAAGAGTAACTATATTTAATTATAGTGTTAGTATACCTTAAAACCCTTATAAAGTCAATTTTATCAATCGCTGAGGTCTTCCCTGTCAACTAAAGCAAACCAGAGTTCCCCCGAGGCTGCTGTTTTACCCTCAACCTGAGCCTTCGCTTCCCCTTTACCGAGACCGCCTCTCATTTTGCTCATCTCTACCTCAAGCTCCAACTGATCACCAGGTTTAACCATCTGCTTAAATCGAAAGTTATTAATACCAGTAAAGAGAGCCAGCTTATCTGCATTTCCCGGCATTGAAAGGACGGCTACTGCACCAACCTGGGCCAATGCCTCAACAATCAACACACCGGGCATGATCGGTTCTCCGGGAAAATGCCCCTGGAAAAAAGGTTCGTTAATTGTTACATTTTTTAATCCGGCTGCCATTTCTCCCGGCTTTAACTCAGTAATCTTATCGACTAATAAAAAAGGGTAACGGTGAGGTATAACCTGTAAAATCTTTTTAATATCAAGCTGCTGCTCGGTCATTTAATCATCTCCCTGCCAGGGTTTTCCCATAATTTCAGCTACTTCTCGGTCACTGATCTGGTTAAACTTACGATAAAACTGGCCTACTGCCGCAAAATTTTCCGGTGCTTTAATATAAACCAGGTCATCAACTTCTTTTTCTAATTTGCCAAAGGTTTCTGGTGGACCGACAGGAACAGCAAGAACCAGTCGGGAGGGACTCTTTTCTCGCAGACTGCGCAGTGCAGCTAAAATAGTATATCCGGTCGCTATCCCATCATCGATTAGAATAACCAGGCGATTATTAATCTTTGGCTGGGGCCGACTGCCGCGGTATAACTTCAGGCGTCTGTTTATTTCTTGCTTTTCCTGTTCAGCAACCTCTTGAATATAATCCTCAGTAACATTAAGTTGTGATGTTAAATCTTTATTTAGCATCACAAACCCATCCCCGGAAACCGCACCAATTGCCAGTTCTGGCTGACCAGGTGCTCCCAGTTTACGGGTTATGATCAGATCAAGCTCTCCACCTAAAGCTTCCCATACCGGTTTTGCTACAGCGACCCCTCCCCGCGGCACTGCTAAAATCAGGGGTTGCTGTCCCTTGTACTGCTCCAGCAGTGTGGCCAATTTTTCACCGGCCTGTCCGCGGTCTTTAAAAAACATTCACGGATAATCTCCTTTCTCCACAAATTAAAACTGATTTAGACTGAAATAGAATCAAATATTTTTTTGGTTGCCTTTACTGCTTCTGAATCAACGGGTAGTTTTAAAAGCGGCTGGCCTTTCAAATCATAATCCGCAACCATGGGATCGTTGGGAACTTCACCAAAAAGCTCAAGCCCACTTTTGCTAATTTCTTCCTGAAGCTGTTCCGCTGCTCCATCCTGGCTACGGCCGATAATCAGGCCCATTTTTGAAACTGCTATTTGCACATTGTTGACTATTTCTTTCACTCTCGCTGCTGACCGAATACCCCTTGCTGTGGAATCACTGGTCACGAGAAGCAGGTCCACACTGGGCAAAAGGCGCCTGCTAAGATGCTCGAGGCCTGCTTCATTATCTATAACAACATAATCATAGTTTTTACTAAGTTTCTCAAGGTAGTTTTTTAGCAGATCATTCGGGTAGCAATAGCATCCGGGACCCTGAGGGTTACCCATTACCACCAGATCATAAGCATCTTCTTCCACCATGGCCCGGGCCAGGCGGTATTCTATAAATATATCCTTGGTCATCCCCGTGGGAACTGCTTTTGGGTCCTTGGTGTCTTCCAGGATCGTTCCGATAGTTTCTGTAACTTCCAGGCCGAGAGCTTCATTAAGATTAGCATTTGCATCAGCATCAACTGCCAGGATACTGCTGCCTTTTTTCCCCTCGACAAGATACCGTACCAGCAGGGAAGCCAGGGTTGTTTTACCGGTGCCACCTTTGCCTGCTATAGCTATTCTTTTAGTCATTATTTCTCCTCCTGTTTTTTAACTAAAGTCGTCCGGTTAAAACTTCCTCCAGCTGGCCAATAGTGTTGCAGGGCCACATTTCGACTTTCGAGCCGATCATATTCACCGAGCGATATTCAGGCCAGTGTTCAAGGGGCAGAGGATTCAACCAGATTACTCGTTTGACTTGTTCATTAAGCTTTTCTAAAGCCTTAAGCGCACGTTCTATTGAGACTGTCTTGGTATCGCTGACAATAATCACGGTAGTTTTAGCATTTAAATAACCCGGATATTTATAGCTTAGCTCTTCCAATGAGCTGCCGATATTGGTTCCAGCACCCCAATTCTTACTGTGACGAACAACACTTGCCAGGACATGCTGCAACCCTGAGCGTCCTTTCAGTTCCGGATTCAGGTTTTCAACCTGCTCCGAAAAGCTGAAACAGGAAAGGTTTCGAACAACATCCTGCAAACCCATCATGAAATGTATAACAAAAGTACTGTATTGTTTCATGGAAGCGGAAACATCGCATAGAAGCAGGATCTGCTGTTTGGAACGACGTTTTGGCCTTCTTTTCAGGTTAAAAATTACTCCACCAAAGCGCATATTATCACGCATAGAGCGTCGCAAGTCTAATGTTCCACTGCGCGGCCCAACCCGCCGCCTTCTCAGGATCCTAACCGCCAATTTCCGAGATAACTGCTGCAGCAGATATTCTGCCGAAGGCATGTCTACAGACTGGATTGCTTCAATATCTCTTTCACGGATACTATGTTCAGTAGAAGATGAACCACTGCCAGCACCTGAACCCTCACCGCTTGTTGCATTGTTGTCGGCTTCTTTATCACGATTCCGGCAGTAACGCAAGTGACTTTTTACTACATTTTCCAGGAGTGGTCGGAACCGCGACTCAACGTTTTTCCCTGTTTCAGTCTTATGTAAAAAGTCCTGAAGCCTATCGCGTTCATCCTGTGCCATGGATGAATACTGATTCAGTTCATCATCAGAAAGCTGAAGCGACTCCCCTTTAAACTGCAAATCACGGCCGGCCAGGCTAATCTGTTCCTGCTGCTTTTGCCGGTATTTAATGCTTTCCTCTGCTCTTTTCTGCTGAACATCGAAATCAACAAAAAAATGATCGAATACGCTGTTAAAAGCAGCAAAGTCGCGTTGACTTTTCACCAGGGCTGCCTGCAGCGCAGTTTTAAAGGCAGCACGGTCGGAAAGATCTACTCTTTCCAGGGCCTGAAGGGCATCGATTAACTCAGTCGTCCCCAGCGGCAAGCCTTCGCAACGGAGCAGTTCAACAAAAGTTGCCAAATTTTCTGCCAGATGGCTGTCTCGGCCCAGTGGTATTTTTCCCATTATTGACATCGGCACATGTCACCGCTGTCATTTGAAGACTTAAGCATTTTTTCAACACCATCCGGACCAATTTCTTTATTAAAATACTGCTGATCGGCATGGGTTTTTAAAACCAGGTTCAGTGTATCGGCCACCAGCTTTCCATCTAGTCGGCTACGGTTCAGGGCCACCAGGGCCCGGACCCAGTCCAACGTTTCCGCAATGGAAGGCTTCTTGCGTAAATCTTCATGCCTGCGAAGCTGCGCAACTACTCGGGCGGTCTCCCATGATAACCTGTCGGCTACCCCCGGCACCTTTGCCTTAATGATGCGCACTTCTTTCTCAGCTTCTGGAAAATCCAGGTAAAGGTAAAGACAACGCCTTTTCAGGCCGTCTGATAATTCACGTTCATTGTTGCTTGTCAGAACAACAACCGGAATATGACTGGCAGTAATTGTCCCAAGTTCCGGGATCGATACCTGAAAGTCGGAAAGCACCTCAAAGAGAAATGCTTCAAATTCAGGATCACATTTATCAACTTCATCGATCAAGAGAACTGCCTGTTTTTCAGTACGTATCGCCCGTAACAGTGGCCGTTCAAGCAGGTAGTCACTGGAAAACAAATCTTCTTCACTTATCTGCTCTTTTTCCAGGCTCCTGTTCATCTGAATCCGCAGCAGCTGCCGCTGATAATTCCACTCATATAGTGCCTTGGTTTCATCCAGGCCTTCGTAACACTGCAGACGAATTAAATCAGCCTGCAGTATTTCCGCAAGCACTTTGCCCATTTCAGTCTTGCCCACACCTGGCGCTCCTTCAATCAAAATTGGCTTTTGCAGATCAAGAGCCAGGAACACAGTCAGAAGCGTGCTTTCATCACAGATATATCCAACATCTTCAAATTTTTTCCTTAATATTTTTAAATCCATTTCTATTATCATCCTTCACAATTTAGCTGTTAAAGCAACTACCTGTAGAACTAATCAGACCACTTCGCTTATCACTGCCAGTCTTTCTAAAAACTGAAACGAGCACCAAGTGCAATCATAAAAATTTCGGTTAAGCAAAGCCAGGAGAGGGTTGGCCTCTAGTATATCAGCAACCGAGCGAAAGCTCTGGATAAGCTCACCGTGGGGCAACCCTGGCAAAGGGCTGATGCTAAACCGGCGCAGTTCCTGCCTAAACGAGCAGCAAGCGTAATTTTCTTAAGCAGTCTGGCTGGACAATTGCCTTTTTATAATTCATTTTGCGCCTTTGTTAATGATACTATAAGTGGCTTATGCGGGCAAATTTCGCATTTAAGATAGGCGTGCCAGGGAAGATGGTTATCCTTGAACACTTGTTTTAGAAATCATAACTGCTGCCTGGAGGAACTACCACGCAGCTACTATTTGTCTTTTCCTCTATTTTATTTTTAAACTCTGCCGGGTCAACTTCGATTGGCGGCCAGGTATTGTAATGATAAGGAATAACCGTTTGCGCTTTAAGAAATGAAGCTGCAATCACTGCATCATCAATACCCATTGTAAAGTTATCTCCTATCGGCAGGAGGGCCAGATCAAGCGTATCAAGCTCTCCAATAAGCTTCATGTCACCAAAGAGTGCCGTATCACCTGCAAAGTAAATATTTTTCCCATAATAGTTTACAATAAAACCGCAGGCATGACCGCCGGGAATACCAGATCCATGGAAAGCAAGAGTCAGTTTCACTGAACCGAAAGGATAAGAATGCCTTCCGCCTAAATGCTGAGGATGAGCTTTTAACCCCTTTTCTCCAGCCTGATTGGCAATTTCTGCAGTTGATATAATTGTTGCTTCGCTATTTTCTGCAATCTTATAGGCATCGCCAAGATGATCAAAATGTCCATGTGACACCAGGATAAAGTCTGCTTTTAGATCGTTAACTTTAGCCGAGGCCTGGGGATTATTGGTAATAAAAGGGTCAAACAACAGTATTTCTTTTCCTTCTCCACCAAGCATAAAACCGGCATGGCCTAAAAAAGTTATTTTAGGCATAATAAAACCTCCTTGAAATTATTAATCTACAACTATTATAGGGCAAATCTTTAATAATGCATTGCCCTAAATTGTAGTTTTGCGATATAGTCATGAACAACATACTCACTTATATTAATTTTACCATAGAGAACTTTTTAATCAAATAAATAGGATTATTCCTTACTATATGCTAATATAGATACTGAGAATATTACAAATAAGATGGTGATTAATAACATGGCTGATTATGAAGGTATCAACAAAACCATTAAAAAGGAAAAAGATCATTTAATCAGTATGGCCAAGGAAATTCATAGAAACCCTGAAACAGGTAGAAATGAATTTATTGCTGCAAATTTAATTACACAGTACCTGGAAAAGAAAGGTTTTAAAGTCTTCCGCGGTGTTGGCGGCCTGAAAACTTCTTTTATGGCCAGCAAGGGCGATGAGGGGTATCATGTTGGGTTTTGTGCAGAGTATGATGCCCTGCCGGAAATTGGACATGGGTGCGGGCATAACCTGATAGCTATTTCCTCCGTTGCAGCAGGAGTAGCTCTTGCATCTGCAATTGATGGCCAACCAGGCAGGGTTTCCATCATAGGAACACCAGATGAAGAAGAGCACGGTGGTAAAGTTGACCTGGTCCGGCTGGGGGTCTTTGACGATATCGATGCAGCAATGATGTTCCATCCCGACTGTGCAACACGTATACACAACGATTCGCTGGCCTGCAGGGATTATAAATTCATATTCTATGGCAAAAATGCCCATGCCTCCAGCGAGCCGTGGGAGGGGCGTAATGCTCTTGATGCAGTAATTCAAACTTTTAATAATATTAGTGCCTTGAGGCAGCACCTCAAAGATAACACCCGCATTCATGGTATTATTACCGAAGGAGGGCTTGCTGTTAATGTTATTCCTGATCGGACTGCTGCCAATTTTCTGATCAGGGCCAGCAACAGTGAATATTTAAAAGAAGTTGTGGAGAAAGTTATTAATTGTGCCCGTAGTGCTGCTATTGCAACCGGAACAGATCTGGAAGTAAGTGAATCTGATTACCCTTATGAAGCAATGCTGAGCAATAAAAAGCTTGGAGATACATTTGCCGCAAGCCTGGATGAAGCGGGTTATAGCGTGATATCGAAGAATGATGTAGGAATCGGCTCTATTGATATGGGGAATGTCAGCCGGGTTACTCCTGCAATATACCCTGTTCTGGCATTGACAAACGAATGGGTGCCGAGGCATACTTCTGAATTTGCCACACTTTGCGACACAGATAGAGCCTATGAAGTTATGCTTACAGCAGCAAAAGCAATGGCTATAACCGGTCTTAAAGCAATAAAAGATCAGGAATTACAAAACCAGATTAAGAAAGATTTCGAGAGTCAATAAGCCATACAAGAGTAATAGAATCAGCAGTATTAAGCATGTAGTGGATTATGACAAAAGCAAATTAATAACCTCCAGTTCGCGAGAATATTAAACCCCAGGGAAGTTTAGATAATTATTGAAACCAAATGAAAAGGGTCTGGAAATACTATTCAGACCCTTTAATAAGTGGAGCCGGCAAGAGGACTTGAACCCCCAACATGCTGATTACGATTCAGCTGCTCTACCATTTGAGCTATGCCGGCATAGTGCATGATAATTATAGCTCAGTTTTTCCAACACTTCAAGCTGACTCACTCTCACGGTAATCTTTAGCCAGGTCAAGGTAATTTCGATACATTTTCGCTTTAACCGGCAGCTGCTCCTCTTCCAGAGACTTTACAACTTTACCGGGGGAACCCATAACCAGGGAACGCGGCGGAATTTCTGTTCCCGGGGTAATCAAACTGCCCGCTGCAATCAAACTGTCTTTTCCGATTACAGCTCCATTGAGAATTACTGACCCCATTCCTATAAGCACTCCGTCTGCTACGATTGCCCCATGCAGAACAGCATTGTGGCCTACAGTCACCCTGCGACCAATCCTGGTTGGGGTACCAAAATCAACATGTATAGTAACATTATCCTGGATATTACTTTCTTCCCCTATTGATATTTCATCCATATCTCCGCGGATTACCGCACCGAACCAAATGCTGGCTCGTGAGCTGACTCTCACATTACCAATTAAATAAGCATTGGGTGCGATGAAAACATCCTCCTTGATTTCCGGTTCAAAATTCTTATAAGGCAGTAAGGGCATCTTATCGTCTCCTATCTCATTTATGTTGTAGCTACACAGCACTCGAAATAACTTTTATCGCTGATCGTCTAGGTTGGAACTGCGACGGCTTACCTTCAGGCTTTACTAAGACGGTACTTCCAGGCCTGGCAGCGCCAAGCAGCGCAGACTGGGCAGTGATAATCTGTTTATTGATCCGATACCCTGCTAAGCTCAACATCTCCCCAGGCTGCAATCTTATCACAATATATAACCAGGGCCCCGGAAACTCCTTCTACACTTTGTGCAAACTCCAGTGCAGCCTGTAAATCATCTTCACCCCGGATCATGTTACCAATGGCCGTTGCTGCAGCATCTGCCAGGGCGCAGGATTTTGAAACTGCTACTGCTGCATCCGCCTTTCCCATACTATAGGAAGGACCAACCGTTCCAGAAGAGGTACAAATACCCTGAGGTGTATGAGCCGGATTAACCTGCAGGGCCAGTTTTCCGCTTAACGGCGAACTTCCCGCATAAATCCCTATATTAACCGGCTGAACTACTTTTAAGAATATATCCCCGCCATTTTCAACAACAACTTCCTGGGATTTATTTAGCAGGAACCTGCCTGTTTCTTCAGCAATCAAGCCTGCTACTGCGGCCATCGGACCAACACCGGCCAGGTTTCCGGCCCTGACCAACCTGCAAATTATATCAGGTGCTTCTTCCTCCAGCAAGAAGGGCTCAAGAGCGGAAGCGAAGTCAGAGTTACGGCCTAAATACTTCTCCAGGATAAGCCGTTTTTGCCAGACCAGCTGTTCCGTTTCTTCCGGCAGCTGATCGTAAAATGAACTACTGCTTACTGCTATCCATAAGTCACTTTCTTTTACCACAACAGGGAAAGATCTCAACCTTTTCCCTTTGGGAGACCTGCGATATATACGATTACTGTTCATCATTGGAAATTAGCATTCTCAACCAGGGTTTCCATGGCCCTGGCCGGACAGGCTCTTAAACACATTTCACAGACAATGCACTTATCTTCTGCAAAACGCACTTTCATCGACGGACGCTCAAACATAAGCGCTTCAGTCGGGCAGATAACGGTGCAGGCTCCACAGTGCGTACAGAGATCCGAACGCCAGATAATCTGCTGTTCCAGATTTAGTATTTGCAAACCCTGTTCTTTTAACCATTCAACAGCGTGCTGGTAATTTTCTTCACCGCCGCTTAATTCCATCATCAGGCGTCCTTCTTTTTTAGGGTTTATATCAGCCCTTAGAATATTAACCATCAAGTCAAAATCTTTGATCAAGTGATAAATAGTTGGCTGCTCCACTATGTGGGGCGGAAAGCGCAAAACAATTTTCTGTTTAATCATAAACTGCCCTCCCCATTATCCGGATCACGCTGGGGCATCGGTTTGAGGGAAATCCCGGCATCTGCCGAGGGCAATTTTACAGCAGGCTCTGTTAAGGTAAACTGCCCATCGGTAATCCACTCCTTCAGGGTTGCCGCAATCTCACGAGCTCCGGCATAGCTGGATAGAGATGCAGTCGGCACCTGCTTCCCCTGCACAGTTATTGAACCGCTTTTCAAGTCGGCATAACTGACCAGTCCCAGGTTACCGCTTTCTCTCTGAGGATAAGCATTCACATAGTCTACAACCGGCGCTTTAATATCCTCATCACGAACGGCACAGTAACCCATTATTTCTTCATTGAGAATTGGTATCGGTAGCCCTACACCTACCTGCATCGTTGCGCCGTAACCAAGATAACTCAGGCCTCTTAGCCAACGCGCTTGCATTTGTTTTAAATCGCCAGTTAAAGCCAGAGTAGCGGCCGGGCCCTGCGGAAGACCATTCTGATCACGTTTGGCAGATGGGTTATGCTGAGTGCCATGCCAGGCCACATAGCCAATTCCACCTCCGAGGAAAATACGGGTACCCATGCCAACTGTTTTTAAAAGGGGATCATTAAAGAGGGGACTCAACTGTCCTGCAGAACTGTAATTTGCATTGCCCAGGTTCGGCTTTAATATACCCATGTAAGTGTAAATTGTTTTTTCACCCAGGTTAACAGCTACATTATAGTTTTGATAGGCATTGCGAGGATTATAAAGAATCGCCTCGTTTACTTCATCAAGCCGGAAACTTGTTTCAATTTTTTTCAGGGGGTAGCAATCGGTTCCATAAGAAGTGGCTTCAAAACGAATTTCTTTACCAGCCACCAGATCTTCTATAACATGTCCACCACCATAAATAAATTCTCCGGGATACTTCAAGTTTGAAGGATCGCTCGGAGGGAGAGCAGTAGCACCCAGGTATAAGTCGACTGCAGCAATTCCCGTATAAGCTGTAACATCGTTCAAATATGCTTCACCCAGCTTCATCCGTGGCTTCGGATGACCCACGTTCAAAAATACTCCCGAAGAACACATCGGCCCGAAAGTGCCCGTGGTTACGACATCAACTTCTTCTGCAGCCTTAACTGCACCTTTTTCCTCTACAACTCCAATTACCTCTTCAGCTGTTAAAATCACTGCTTTTCCAGATTTAATTTTACTATTAATCTCTTCTATACTCCGGTTTACTTTCACCAAAATACCTCCTGCCGTAAACTACTTTTCACCAATCATCGCGGCCAGATCAATCAAACGGCAGGAATAACCCCACTCGTTGTCATACCAGCTCACGACACGAACCATATTGTCCGCGACCACCATAGTCGACTGAGCATCTAATGTTGATGAATGGGGATTCCCCTGGTAATCAACCGAGACAAGCGGTTCTTCACTGTATGAAAGGTATGGTGAGCCGTCGGAAGCTTTCTTAAAGGCTGCATTTACCTCTTCCGCTGTGACGTTCTTTTTCAACACTGAAACAAAATCTACCAGCGATACAGTAGGGGTCGGTACCCTGATGGCAAACCCGTCAATTCTTCCTTTCAGCTCCGGAATAACTTCACCAACGGTTTTTGCTGCCCCGGTTGAGGTTGGAATCAAAGAAAGAGCTGCTGCCCTTGCCCTGCGAGGATCCTTGTGGGGAAAATCATGCAAATTTTGGTCGTTAGTGTAAGCATGGGTCGTATTCATTAAACCCTTTATTAAACCAAAATTTTCGTGCAAAACCTTAACCAATGGTGCAAGGGCATTTGTCGTACATGAAGCATTGGAAATCACATAATGTTTTTCAGGATCATATTTATGGTCATTTACACCAAGGACAAACACTTCATCCACCGCTGCTGGCGCTGATATTATAACCCTTTCCGCTCCTGCCTCAAGGTGGGCTGCCGCTGAATCACGCTTGGTAAAGATGCCGGTAGATTCAATTACCACACTCACTCCGGCATCTTTCCAGGATATTTTAGCCGGTTCACGCTCAGAAAAGACTCTGACCCTTTCGCCGTCAATTACAAACCCCTGTTCATCGGTTTTTACTTCAGCATTAAGTTGTCCGTATACAGAATCGTATTTCAGTAAATGTGCAAGGGATTCACTGTCAGCAAGATCATTAATTGCAACCACTTTTACTTTTTCACTATTAAGAGCTGCACGCATGGTCATCCTGCCGATCCGTCCGAAACCATTAATTCCTACTTTTAACATATAACATCCTCCTTCTTGCCGTAAAGTTTTTGGCAAATATAATTTTACATATTTTATTATATCATTTATTAAGTTTATTTAAATAGGGATATTTATCCAAGCTGGCTGAGCGGTTTACAAACAGGGAATATTGGTAACACCTTTAATCATTAACTATTGCGGGCGGTTTAATAAAGATCGGGTTCGAGTAAATCCAGGGCCTGGAACGGCTTAGTAGCGGGCGATAGTAAACCTCTGTCCTGTATACTCCCGGTTTAGAAGGCCTGAAAACTGCGTTTTGATCATTTACCGTTTCCAGTAATCTACCGTTATAAATCAGGCGTATTTGCGATCTCTTTACTGGAGATTGTACATGAAGTTCCAGGTTTTCAATACTATCTGTTTCACCGCCCATGTAAACCTGCCCTTGATAAGTTTTTGCGTAAAATGAAAATCCGCTACCAGCATGCAGGCTGTCATGTGAAATATAACAGCACCCGCTCTTCAAGGCGCCAAGAATTTGCTGCCTGGCTTTTTTAAGCTCTTTACTCAGCTCTTCCTTTAAGACAATATAAGTGTTTATGGTTTTAAATAAATAATAGTAGGGGAAAACTACCACTCTAAAAGGTCCGAATTTATAAGGATAGGCATGGGCATCGCTGCTGCCGAGTCCAGCAATTCGGTTATGGTGCATATTATAACAATCCCATAAACGTAGCAGTTCCAGGGGAGGACCGCTCATTGCTCCCTTACGATTCAGGAAAAACCAGTATAGTGTCTTGAGTAACGATGGATCACGACCCCTCCAGTGAGAGGTATAATTCCAAACTTCCATTCCATCGAAATCAAAAACAGGCCATCGGTTCCAGGGATAAGCTTTACCTTTTTCCAGATAAGGGGAGCCTTTCTCAAAGGGATGAGCCAGATAGCCAATTCCGCCTGCAGCACCAACCTGGTTAATAACCTGCTGAGGCTCAACTTCATTGGGAGGAATAATTTTGTTAAGGCCAAAAGCCAGGTAATGGCATTTATCCCGGTTTAACTCTACCCCTACCAGAAGCACGACCCCCTGGCGGATTGACTCTTCGTGCAAACCAGCCAGTGTATTATGATCGGCAACAATGATATAACTAAGACCGGCAGCGGCTGCATCAGATATAATCTCCTCAATGCTTCCGCTGCCGTCAGAATAATGACTGTGAATATGAATATTCCCTGGATAGCTATACATAGTCACTACATCTTCGCCCGGACAACATCCTTGATCTTCATCAGCCGGGTTAATGCACCACGTTCACTTTCATCCAGTTTCATAGTGATATATTTGATTGTCTCTTCAAGCTTGGGGATCAAGACATGTTCGAGAGCATTAACCCGCCGGCGAGTTTTCTCAATTTCTTCAGCAAGCAGCTGAACTGATTTCTCTACCTCAGCCAGTTCCATCAGCTTCGGTAATATTTTAGACAATGTTTCAATGGAAGTATCAAGTTCAGCAGAAGTATCTGCAAAACCATATGGGTAGATACTGCTCTCTTCATCTCCGCCCGGTTCTTCCTCTGCCCAGTGAAACTTTGGAGCATAAACACTCATTATATTTTCCTTGCTAATATCCAAACTAAGCTTTTTAGTCGGATACATCAGGGCTTCTTCAAGGCTTTCTTCTGGCATTACCGCCCTGGCTAGCAGAAACTTGGAAAATGCACCTGTTAGTTCTTTTTCCATATGCTCACGCAGGTCTTTGTTTTTCCGAACCAGGATTATAAACTGGCGGATCAACTCGTCCCTTTTATCTTTCAGCAATTTATGGCCCCGCTCCGCCATCTTCAATCTCTTTTTCAGACGGTTAAGCTCCATGCGGGTTGGATTAACCCGTATTTCCATGACTTAAGCCTCCTCCTGCTGCTTTGGCAGGTACTTTTCGAGGTTTTTGTCGCTAACACGCTTCAATTCGGTCCGAGGTAGTAAAGCTAGCATTTCCCAGGCGAGCTTCAAGCTATCCTCAATACTACGATCCTCTTCTTCACCCTGGGTCACATAGCGGTTTTCAAATTCATCGGCAAAGTGGGAAAACTTCTTATCCGCTTCAGATAGGGCGGCCTCACCGAGGATAGCAGCCAGTTCTTTGGCTTCCTTACCGCGCGCATAAGCGGCATAAAGCTGGTTCATCGTATCAGCATGGTCTTCCCTGGTCTTGCCTTCTCCAATTCCTTTATCCTTTAACCTGGAAAGTGAAGGAAGCACATCGATCGGGGGATATAATCCCTTGCGGTGCAGATCCTGGCTTAAAATAATCTGACCTTCAGTAATATAGCCTGTCAGGTCAGGAATCGGGTGAGTTTTGTCATTTTCAGGCATACTGAGGATAGGCAACTGGGTGATTGAACCTTCGCGTCCTTCTATCCTGCCTGCTCTTTCATAAATGGTGGAAAGATCAGTATATAGATATCCAGGATAACCACGACGCCCCGGCACCTCTTTACGAGCAGCGGATATTTCCCGCAGGGCTTCGGCGTAGTTTGTAAGGTCCGTCAGGATAACCAGAACATGCATATCTTTTTCATAAGCCAGGTATTCAGCAGCAGTCAACGCCATGCGTGGCGTAGCAATACGCTCAATTGCCGGGTCATCAGCAAGGTTAATGAACAGAATCGAACGTTCAATCGCCCCTGTTTTACGGAAGTCGCTAATGAAATAGTCAGCCTCTTCAAAAGTAATACCCATTGCAGCAAAAACAACCGCAAAACTGGATTCAGTGCCAAGCACTTTGGACTGGCGGGCAATCTGTGCAGCCAGCCTTGAGTGGGGCAGTCCAGCACTAGAAAAAATGGGCAGCTTTTGTCCCCGTACCATGGTGTTCATGCCGTCTATCGCTGAAACACCGGTTTGGATAAACTCTGAAGGATAATCGCGAGCATAGGGATTAATAGGAAAACCTTCAATATTAAGTCTGTCTTCCGGAATAATCTTCGGGCCCTGATCGCGGGGTTGCCCCAGGCCGCTAAAAACCCGGCCCAACATGTCCATTGAAACCGGCAGTTCGATTGATTTTCCTAAAAAGCGAACCTTTGCTGAACCAATATTAATTCCGGTTGAGCCTTCAAATACCTGGACCAGCGCTTTATCTCGGTCAACTTCCAGAACCTGACCGCGCCGCGTTTCACCACCAGGCATTTCTATCTCTGTCAGCTCGCCGTATTTAACGCCTTCTACATTTTCAACCAGCATTAAAGGGCCGGCAACATCGACAATTGATTTATATTCTTTAAGCATCCTCATCTCCTCCTTCACCGGTTAATGAGGAAATCTGCTCTTTTATTTCAGTTTTGATGCCCTCAAGTTCCTCCAGCTCGGCCTCGGGCACATAACGGGCTCGCGCTATTCTTTCCTTGACCGGAAGAGAAAACAGCTTTTCAAGTTCAAGGTCAATTTCCTCTTTTTCAATTAAGGCCCGTGCCTGGTGATGGAAAGTTAAAATCAGGTCAATCATGGCAAACTGCTTTTTTAGTGAACTGTAGGTGTCAACATCATGCATCGCATTCTGGTGCAGAAAATCCTCGCGCAATGATTTGGCAGTTTCAAGCGTTAATCTTTCCCGGGCTGACAGGGCATCAACCCCGACCAACCGGACGATCTCTTCCAATTCGGACTCTTCCTGTAATAAGCGCATCGCTTCACGCCGCATATCATTCCATTGCTCCCCAACAGTGTCCCGGAAGTAAGAAGCAACATTATCCAGGTAAAGAGAATAACTAAGCAGCCAGTTAATAGCCGGAAAATGTCGTCGATAAGCCAGTGAAGCATCGAGACCCCAGAAGACTTTAACGATTCGCAATGTGCCCTGGGAAACCGGCTCTGAAAGGTCGCCACCTGGGGGAGATACCGCACCGACAACTGTAAGGGCGCCTTCTCTTTCGTCACTGCTCATACATATTGTTCTTCCTGAACGTTCGTAAAAGTCGGCCAGCCGGGAACCCAGGTAAGCTGGATAACCTTCTTCACCGGGCATTTCCTCCAGTCGACCGGACATTTCACGCAAAGCTTCAGCCCAGCGCGAGGTTGAATCCGCCATCAGGGCAACACTGTAACCCATATCACGGAAATATTCAGCTATAGTAATGCCTGTATAGATAGATGCTTCCCTTGCTGCAACCGGCATGTTTGAAGTATTGGCGATGAGAACCGTACGTTTCATTAAGGGTTCGCCCGATTTGGGATCTTTCAGCTCGGGAAATTCCAACAGAACATCCGTCATTTCATTACCTCGTTCTCCACACCCAATATATACTACTATTTCAGCATCAGCCCACTTGGCCAGCTGGTGCTGGGTTACTGTTTTACCGCTGCCAAACGGCCCGGGAATACAAGCTGTTCCACCTTTTGCGACGGGAAAGAAAGTGTCGATAATCCGCTGTCCGGTAATCATTGGAAGACGGGGGCCCATCTTTTCCTTGTATGGTCGTCCTCTACGAATCGGCCAGCGCTGTTTCATTTTTACATCAACAATACCATTCTCTGTTTCAACGCAGGCAATGACATCTTCAATTGTATGCTCACCGCTTTTAATCTCTTTAAGTTTACCGGCAGCACAATCAGGCGGAATCATGATCCTGTGCTCCACAAGAGTTGTTTCCTGTACGGTCCCGATTATATCACCCGGTTCAACCTGGTCTCCTGCTTCAACTTTGGGAACAAACTCCCATTTTTTTTCAAGATCGAGCGGCGGTACTTCTACTCCACGGGTGATATAATCACCAACTTGTTGCCTGATTGAGTCCAGCGGCCGCTGAACACCATCAAAAATTGCTTCAATCAAGCCGGGGCCCAGCTCAACACTTAGAGGATCGCCGGTAGTATATACCGGTTCACCCGGACCCAGGCCTCCTGTCTCCTCGTAAACCTGTATAGATGCCCGGTCACCGTGCAGCTCAATTATTTCTCCTAACAGGCGGGCATCGCTAACCCGGACCATATCATACATCCGGGCGTCATCCATTTGATCCGCTACAACAAGGGGGCCGGAAACTTTTATAATCCTGCCAACGCCAACATCCAAGTTATCAACCTTCTTTCCTAAAAAGAATATCTGCGCCAATTGCTTTTTCGACATTCTTTTTGATTTGCTTTATCCCAATACCAAGGGCGCCTTTACTGTTCGGGATTAAAACCACTGCTGGAAGGTAACGTTTATTTAAATCTGCTATAATATCTTCCAGCTCCCGGGCCAGCTCTTCAGTTATAAAGATCACTCCGTAGTCATCTGACACTAGCTGTTTTAAAACTTTAAGGGCAGCCTCACTATTTGTTACAGAAAAAGTATCAACACCGATGGTCTTAAAACCAAGGATTGAATCTTTATCTCCAATAACAGCTATCTTATATGTAGACATCGCGAATTCGCTCCCTGATCGCTTCAGCAGGCAGTTGGTTAATTTTACCAACCAAGACTAAGCGTATATTTTTAATCTCAATCTCTTTCGCCCATAGGTAGCCAACCAGCGGATCCAGTCCAAAGGGTGTCCACTTGCTGCGTTTTAAGTAGGCTGTAATATAGTCATCGGAGAGTTTTTCCAGGCGGGATGCCGTTCCTTTGTCAATCCAATCCCTGACTCCCTCTGCAGCCAGATCTGCATAATCGCTCATAGATAGCACAGTAATAAGGGATTCCAGGGGCTCATCGAGCATAGCAATCAAGCGGTCAAGCTGAATTGAACCATGGGGCAGAAATATTTTCTTTAAAAGTTCCCGATCCAAGCCCATCCTTTTTACCCTGACCAGTGATCTCAGATTAGTTAAATCTATCTGCCTGACAAACAAACCTTCTAGAAATTTGACACCTTTTTCCCTCGCTGAGGTAACCAGCTGATCATAAAGAACTCGATCTAAGTACAGATCGATAACCTGGGGGTCACGATTAACTAGAAAATCTTCACCAATATCTTCAGCAGCCTGGCGAAGCATAGGCGAAAGATCACGATAATCGTCTTCTGCTACTGCAAACTCCATTTTGTCCAGGTCAAGTGATCCAACCGGCATAAGCAGGTCACTTTTAACACCTAAATATTTTGCCTTAAAAAGCACTTTCAGGTTATGGACATCATAACGCAAGGCCATGATTGAAATTAATTCCGGCCTTGGAGAAATATCAAGGATTAAATCATAAGTATTTTTCAGTTCTGCCGCCAAAATCGATTCAAAATCATGGACATCGGCTAATTCGGCTATTGCATTAGCGTAGTCAGATTCGGCAAGAACTTTTAATGCTTCTTCAGCAGAAGAGGCATCAATCATACGTTCTAAACGAGCCCGATCGACAAGGCGCGTTTCCAGGGCACGAATACGCCCTACAGCATATGCATAAATTGTATCATCGATGGACATCTACTATTTGCTCTCCTTTCCTGGAGGAAAGCTTACCGTTTATTTGAAGAGCACTGCTGCTACTTCAGGTTCCAGTTCATCTCTTTTCATTGCCAGCAACGCTTCAAAAGAACAATTTATTTCCATGTCGTCAGCCTTTAGCACAAAACCGCCTTTTATTTCCCGCGGCTCCAGGGAAAGTGTCAATTCACCTTTTTTACCCTGCCCGGCAAGCTCCTGGTTTACTTCCTGCCAAAAACTATCCGGTATACGCTTTAAATCTGCGGCAGAACAAAGAACCTGTTCTTTTCCTGTTTCCACTAGATTGAGCAGCATTTTTTTGATAATGGAAAGATATTCCCTGTCATCCAGATTGACCAGCTGCTCAAGAGTGCCATCAAAAGCTTCGCTGATCAAATCCTGTTTGGCGGCCAGCAGCTCTTTTCGCGCTTCAAGCTGGGCAACACCAACAATGCGTCTTTTCTGCTCTTCCGCTTCTTTCCGGGCCTGCTCTAAAATATTTTCTTCTCTGCGTTCTGCCTTTTTCCTGGCATCTGCTTTAACCGCTTCCGCCTTTTCGGCAGCTTCCTTTTTTATTGATTCAGCCTGGGCCTCGGCATCATCCATAATACGCCGGACTATTCTTTCTGCTCCCTCTTTCACACTACTCACTCCTTTATAGCGGTATACCAAAGAGCAGCATGATTGTTGCCAGCAGGGCCAGCACAGCGTAGGTTTCAACCATTACCGCATAAACAATACCTTTACCCAATTCTTCCGGCCGCTTGGCAACCAGACCTACAGCTGAAGCAGAAACTCTGCCCTGATAGATACCGGAAACCAGGCCGACTATAGCAATCGGTAAAGATGCCATTAAAAAGCCGTAACCCTGGGGCACAGTAAGTTCCAAAAGCTCGTCTCCGATAATACCGATATTCTGCATAATGATAAAGCCAGCCAGCAACCCGTAAATACCCTGGGTTCCGGGTAAGGCCTGCAGAAGAAGGGTTTGTCCGAATTTATCAGGGTCTTCTGTAACTAAGCCGGATGCGCTTTGGCCGACGATACCCACACCAACCGCCGAACCTATCCCGGCAAGGCCAACTGCCAGAGCAACCCCTATAAGCGCAATTTCAGTTCCTGTCATTTTGATGAAGCCTCCCTTTTTGTTCAACTCATTTTATTTCTCAGGATTCAGGACTCAAAGGTCAGGATTCAGAATTTGCTTTTATTAAAATGCATCCCCGACTGTTGTAATTGGTGCGATATTTACCATGGATTTAGGAGCAGTTAAGTTTATTTCACTTGTTATATCAGTTGATTTACAAACTGGCTTCTTTCTTCTGACTCCTGACTTCCGAATCCTGAAACCCGCATTTGGCTTTAACTGCTATCAGATTTTGTTATATAAACATAACTGGTCTGTGCCCTAAAGGTTTAAAATGCCTTACCGCCACCTTCAAAAAACTTGCTGAAAAACTCAATATACTGTAAACGACTGGTGTGCACATACGAACTTAAAGTACTGATGATAATATTAAAGGCATGTCCACCCAGCAGGACCAGGATCATAATTACTGTCCCGACCACTGTTCCGCCCACCATTTCGCTCATGGCGTTAATAGCTGTCGCAATGACGATGCTGGCCAAGCCAAGAGCCAGCAAACGCGAGTATGAGAGCACATCGCTCAGGTAACCGGTTATATTATACAAGCTAAGCAACCCACTCATAAATTTCATGACAATCCCACTTTGATGCCTACCCTGCGAAAGGACAAGACCTGCACCTGCGGCAATAGTCAACCACTGCCCCACAGTTTCCAGTTCCGGAAGTGCCATCATCATAATCAGGCCGTTTATAAATAAAAACCAGAAACCCTGGTCATATACAGCACTCATAGGCTGCCCCGCTTTAATATTCCTGTAAGCCTGCACCGCCATGCCGAAATAAACATGGAATAAACCGATACCAAAACAATAGAAAAGCATGCGCATCGGTTCATCGAGCGGATTAAACCAGAGGGGCGGCAACTTGATCAAGTCGCCAAAATAACCGCCGAAAAGAACTCCAAAAACCAGCGCTGATATACCGCCAAGAAACAGCAGATAAATCAGCTGTTTACCCATGCCTTCCAGCTTTAACTTTCGAGAAACATATATTGCCAGCAGGGACAGGATGATGCCGTAACCGGCATCGGAGAGACAAATACCAAAAAAAACAAAGAAAAATGGGGCCATGTATGGTGTGGGATCAAGTTCACTGCGCCTGGGTGTGCTGTAGAGCTTTGTTACTACCTCGTATGCTTCAATGGGACCCTGGTTATGTAAGAGAACCGGCACGTTTTCATCAGGTTCAGGATCCCTCGAAGTTAAAACTGCTGTTTCGGTTTTCTCATCGACAACCTGTTTGAGATCGGACAAAACAGGTGCAGGAACCCACCCTTCCAAAAGAAAACTGTTTTCTGTACGGGCCAGGTTGGTTACAGCCTCGTGTTTTTGCACTTCATTGGAAATGTAATCGTAACAGGCCATTAACATTGGCCGGTGTTCAAGCAAAGCTTCAACTTCTTTTAGCACTGCTTCTCGCTCTGAATTAAGTTCTTCAGATTTTTTATATAGATTTTCAATATTTTCTGATGCAGTACCGGTCATGCCGGGAAAAGAAATGGCTGATACGGTGTTTTCCTTGAAAACCTCCTGTATATACTCTTCTTCCTCGTTAAGCCCGGCAAAAAAGAAAAACCCATAGTCAGTACCAGAAGATATTTGTTCAAAATAGTGGGTTGGAACTTTTTCTGCAAGAGAAGCCTGCAGTGAATCCCGGCTATCAATGGGAACAGTATAAAGACCCATAACGGTAAAGGTATTTCGGCCTAATTCCTCCAGGGGGACTGAAAGATACGACCAGGGTTCAAGCTCTTCGATTAAATTTTTTGTTTGAGTTTCTTCGTTGCGAATACTCGCCATTTTTTCTTCTAAGTCATGGCATGAATTATAAACATCGTGTGCCTGCTCGAGGTGTGCAATATAGTCATTGAAATCACTTTCAGTCAAATCAAGCTTAGAGCCGGTAAACTGCTCGACAAAGCTTTTTTTAACCGGATAGTATCTATGCAAAAAATCGAGGCAATAGCGTAATTCACTCAGGGTAGTTTCAGTTTGTGACAGCGTCTCGCCGGCATGCTCAGGTTCAACAAGGGCCTCATAATCGTCCCAGGCTTTACTACTTTTAATATCCATCAGTTCCACACTGCCCAGGTTGTGCAGCAGATTAAAAATGCTTTCCCTTTCCTGCCGGTGCCCGAGGAGAAACACTTTCTTCATCTCAATGATCGGCATCGGTTTTCACAACCTTGTCTTTAAGCATTTCAATCGCTTCAGGCAGAAGGCGGGAAGCGTCTTCTTTTAAGCGGGCAATCTCTTCCCGCTTTTCTTTTGTAAGAGGTTCTGCCTTGTCATTGGCTTCCTTTTCCGCTTTTTCTACCAGTTCCCTGGCCCTTTTCTCCGCCTTTTGAGCAGCATCCTGAATAATTGATTCCGCATCTGCTTCCGCTTCTTTCTGCATTTTGCGTGACTCCTGCTTAGCATCTCGGATCAGTGATTCAGCCTTGCCTTCTGCTTCCCTAATAGTTTTGACCAGCTCCACTGTCAACAACCATCACCACCTGTAAATATTTGCTATTTACGCCAATACTTCTGATGTATAATAAACAGACAATTTATTCAGATTAAAGAATACAAGCAGAAGGGATTATACCATAAAATTCACTTTGATTCCAGAGTCTGAAAAAAATTCTTTTGCCAGATTGTCAGGATAATTTTCCTTAAGAATTAGCGAATCCACCCCTGCGTTAATAAGCATTTTTGCACAAACTGCACAGGGATAATGGGTGCAGTATAATACAGATCCTTTGATAGCTACACCGTGTATCGCTGCCTGGATAATAGCATTTTGTTCGGCATGCAGTCCCCGACACAATTCATGCCTTTCTCCTGAAGGAACCTTTAACTGCTCCCGCAGACAGCCAACCTCCATGCAATGACTCAAGCCGGAGGGAGTACCATTATACCCTGTTGATAATATCCTTTTATCCAATACCAGTAAAGCTCCCACCTGACGTCTCATACAGGTTGAACGGGTGGCCACTACTGAAGCTATTTGCATAAAATATTGATTCCAGTCAGGCCGTTCCAATATAACTTACACCTCTCTATTCTTTCAAGCGGTTCCAAAAAGCCTGTCACCTGCATCACCCAGACCAGGGACAATATACGCTTTTTCATTTAACTTTTCATCAACAGAAGCAAGATATATCTTCACATCGGGATGGTTCTCCGTAATCGCTTTGATTCCTTCAGGTGCCGCAATCAAACTCAACAGTTTAACATTATGCACGCCCGCTTCTTTTAACAGTTTGAGGGCATGCACTGCGGAACCGCCCGTTGCCAGCATCGGCTCAAGTAAAAAACAATCTACATCATTAATATCAGGAGGTAGATTGTTGTAATACTGAACAGGCACATGTGTATCATGGTCACGGTACAGACCGATATGCCCTGCCCTGGCATAGGGGAAAACCCGTAGCGCTCCCGGCACCATGCCAAGGCCGGCCCTTAATACAGCCACAAAAACCGGCTCGGGCTTACTAATGGCTTTCCCTTTACCGGGGCCGACAGGCGTTACCAGATCGATCTCCTTTGTTTCAATATCCCGCACAGCTTCATATAACAAATGGGCTGTTATATCCTCAACCAGACCGCGAAACTGCCAGGTTTCTGTTTCAACACTGCGGCACTGGGCCAGCTTATGTTGAACCAGGGGATGATCTACAACAACAACCTGTTCCATTTCTACCAACTCCAATCTAATATTAATATGCAGGGTACTCCAGGCATAAATCAGCAACCCTGCGCTTTACCTTTTCAAGTTGAACGCTGTTACCACGATGCTTGATTGTTACATCGATCAATGCTGCTATTTCTTTCATTTGTTGCATTTTCATGCCCCTCGAAGTCAGTGTGGGTGAACCAAGTCTGATACCGCTGGGATTGTTAGCCCCCCGTGGATCGTAGGGAATAACATTCTTGTTAACAGTTATATTAACATCTTCGAGCAGCTTTTCTGCATCTTTACCACTAATGTCTTTATTTCGCAAATCAACAAGAACAAGATGAGTATTAGTCCCACCCGTTACCAGGTCAAAACCACGCTCGACTAGCCCATCAGCCAGGGCTGCTGCATTTTTTAGGACTGCTTTCTGGTATTCTATATAGTCCGGCTGCTGTGATTCCTTCAAAGCTACCGCTTTGGCAGCAATTATGTGCATTAGAGGGCCGCCCTGTAAACCCGGAAAAACTGCTTTGTCAATTGCAGCTGCATAAGTATTTTTACAAAATATCATTCCGCCTCGCGGACCACGAAAAGTTTTATGAGTGGTAGCTGTAACAATATCGGCACTTAAAACCGGATTATTATGCAGTCCGGCTGCAACCAGCCCTACAGTATGCGCAATATCAACCAGCAATACTGCATTTACCTCCGCCGCAATATCAGCAAAACCGGCAAAATCTATTTCTCGTGGGTAAGAACTGGCTCCGGCAATCATTAAGCCTGGCTTTATTTCCCGGGCAATATCCCTTACCCGGTCAAGATCAAGCAGGCATGAATCAGGCTCTACTTGATAGCTAAATGAATCGTAATAGCGTCCGGAAATGTTAACCTTACTACCATGAGTCAGATGTCCGCCATGGCTTAAGTCCATCCCGAGAATGCGGTCGCCAGGCTTTAAAAGCGCCAGGAATACAGCCATGTTGGCTGATGTCCCAGAATGCGGTTGAATATTTACATGCTCAGCATTAAAAACCTTTTTGGCTCTACTACAAGCAAGGTCTTCTGCGCGGTCAGCACATAAGCACCCTCCATAATAGCGGGCACCTGAATAGCCTTCCGCATATTTATTGGTTAGCACCGAACCCTGTGCTTCAAGAACAGCTTTGCTAACCAGGTTCTCAGAAGCAATCATGATCAGGTTGTCCTGTTGTCGCTTCTGTTCAGCAACCAGAGTTTCATGAATCCCGGGATCAACAACTTTAAGCGAATCGGTTTCAGGTTTGTTTTTTAGTTTACTCATGCTGTCGCCTTCATCTCCATTATTTATTTTGCTATTGCTCAGCCTGCGTAAGAAACTTCGCTCGTTGATCGTATAGGCTGAAACTGCGGCGGTTTAGCTTCAGCCTTGCGCCCGGGTTATTCTTTTATACCGTTATAGAAAGCCTTCGCTCTCTGATCGCTGCGTGTAAAAATTAGGATCCGATGAAGTCTCAGCCTTCCGCTTTGGTTACCCTCTCGACGGGCCATCCGGGCCCTTCTCGAGGCTGGCTACATCCATGTAAGCCGACCTGCTCCAGGCTTCAAATCGCCACCTAATTTCTTACACTCACTTTACGTTCGCTTCACGCTTTGCTAAAACGATATTTCCATGTCTGCACTTTACCTTCGCTTCAGTTTTCTTAAGCAGGCAGGGAAATGTCAAACGAAATAGACTAAGTAGTTGCTTTATTTTTCAATGAATTCAATCTTATCAAGACGCCGTCTGTGCCTACCTCCGTCGAAAGACTCGGATAAAAAAGTTTTCACTATTTCTGCAGCCAGCCCCGAGCCTATCACCCTCGAACCCATTGTCAGGACATTAGCATCATTGTGCTTCCGAGCACATTTTGCGGAATAAGGCTCACCACACAAAGCCGCCCTGATACCTTTATGCTTATTAGCAGCAATTGACATGCCGATTCCTGTGCCACAAATCAGAATGCCGTACTCACATTCACCTGAGTTGACAGCATCAACAACGGTAACGGCGATATCAGGATAATCCACACTGTCTTCAGAAGACACCCCGCAGTCAAGATAAGATCTATTAATAGAGCGAAGATACTCAGCAATATTTTCTTTTAAAGAAAACCCTGCATGATCACTGCCCAGGGCTACTTTCATTTCGAGAACCCTCCTTAAGTTTGTTCACAAGCTTCTTTACACAGCAGCGGATATCCTCTAAAACCTGGCGATATTTATCAGGACTATAGCCTGAGGGATCAACAATATTACAGCTACTACCTGCCTCACTTGCATATTCTTTTAAAATAAAGGTTTTATTTGCAGCACGGGGAAAACGGGCAAGCAGTTGACGTTTATGATCGTCAGTCATGACCAGGATAAGATCCGCATCATCAATAAGATCAAGATCAATTGTTTTCGCTTTATGCTGATTAAGGTTAGGTTCGTTCGGGCTGAATAGTTTTTTTGCCGGCTCAGTAGCTTTTTCGCCTCCGACAGCTGCTAAACCTGCTGAATTAACCTCTACTTCGAAAGGAAGGGTTACCCTCTCAAGCTCATATTTTAATAATGCTTCTGCCATTGGACTGCGGCAGGTATTGCCAGTACAAACAAACAATATTTTCAGCAATTACTTCCCCCCTTTATACTTTCAAAACGCGAGTAGCTGCCTTTCTTAAACGGTTCATTAATGCCAAACCAATCCCTGAAAGTTTGACCTCTTCTGCAACAATAATATCGACACCTGCCGCATCCATCCTGCGTAAATCACTATAGAACATCGCTGCAAAATCTTCCGGATTTTTATCAGATTTCAAACGGTGTTGAAAAGAAAAGTTCAACAAGCCGACTAGGAAGCCCTTCCTTTGGTACAGCCTGGCCAATCGATAAAGTAAGTTACGCCTTTTGGTTTTATTTCCTGTGACAAGGATCAAAGGTGCGCGTGGTGAATAATGCCGATACTTCATGCCGGGGGAAGCAGGGTGAAGGCTGCCTTGGTTATCAGGAGCAATTTCTATAGCACAGCCAAGCGCTTTTTCCAATTCTTCTCGCGACAAACCACCCGGACGAAGAATACGTGGAGATGAAGCCGTCAGGTCAAGAACGGTGGATTCTATTCCAATTTTACAGATATTGCTCTTGATAACCGCATCCACTTCACCGATCAAATCTTCCAGAACATGCCGGTAGCTGGTCGGGCTTAGACGGCCAGACTTGTTGGCACTCGGGGCGGCCACAGGCACACCGGCCAGATTGATCAATGCCAGGGCAACCGGGTGATCGGGCATCCTAACTGCTACCGTCGGCAACCCTGCACTAACCTCTGCAGGAACACTTTCAGCTCTTGGAAGAACCAAACTCAGGGGTCCGGGCCAAAACCTATCAGCCAGATATTTCGCTTCACTGGAAATGTCCCGGGCAACAAGAGATAGCTGATCAAAGTCAGATAAATGAACAATCAGTGGATTATCAGCCGGCCTGCCTTTTGCCGCAAAAACACTTTTAACTGCTTCTGCGTTTGTCGCTGCCGCACCCAATCCATAAACAGTTTCGGTTGGAAATGCGACCAGGCCGCCCTGTTTAATAATGTCTGCCGCTTTAACCAGGGATTCCCGGTTTTCTTCAAGCAGCAGAGTACCTTTTACACAAACCACCTGGATAATCACCAAACTTTCAGGTATATATAAGTAAATAAAGTCTTGACCTGCTCTATTCTTCTAAAACAAGATCCGCAATATTATTGGCATGATCACCAATCCGTTCAAGGTTGCTTAAAAGGTCCAGGAATATTACTCCGGCCTGGGGATAGCATTTCCTTGTATTGATCCGGTCGATATGCCTTTTTCGAAGCTTTTTTTCCAGCTCATCAACTTCATCATCTTCTTCAACTACCTGTTGGGCCAGCTCTTTATCATTGTTTTCCATTGCACTTATAGACTTCTCCAGCATTTTATCAACCTTATTGTGCAAAAGGGTGATTTCTTCCAGGGCAGTAGCTGAAAAGGGCAGGCGCTCTTCAGTTTTTATTTCTGACAACTGCATAATGTTTTCTGAATGGTCCCCGACCCGCTCAAGATCGTTGGCTGCTGACATAAGATGACCGACCATTTTTGACTGCTCCCTCGTCAATGAATGCTGAGAAAGCTCGGATAAATAAATATTAATTTCCTTTTCCAGTCCATCTATCAGCTCTTCCATTTGGTTAATATGCTTTATTTTTTTTAGATCATCATTAAGAAATATTTTTATTGATTCGTTAAGCATTTCCCGGGCAATACCTGCCATTCGCAGCAATTCCTGCCTTACACTGCCGATAGCAACACCAGGTGTTTTTAAAATGCGCTTATCCAGGTACTTGGGGCCAAAATCGATTTTTTCGTCTTCCCCAGGAATAATTCTACAGATGAGCCGGGTAAATTGTTTAAGAAAAGCCACAAATATAAAAGTATTTAGCAGGTTAAAAGCCGTATGAGTGTTGGCTACCTGCCGGGGCACTGTACTGGCAGTCTCAAGCATTAAATCTGTAAAAGGCCCAAGAATGATAAGAGCAATTAAAACTCCCAGCACATTAAACAACACATGGGCTACCGCAGCTCTCCTTGCTGCAACATTTGCTCCAAGCGAAGCAATAACAGCAGTAACACTGGTACCTATATTTGTTCCAAGAACCAGGGGAACTGCAGAATCAAAAGGAATAAGGTCCTGTAAGGTCAGGGCAATAATAACGCCGGTCGCTGCGCTGCTGCTCTGAATCACGGCTGTAAAAACGGCTCCGGCGATGATGCCGAGAATGGGATAAGCACTGAATTGGAGCAGCATATTATGGAAGGCTTCCAGTTCTCTTAATGGAGACATGCCGTCTGACATCGTTGTCATACCAAGGAAAAGCAGACCAAAGCCAAGCACTGTCTGACCAAGGTAACGTTGAAACCTGCGCCGGCCAAAAAAATTCAAGAGCGAACCAATGCCGATAGCAGGAAAAGCGATTGCACCAATTTCAAAGGAAATGATCTGAGCGGTGACAGTAGTTCCGATATTCGAACCAATTATTACGCTGATCGCTTGTGAAAGGTTCATCAAACCGGCATTTGCAAAACCAACCACCATTACTGTCGCAGTACTGCTGCTTTGCACCAGGAATGTAACAACAATACCGGTTAAGACACCCAGCACAGGTTTGTTTGTTAAAATCTCCAGAATATAACGGAAACGATCTCCGGCGGCTTTCTGCATACCGGAAGCCATGATCTGAATGCCAAACAAAAAAAGACCCAGGCCACCGATAGTGCTTAAGGCTATCTCCCAGAACAATAAACGGACCCTCCAAAAGGGCTTTATTATGATGCAATTACTTGCTTAAATTATTATAAAGTAAAGTTTAAAGATTATCAATTTTAATTTCCTGTTTAATAGATTATTTTGTTCTATGCTATAATCAGTTTAATTTGAGTAGTTTCAGAAAGTCTGCGGATGGGATTTGAACATGAAGCGAGCAAAGTAGCATTATTATCCATAAATGTTGTTAAATATCATTTAGATCTTTGAAAACTTAAATCAAGGCAGGCCAAAGCAAGCCCTGTGTAGCACAGAGGGAGCACTTGGTTGAATTATTGCAAACAAAGATTTATCCGGCAGAAACAGCAAATGGTTTAAGCACAGACAGCAGTTTCAATTCCCAGGAATCGAAGCAATAGATCCTCTTTTTCCTTTAGGTCGGCCTTTTCCAGCTCCTGTTTCACCCAGGCATCCAGATGCATATTCATGGTTGCCAGGTGAGCCAGGTGGTACCAGTAGCAATTCTCTCTAACGCGGGTGGTATTCAGGCCAAAGTCGTTGTAGCGTTTGTTCACTCTTTCTGAAACCGACCTTCTTCTATACAGCTGCTTCCACGCAGCTGAACCCCTGGGGATAGCGGTAAAGATACGCCGGTTCCACTCTGGCTTTGTATAACAGGTAAAACCGTAGCTGGAATTAGTGCAAGGTGCAGCACAGTCAATTTTGTCTTGATTGCTCTTTTTCCCGGTAATTTTAGGGCAGCGCCATTTAAAGCGGCATCTTTTTTCCTCGAATCCCCAATACTGCATTAGAAACCCTTTGGGACAAAGAGGAATACCCTGATCATTTAAAGGGACAAGAGAAACAGGCTTTTTGTTCAGTTCAATCACCGGCCTGGGGCCGTAATCATCCAGCAGGGTATAGATAGCATTAGCATCATGGGCCGAATCACCGATGAAGATGCTGAAATTAAGTCCGGCATTAGTAAAAAGGGGGCTGGTTTCCACCACGCTGAAGGCCAAAAGCACACTGTCATGCCTGGAGCCCTGCCCGAACCGTAAAAAAACCGGCAGTTCAGAGGTGCCGTTAACACAGGAAAGCGTATAGAGATTTCTGCCCCAGAAATATTCATTGCGGGAACTATCGTAGCCCCAGTTAGCATAAACATCACTATATTTTCGGGGGCAATCGCACTTGTAATTACCATTTGTTCGGCAATCACATACCGGAATACCAAAGGGGTTGCTCCGAGATTTGAAAGGGGAGCCGTCACCAGCAAGCGCCATTTCGTCAGGGATAATATCCCGTTCCTGGGAGCCTTTCACAAATACCCTTGTGAACAGCTCCTGCAGCAGTCGCTCGGGGCGCCTGGTGGAAAGGAAACGTCCTTTGCGAAAAGACTTCAAAAGTCTATCCACCACCCCCGGGCGCCTGTTAGGCAGTTTCTTTCCTTTCTTTACATTTTTCGGTTTTTTGCTCTTTTTGCGCAGCTGTTTTTTTCGCCGTTTGCGCAGCCGTTTGTCTTCCAGCCACAAACGGTTCCAGAAATCATAGAATGCGCTGGCGGAAGGAGTGTTATCCGGATCAAAGCCGCTTAAAATAGCCAAAACATCGCTATTTGCCAGTTTTTTTGCCCATTCGGTAACACTGGTAATTTGAAGCGATACCATTAGCACCAATGACCTTAACATGTCGACCGGATCAAATTCAGCAGGCCTGCCAAAATCGTTTGAATAACATCTTTTAAGAAGCGTGATGCCGTTGTCGAAATTCAGCACATAAGCTTTAAGCGCGGCATCGAGATAAAAAAGCACCTGCCCTGGTTTTTGCAGAAACAGCGTTTTTACCCGGGGCAGCATAAAACACAAGTACTCCTCATGCGTACGGACGCTGTCCAGCATGACCACCACCTCCTGGAAATATTGGTAGTAATTACCTATATTTCGATTTTGGTGGTGACCTGTCAATGTCAAGCTTGATATGACTGCATGAGTGGCAATTGTGGTATGTATATATTTATTATCTTAATATATCTCGTTATATCAGCCAATATCGGTGTCAAATAAAAACACCCCGCGTGGGGGTGAAAAATATTTATCTACGGTGCTCGAAGCCCCGTGGATAAGAGTTGTATGACTTTCTGAAACTACTTAATTTCATTTGGAGGTGAAAATATTGTCAGGTCTAATACGCTTTGGCATTTCTATGGAAAAAGAGCTGCTGTGCCGACTGGATCAGGAAATAGTTAAGCGCGGATACCCAAACCGGTCAGAAGCAATACGCGATCTTATACGTAACCAGTTGGTTGAAATCGATTGGTCTCAGGATGATCAAGAAGTTGCGGGTACGATAACAATTATTTACAATCACCACGTCAAAGGTTTAAGTGATTTGCTTTTGGAACTACAACATGATCACCATGAAATGATCATCTCTGTGATGCATGTTCATCTTGAACATGACAATTGTTTGGAAGTAATGGTAATTAAAGGGAAGGCCTCTGAAGCAAGAGATTTATCCAGCAGATTAATCGGCGTTAAGGGAGTTAAACACGGGAAGTTAACAATTACATCAACAGGAAAAGGACTAAATTAACTTTAATTACCTTTCCGCCTCTAATACCCTGGAATATCCTGCCAGGTCATCATGCCATGTAATCGATTTAAATAAACCACTTTTTCGGCAAAGAGATTCCAACAGACTTTTTTGCGATGAACCGGCTTCTAACAGCAGGAGAAAAGGCTCACCCATATATCTACTTAAATTTTTAAATATCTGGCGATAGCTCTCTATGCCATCAACTCCTCCATAAAGGGCTTCGCGCGGTTCATGTTCAATAATGTGCGGAGGCAGCTCTTCAATATCATTTTTACTCAAATATGGCGGATTTGAAATTATTAAGTTGAACAGAGGTTGAATAGTAAACTTTTCAAAAACATCGAAGTAATCTCCGCAATGCCAATTAATCTTATCTTTCACCTGGTGCATAGTAGCATTTGATTTAGCAACCTCCAGGGCTCGCTCAGATATATCAACCGCATCAATATTAACTCCCGGAATTTTCAGGGCAATAGTAATTGCTATAGCGCCACTTCCAGTACCTAAATCCACAACTCTGATCATCTCGGATCCTTCTGATTTAAGCTTATTTAACCAGGGCAAAGCCCTGTCAATTAAAAGTTCAGTTTCGGGGCGCGGTATT
>JBNJHL010000001.1:32697-53105 GCA_051748445.1 Bacillota bacterium
AAATTTTTATTAACATTAAATTGAGAACCATAAAACTCCTTCTTCCCAACTATGTAAGCTGCAGGTTCTCCGGCTACTCTTCGACTGACTAGTTCTTCAAATAGATACTCCTGCATGGACGAAAGCACTTGACCTCTTTTTAAAAACAGCTGTAAGCGATTAACATCCAGCAGATAAGCAAGAAGTAATTCGGCCTCAACTCTCGGATCTTCAAGCCCGGCACTTTTAAAGTAAAAAGAAGCCCCCTGTAGAGCTTCTTCGATCGTTTTTAAGTTCAAATAGCTCATTAAGCTCCTGTTTCTTTTAATTTTTCCGCCCGTTCATCGGCAATTAATTCCTCAATTATATCATCAAGCTCTCCGGCTAAAACCAGTTCAAGCTTGTGCAGGGTCAGGTTGATCCTGTGATCTGTAACCCTGTTTTGAGGATAATTATAAGTACGAATCCTTTCACTGCGATCGCCGCTGCCAACCATCGTTTTTCGAACTTCAGCCTGCTCGGCAGTTTGTTCTGAAATATATTTATCAAGCAGCTTGCTTCTCAAAATACGCATCGCTTTTTCTTTATTTTGAAGCTGTGATTTTTCATCCTGACAGCTAACCACTACATTGGTTGGCAGGTGAGTAATTCTAACTGCCGATTGGGTGGTATTGACACTTTGGCCCCCCGGACCGGTCGCACAAAATGTATCAACTCTTAGATCCTGCTGGTTTATTTCCACTTCAACATCTTCTACTTCGGGAAGTACAGCCACTGTAGCTGCTGAAGTATGAATTCTTCCACCAGATTCAGTAGAAGGAATCCGCTGGACCCGGTGAACGCCACTTTCATATTTAAGGTTACTGTAGGCCCCTTTACCTTCCACGCCAAGGATAACTTCTTTGAAGCCACCAATATTTGTCGGATGTGAATCTACAATTTCCGCTGTATAATTCTTTCGTTCTGCAAAACGTATATACATCTTTAGTAGATCCGCGGCAAAAAGGGCCGCCTCATCCCCACCTGTACCGGCTCTTATTTCAATAAATACATTTTTTTCATCATAAGGATCCTTTGGCAAAAGCTGCTCTTTTAAGTCAGACTCAATTTTTTCTTTTTCTGAAGAAAGTGCTTCTACTTCTTCCCGCAAAAAGTCAGACATCTCTGCTTCTTCACTTTCATTTAACATATCCTTTGCCTCTTTTAATTCCTTTTCCACATTTTTCAGGCGTCGCAGCATCTCTACAATGGGAGTAATCTCTGATATTTCACGGGTCATTTTTAACCACTCATCACGATTATCCATTACATTCGGATCACTTAGCAACTGTTCAAGCTCTTTATAACGCTGTTCAATAACTTCAAGTTTTTCTTGCACGAAAAAATCACCCCAGAAAAATAATCCAGCTCTAGCCGGATTCTAATACACATATCCTGTCCTTATTAAGTTAAAAGGAGCAGTGCACATAGGCCCTGCTCCCGTAATTGCACTTACATTCCGTACTTACGTTTAAAGCGTTCAACCCGGCCCCCGGTATCAACAAATTTTTGCTTGCCGGTGAAAAAGGGATGACATTTCGAGCATATTTCAACCTTAAGAGTGTCACTGGTTGAACCAGTTTCAAAAGTTTCACCACAAGCACAGGAGACCGTAGTCCGGTAGTATTTCGGGTGTATCTCAGGTTTCATCCTTTATAACCTCCTTATTCCTCTTCCAAATACAAATCATAGCACATAGACAAGTATCTTGCAACTAAAATTGCCCCGAAAAACTACATTGTATGCATGTTCTCAAGAAATTTTTCATTAGATTCAGTTTTTCGAAGCCGATCCATTAGTGCTTCCAGAAATTCAACACTCGTACTGCTGCCCATCGCTTTTCGCAAAGCCCACATTAGCTCTATTTTGCGCTCGTCAAGCAAGAGCTCTTCACGGCGTGTTCCGGAGCGGGAAATATCTATAGCCGGGAATATCCTTCGATCTGCTATTTTGCGATCAAGATGCAGCTCCATATTCCCGGTTCCTTTAAATTCTTCATAAACAACATCATCCATCCGGCTGCCGGTATCGACAATAGCTGTAGCCAGTACAGTCAACGATCCACCCCCGTCAATATTACGGGCTGCACCAAAAAACCGTTTAGGTTTGTAAAAAGCCGAAGGATCAATACCCCCTGAAAGGGTTCTGCCGCTGGGTGGTATCACCAGGTTATAGGCCCTTGTTAACCTGGTAATACTGTCAAGCAGCACGGCAACATCACGCCCCTGTTCAACAAGGCGTTGTGATCTCTCAAGGACCAGCTCTGCAATGTGGATATGGTTCTCAGGCTTTTGATCAAATGTTGAGCTAACTACATCAGCGTCAACGCTGCGCTGCATATCGGTTACTTCTTCCGGTCTCTCATCAATTAATAAAATAATCAATTCAATTTCAGGGTGATTAACAACTATGCTGTTGGCAAGTTGCTTAAGCAACATTGTTTTACCTGCCTTGGGTGGAGAAACAACCAGACCTCGCTGCCCTTTGCCGACAGGCACAAGCAGGTCAATAATCCTAGTAGATAGAATATTCTGTTTAGTTTCCATGCGAATGGGTTCATCAGGATGAATAGGAACAAGGCTGCGAAAACCTTTGCGATCAGACAACTTCTCCGGATCTTCTCCGTTGATTTCTTCAACCTGCAGGAGAGCATAATACCTTTCGCTATCCTTGGGAGGTCTGATCCGGCCTTTGATAATATCTCCTGTTCTCATATTGAAACGGCGAATCTGTGAAGCGGAAATATAAATATCGTCCTCTGAGAAAAAGTATTTCTGTCTTCTCAGAAAACCAAATCCATCCGGCATTATCTCCAACATTCCGGATGCAGTATGCTGATCTCCGTTTCCAGAGAAAAGGTTTGTTAGAGATTCAATTAATTCCTGCTTGCGCATGGTCGACTGCCCCTTAATTTCATGCTCTTTAGCCAGTCGATGTAGTTCATTTGACGTCATTGTTTTTAACTTATCAGTATCCAAAATCTAAACACCATCCTTTAAAATGTACCTCCGGACCTGTATAACAGGAATGCTGCCATAAAGTAGCCTGCCAACACCAAAACCATGTCATAACCAATACGTCCCAGTTTTTTTTCTGATTTATAAATAAGGCTAAAAATAACTATTATAGTAATTATAATAACCATTATTGCCGAAGCCAGGTGGCTGCTTGAAACAACATGAAGCAGGGGAGCCTGACGGTAAAACAAATCTGCAATAAACACTACCAGCATATTCATGAAATTTGAACCAAAAATTGTAGCAACGGCCATATCCACATATCCGAGCCTGACAGCTGTCAGGGTTGTAACAGTTTCAGGCAGTGAAGTGCTGATTGCCAGTAGTATTGTACCAATCAGGGTATGGCCTAAACCCGTGGACATAGCGATACGGTCCGCAGCACTGGTGATAAATACTCCTGTGATAATGATTAAGCCAGTAGCCAGGGCAAAATTAATTAGCGCCTGCCTTGAAGAAATAAAACTACACGCCTTAAAAATCTCTTCACTGCCCGCAACAAGAACAGGGTTCCGCCTTTCATAGCGAAATACTAACCTGCTGCCTGTAATATATACTAATGCAATTAATATAGTCTCAAATCCAACCCAGCCAACCGACACATAGACAAATCCAAGGAGGGCAAGTGCTGCGAAACAAATCGTGAGAATGCTTAACGAAGCCGTTATAATATGCCCCTGGCTAATTATAGAAGTTAAAGGGCCTTTACCAGATACCAGATCCATTACTGCCAGCAAAGCAAGATTAAACAAACAACTTCCCAGAATATTACCAAGGGCTAAGTCAGGTGTGTTTATTGCTACAGCGCTTAATGTTGTGACCAGTTCAGGCAGAGATGTTGCCAGTGCAAGAAGCAGGGCGCCAATCCAGGCGCTGCCTATACCGGTTTTCTCAGAGATTATTGCTGCATTTCTTGTTAATTTGCTACCCGCGAAAACTATTAGCGCTGCACAAATAAAAAACTGTATCCAAGGATTAATCATTTTGCTCCCATAGCTTGATCTTATGTTGATATGGAATAGTTCAATTAAGGGTAAACATAAAGTTTCTTTCCTTTATGAGGGGAATATAAAAACCTTATAGCAATAGGATATCAATGCATAAAGGAGAATTAGTTGTTATATTAATGCTAAAATATTATTCGCTATAACTATTATTTCTCCTGCAAGCATTTAGAATTAATTTACCATCTTAATCACTTAAGAAAAGGATTAGCTTTAACTTCAGTTTCAATAGTAGTGAATGACCCATGACCGGGATAAACTTTTGTATCAGGAGGAAGAGTAAGCAGCTTTGATTTAATGCTCCTGATTAATTTATCGTATGATCCTCCTGGCAGATTTGTTCTGCCAATTGAACCGGCAAAAAGTGTATCTCCACAAAATACCAGGCTGCTACCATAAAGACAAACTCCACCCTCTGAATGACCGGGAGTTTCAAAAACTTTTAATACCTGGTTGCCAAACAAAACTTCATCACCCTCGCCGATAAATTGTTCGGGCATGGGCTGCTTCTTCAAGAATAATTTAAGCCCAAAACCTGGATTTTGGTAAAGCTCCAAATCTTTTTTATTAATCATTATAGGCACTGAATATTCGTTTTTGAGCATGCCATTTGCACCAACGTGATCAACATGGGCATGGGTATTTATAATATATTTCACTTTGACACCGAGACTGCAGATAGTACTAATAATGGATTTGCCTTCAGCTCCAGGATCAATAATAACTGCTTCATTTGTATCTGGACAGGAGACAATATAACAGTTTGTTGCAAACATACTAACCACCAATGAATTAACTTCCACTTTGTAGTGCTCCCTTGCTGGTATGTGCAAAGCTACGCAAAACAGTTTAACTTTCCAATACCACGTTTATCCCTGTCAGAATATCTTTCAAATCATTTATAATTGGAACAATAGCCTCTCTAATTCGACCATCGCCTACTATTAACAGTGGAACCGGGTTGGCAGTATGTTCTCGGCTGGATATATATTCCATGTTGCCATGGTCACTGGCTATCATCAAAACTGTTTTCGAAGGATTGATTCCTACAGAAAGCGCTGATATAAAACAATCTAGATCAGAAAGAACCCTTGCAGCTTCATTCCGATCAGCCATATGACCGGCCAGATCACTTAAAAAATACTCAAATAAACAAAAATCATAGTTAGCGCTAATTTCCAGCAAACGGCTAGCTCCTTGGTCCGGAGTAATCAGGGGCACATTAAAACCTTTGCGGATCAAGGTGGCATTTGTAATATCCATGTAAAGAGCATGAGCTTCCTTTAACTCATGCAAGCCGTTAAAAGGCAGGCCTCCATAATAAGTGATTAAAGTCGAACAAGAATAATGATTGCCAGGCAAGCCTTGCTTTAGCATTTTGAAAAATGCAGGGCGGTAAGCATTAGCGAAATTAACCTGGTAACCCTTTTGCTTGAGCTGCAGGAATATACCACTGCTTGCAAGCAGTTGGCGCAGATTTTCATCAGGAAATCCATTTAGATGATAGCCAAGGTACCCCGGAGCATTATAACCGGTAAAAATAGAAGCCTGACCGGTAGCACTCTGTGGCAAGCCATCGACACCCATTACGGCATCCAACCCAAGCAGGGAAGCCATTGCCCCGGTATAACCTGCTGACTCAATAGTTAAATAATTTCCATTTAAAAGATATGAAATTCCGGGAGTCTCATTGTCCACAAAAGGATTTCCTGGTTGCTCAGACCCCAGCCCTATCCCGTCAACAAATACAAAAAGCAGGCGCAAGTTTAAGCCCCCATCTTATTCCTCTGTTTGATTATTTGGAAGATCGTTAGCCGGTTATTCCTCTTCAGGTTCATAAAAATCGAAATTTTCAGGATCCATCTCAGCTTCCCATTCTTCCGGACGCTCTCCCAGGACAACTTCAACTTCATTTCTTTCACCATCGCGATAGAAAGAAACAACTATCCTGTCATCAGGGTAATAATCAAGAAGGCGATCAAATAACTGCGCGGTATACTGAACTTCTCGATCATCTAGGGCCACGATTACATCTCCTGCCTGCAGTCCGACTTCTTCAGCTGGACTGTCCGGAGCAATATCGATAATCAAGACCCCATTGTCAGGCTCTTCTTCACTAAAAAGAGGCCAATCATCTATCACAACACCAAGGTGAGGCCTGACTACCCTGCCGTACTCAAGAAAATCATCAGTTACCCTTTTCACTGTATTGCTGGGTATTGCAAGACCTATACCCTCAACTCCCATTACCGAAATCTTTGCTGTATTGATTCCAATTATTTCTCCGTCAAGATTAACCAGGGGACCACCGCTATTACCAGGATTTACCAGCGCGTCTGTTTGAATAAAAGAATAAGCAAAGTCACTGCCGGGAAACCTGACCTGGCGTTCAACTGCGCTGATTATACCGGCAGTAACTGTCTGCTGGAAATAACCGAGCGGATTACCAATAGCAGCAACTGTTTCACCAACCATCACCTCTTCTGAATTTCCAAGGTCCATCGATGTTAGGTCGGTTTCATTGATTTTGAGCAGGGCCAGATCGGTTAAAATATCTTCACCAATAATTTCAGCATCATACCTTCCCTTATCATGAAGCAAAACGGAGACATTATCTGCCCCCTCAACCACGTGATGATTGGTAACAATATGCCCATCTGTAGAAATTACAACCCCGGATCCTGACTCAGCTGGTTCTAGCGATTCTTCCCCAGATCGAGTTGTTACCACCTGCCGGCTTACTCCAACCACTGCCGGCATTATTTCTTCTACAATATCAATCATGCAACTTGTTACTTCAGGTTGAAAACCTGGTTCGGTTTCGTTAATATCTTCTTCGGGACTAGCTTCATCTTGTTCTTCAGCAACCGGCGGTTCGGTTACTTCGGGAGCAAGGAAGAAAACAAAGAGCCCGTAAACAAGAGCAGCGCCAACCATAATTCCAAGCAGACCAAAGGACAGGTACCCTACGGCGGACCAGAATCCTCCATTGCCTGATTTTCTATAATAATGATTATGTTCCATAAGTTATACCTCCCATAACAACAGTTTACCTCACGTCAGTGATCTCGTAAAGAGCACCAGGGAAATACAAACACCCGTTAATCACAATTACCCCGAATGCAGGTTTAAAAAACCATCATCCTTTACACGATATATTTCCGCACCAAGGCTAATCAGTTTTTGCTCAAACTTATCATAACCCCGGTCGACATGCTCCACAGCGCTAATATGGCTTTCGCCTTCAGCTATAAGAGCAGCAATTATTAACGCTGCCCCTGACCGCAGATCAGTTGCTGTGACAGGCGCACCGGAAAGCTTACTCCCACCTTCAATCAGCGCCGTTCTGCCTTCTACCTTTATCGTGGCCCCCATCCTTTTAAGTTCATCAACATGATTAAAACGTCCATCAAAAACGTTTTCAGTAATGACGCTTAGCCCTTTTGCTGCAGTAAGTAATACCATGCCCGGTGGTTGCAAATCAGTAGGAAACCCAGGATAGGGAAAAGTTTTCAAGTCTGAGGGAACAAGCGGAGACACATATTCTACTGTAATTGATTCAGGTTTAACTTCGACCTTACCCCCGATTTCAATGATCTTGGCCGTTATTGCTTCAAGGTGCTTTGGAATAACATCATCTACTGTTATCTTGCCACCAGTGGTGACAGCCGCCATCATAAATGTACCTGCCTCTATCCGATCGGGAATTACAGAATGGGTAGCACCCTTAAAATTTTCAACACCTTCAATCCTGATTACATCAGTCCCTGCACCTTTAACTGAAGCTCCCATCGCATTTAAAAAGTTTGCCAGATCAACTATTTCAGGCTCCTTTGCAACATTCTCCAAAATAGTTTTTCCTTCGGCCGCTGCGGCAGCAAGCATCAGGTTAATTGTTGCGCCTATACTGACCACATCAAAATAAATTCTTGCTCCTGTCAATTTTTTAGCTGACAACTTGATCATGCCATGTTCAATATTTATATCTACGCCGAGGGCAGTAAATCCTTTTAAATGCTGGTCAATCGGCCTGGGACCAAGGTCACAGCCTCCCGGTATTGGGACTTCAGCCTGCCCGAAACGGGCCAATAACGAGCCCATAAAATAATATGATGCTCGCATCTTTTTCACTAAATCATAAGCCGGTGCAATTTTTGATAGATTCCCAGGCTTTAATTCAATTGTTTCCCGCCCACGCCGGCGGATAGACACCCCAAGATTTTCAAGAATATTAATCATAGTGCGTACATCTGTTATATCAGGCAGATTTTCAAGGGTTATTGTCTCCGATGTCATCACTGATGCGGGTAGCAGGGCAACTGCAGAATTCTTAGCCCCGCTTATTTTAACCCTTCCCGACAGTGTTTTTCTGCCCTTGACAATAAATTTTTCCATAACATCCTCCGGCATATTAAGATTTAATTAAAGATCTCCAACCATCTTTTATAATATATCTTTTTCTAAAAAAATGGTAGCTCCCTTAAGGTAGTTGTTCCGGCATAAATGTATCCTGTTCAATGTTGCCGGTAAAAGCATTGATATAGTAGTACGCGTTATCGTTAAGCTGAATTCTCCAAACAGGTGGTATTTCCCATTTTTCCGCATCGTATTCAGCGCTGAAATATCCCAGCTCCATTCCGGTAATATCTACTGGATCTTCACTGGGGCCCAATAACCCAATAAGATTCATCAAGGCATCGGCTGCAGATATTACTTCCATTTCCCTGGGCGGATCATTTCTAATTGGATCCAGCCAGTAGATTTCAATTAAAGTAAGTTCACCTGATTCAATATACATTTGCAATTGACTGTTAAAAATAGAAACATCTTCAAGAACCCGGTTATACTGCAAAATAATATCTCCTGTATTATTTAATTCCATGCGATCATATACGATTCCTTCTGGCTCCAGAAGGACCTCGCTTAAAAATTGTTCCGCTTTATTTTTCAACTGTTGCTCTCCTTGACCACTCCCATTATCGCCAAATACAATACCCGGTTCAAGGACAATCCTGGTTAAGCCTCCTGGATGTACATAAGCAGTCATATCATTCGCCTGGTATGCCGTACCATTATAAGCTTCTACTTTTTTTGCGCCATTTTTAATAAAAAGCTGTAAAATATCTCCCTGAAAACCAACTGCCGGAGTTACAGTCAAAAAATCGCTAACCTTTACCGAACGATCCAGTGGTACTTCCAAGAAGTAATTGTGATCATTAAGATATTTAATCGTTTCCTGCAAATCATCTGAGGTAACAGCTACTGTTGTCATGTGACCAAATTCTGACCAGAAAAGGTGGTAACCCAAAAAAAAGTTGAGCCCGATAAAAGCAATTATCAATATTGTTTTAGCTCGCCCAAGATTCAAAACAAATCCTCCTCCCTGAGCAGATCAAGCTGAAATGCAGTAAGAATATATTGCTGGTTGTTGATGGTTATTAACCAGGCCGGCCTGCCAATATATCCGGAAGGAGAAGTTGTTATTACATAGCCAAGATAAATATCATTAATTAGCAAAGAATCTTTACCGTTTGGGTTATTTCTACTGTGAAAATCCATCGCTTTGCTCACAGCATTATCCCACGTAGCAACAGATACTCTTCCAGTTTCCGGAATGAAGGAGTTTTCCACCTGGTAAAGATTCCGTGTATAATGAATCAATCCATTATCATTAAACAACACTAATGTAGGGCTCTTCATGTATATAGGGTATCCATCTACATACATATGCCATTTCGCGGAGTACAAAGAACTTTGCCCCCAGCCTGTAAGTTCCAGGGAAGTCAGGCGCAGGTTGTCAAGCCAGCCACCATGATAACCAATCAAGCTACTGCCGGTAATAAGTGCATCGCTGTAGGTTGGTGCAGCCTGGCCTTCCTCACGTAGAGGTGAAGAAAATTCCAGGCCGGTACTGGACAAACGAAGTCCTTTTTCGCCATCTGTATAAATTAGAGCGCCATCTTTTTCCTCAATCACTCTAGCCATGCTGTAATCAACAAAGAAAGTTTTCAGTATTAAATCCTGATCAAGCTGCTCGGGACTAATATTAAGCTCATTCATGAAAACTTTTTCACTCGGCACATAGAGGGAGTCTTGAATTTCTACAGGGCTGCCTTCTGAATAGGTTATCATATCTTCTGTTAAAAGAGCATAAGCAACTTTCCTATCTGTCTGGATTTCAGCCAGTAGTGAATTTAACTGCTCGGCTTTTCTCGGAGATAATAGTATGCTGTATTTATTATCATCTGATCCTTTTAAAGTAAGCCATGTACTGTCATTTTTAGAATATACCTCTATTGTTTCTATCTCTTTATAAGGAGCCTCACTTATCCAGGGCTGATCATCGCCTACAGGAAGTGCGGGCTGCATATAGCAAGAAAGAATTTGACGCGACTCTGCAGGTATTTCCTCTTCATCAAGAGCTGCATCTAATGTAGTACGCTGCATCGCAAAAGATAGGAACTCCCACATTTGTTCAAAGTCGGGTTCACTTTTTTTGTACAAATAAAACTTGCCATTATCGTGCAGAACTATTTTTTCAGGATCAAGGATTTCCTCCAATTCACGCGGTTCTTCTATAACAACCCTTTCATAAACATCCTGCTCCAGCATCTGAGTCGGGTTTTGACCATACCACAACTGATAAGTTAGCAGTAAGCTTAAACCAACCAGCAGTAGTAGCAATATGCTTTTAATGCTCTCGACCATATTTACATTCCTCATTTTTGATTATAACCAGGCAGGGTAAAGTATACAGCTGTGCCACTGCCCTGCTTGCTTTCAATCCATATTGAACCGCCATGGCTTTCAATCACTTTGCGTGCTATAGATAAGCCAAGACCAGTTCCCCCAAAATCACGACTGCGCGTTTTCTCTACCCTGTAAAAGCGTTCAAAAACCCTGGGCAGCTCTTCTTCGGGGATCCCTCTTCCTGAATCTTTAAGCGCAACTCTAATATAACTACCTTCACTGGACGCATTGATACTTATTAACCCATTGGGTGGTGTAAATTTAACAGCATTGTTGAGCAGGTTTGAAAAGACCCTCATCATTTTATCTCTATCCACAAAAGCTATGGCACTGCCAGGCTCTATATCAATTGATATTGTTGGAAAAGATACTTTCAATTTTTGCTTCAACTGTTCAACCGCTTCGCTAACGAGCTCATAAAGGTCAACCTCACTTTTTTGCCAGTAAGTCTGACTGGCATCCATTTGCGATAGGACCAGCAAATCTTTCACCATCACTACCATCCGATCAGTTTCTACAGCAAGAACATTTAGAAATCGAGTCCTAATATCAGCATCTTCTGACGCTCCGTCAAGCAAAGTTTCAACATAGCTTTTTACTGTTGATAAAGGAGTTCTCAATTCATGCGATACATCCGCTACAAATTCTTCCTGCCGCCTTGCCAGCTCACGTTCTTTGGTAATATCATGTAATACTATTAATGTTCCATCCAATTTTCCTTTATCAACTTTAAAAGGTGCAATTTTAACATCAAGCGTACATTCTGGCAAAGTGCTTGCTATTTCAGCTTTCAATGGTTTTTGACGTCGAATAAATCTGCGCATTTCCTTGGAGCCAATCAGGTTACGCAGCAGACTGAAACCTGAACGATTTAATTCCGGCACTTTTAGCTTGAGGTTTCCGATCAGATTTCTTGCCGCAGGATTAACCTGGATCAGGTTTCCTTTACCATCAAGCGCTACAATACCATCACTCATATTATTAATAATTGCTTCAACTTTACTTTTTTCAGAAGACATTTCATTTATGGTATAACTCAGTTGGTCTGCAAGAAAGTTAAACGTCTCACCAAGCCGACCAATCTCATCAGATGTTTGCACCTTAATTTTTCGGGAAAAATCACCACGGGCCATATAACTAGCCTGCTCAGTAACATCTCCAATTGGCAAAGTTATAGTTTTAGTCAGCACTATGCCCAGCAAAAAACTTACAAAAAGGGCCAGTCCTACTCCAGACAGTAAAATGGTTTTAACTTCATTAAGGGTATCATCGACTGATTGGAGAGAACCGCTTAAATAAATAACACCAAAAGTATTCTGATCGTTTATGATGGGGTAAGCAAGGTAATAGCGCCGTTCCTGGCCTACAGGATCATAGCGAATTTCATCGCTAAGGTTTCCAGATAATGCCCTGGTGATTTCTTCTCTGATTAAGCGCCTGCCAATCATCGTCTGGCTGCCGGAAGTACCAATAACGTGGGCAAAATCGTCTAAAACAATTATTTCCATTTCATGTAATTCTCTAAATTCACGCGCAAGGCGCATGGTATCTTCTTCAGCAAACTGCCCTTCCCCTAAGCCGGGCTGAACAAACACAGAAAGAAGACGAGCCTGGTTTTCAAGACTTTCTTTATAATTTCTAAGATAATATTGCTCCAGTGACTGCACAAGATATACGCTAATTAATTGCAATGAAAAAAGAACAAGCATTATATAAATAAAAATAATTTTCCACTGGAGGCTGTTAAAAAAATTACCCCCGACTAAAGAAATAACCTACACCCCTCTTTGTATGTATATATTCAGGCTTAGCCGGATTGTTTTCAAGTTTTTCACGTAAGCGGCGGACAGTAACATCAACCGTGCGGTCATCACCAATATAATCATATCCCCATACTTGATCCAACAGTTGTTCCCTGCTATATACATAACCAGGTTTAAGCATCATATGGACCAAAAGATTAAATTCACGCAAGCTTAACTCTACGGGCTTATCTTCATTATAAGCCTGCATTTCATTACGATCTACTGTAATCTTACCTACAACAATCTTCCCCTTTTCATGCTCATTGCTTCGCACCGTTCTGCGCCGTAATATTGCCTTAACCCTGGCAGTGACTTCACGAGCACTAAAAGGCTTTGTAACATAATCATCGGCCCCCAGCTCAAGACCTAACAATTTATCCATTTCCATTTCTTTTGCAGTCAACATCACTATTGGTATATCGCAATCAGATCTGAGTTCACGACATACCCTAAAACCGTCTTTTATAGGCAACATAATATCCAGAACGACTAAATCAGGCTTTTCAAGTTGAACCTTACTTAAAGCAGCTTCACCATCATAAGCAGTTATGACCCGGAATCCCTCTTTTTCCAGGTTATACTTTAATATTTCAACAATAGGCTTTTCGTCATCCACCACTAATATTTTTTCTGCCATTTTTCGAACACTCCGACGTTTTTAACACTAAAATTCGCTGCATTTCAGCAAATACCTTCCTACCAATCTGACCGCATTTAAAAAAGCCCTCTTCCGACCGGAAAAGGGCTTCAACAGTTTTTGTCACGTATCAAGGGTTAAAATACCTTAACGGATCAATGGGTTTATGCTGATAATAACCCATCCACTCTCCAGTCCCATCGTCCAACCTGATTTCGAAGTGGAGGTGAGGACCCGTTGAACGGCCTGTTGAACCCAGCCTGCCTATTATATCTCCCTGCTCCACCTGGTCTCCTTTATCCACAAGGTTAACTTCATTATGCAGGTAAAGACTCCAGTAAGAACCATGATAAATAATAATATAGTTACCCTGGGAGCCTCCACGACCTGAGAACCAGACAATACCACTGTCAGCAGCAAGAATATTTGTCCCGAGATCGCCTGCTATATCAATACCGGTGTGCCATTCACTAAAGCCTCTTCCGGGCGTAACTGCTCCACCATCTTCTACCGGCCAAATAAAACGTCCAGAACCTATATCTGGCACCTGGGCTGTCCCGTGAACTTCCACCTGAGTTGCCGGCTCCTTAAAAACTTTTTCTTCAACTTTAGTTCTTTCAACTTCTATGCCGTTTTCCCTTGTAACATGATAAGTTATTTCTTTGACTCCATCCTTTCCCGGTTCAATGACATCCTGCTGTACTATCCACGCTTCTTCATCGTATTCTATTTCAGTTGAAAAAGGAATTGATTCTTGTGTCGTAAGCTCTTCAAGAGTTCTAACGTTTACAGTAACCGGCTCTGCAGACAGAAAAGTGCTATCTACTTTTCCATTTGGAAGACCATTTGAAGAAGAGGAACCTGAAAGACTAGTAGGGTAACGACTGTCTAAAAAGCTTCTGTTAACTGTGCCGATAAAAGATGCAGTCTGCGACCCCTTACCTCTATTAGATTTTACAAGAAAAGAGACCGCTTCATCCATCGTATTAACAACTGTTGGTTCAACCCGAGCGGGCTCCAAAGACAGGTCGTCCGTTACCACAGAATCTATTGTCACTACATTGCCCTGGCTGCGGGAATATGAGGCTGCAATGGATGATTTTAGCTTATCAAGATCAGAGTCTTCCGTTAAGGCAAGGACCGGTTCACCATTAATTTTTAGTATCTTAGCTTCAGTCAAAAGGCTTAAAGAGGTGCGAATAGCTTGTTGCACATTTTCAGGTTGCGCATCGCTATCAGGCCGGAACTCTTTTACAAGATCTATTTTCTTGCCAGGTTTTATATGCATACCAAAGAGTTCGCCACACCTCTCTGTTAAATTATCCACAAATACTTCTACATCTTCAACATCCTGAACGACCCCTACTTCATGGTCGTCAATCATGACGACATAAACATAATTATTTAAATAAACATAAATGACAAGCGAAATGATGAGAAAAGGGGAGGAAATCAACAAGAAAAAAGGGGCGCTGATTTTCTTATTTTTCACGTTTGATATTAAGCTTTCACAGACAGACTTCGGTTTCATTTAGAATGACCCTTTCTGCAGGACATGATGTCTTTAGTTCATCACCCTAAGCACCTGTCGCCTGGCTATGCATTTGTATATCTATAAATAACTAAGTAATGCTTAACGACATGGTAATATATGACATCATTTGTTAAAACATCCATCATAATCGAAAATAAACGGCATCTCTCCCAGACAAACCGTTTATAAAAGAAGTATAGCATTTTAATATTAACAAATCAAGCTTCAGGACATAATGATGAATTAACAAATGAAGCCTTTCAGCTCATCTTAACACGTTCGGCAATTTCCCTGGCAGCGAGTTTTCCAGTAGCAGAAGCCTGAATAAGACCCCTGGTTACTCCGGCACCATCCCCAACTGCAAATAAATTTTTTACCTCAGTTTCAAATTTTTCACTTAACATTAAGCGGTATGAGTAAAACTTGACTTCGATTCCATAGAGAAGGGTATGCCTTGAATTAACGCCGGGTGCAAGCTGGTCAAGAACCTCTAACATTTCAATAATCGCCATCAGGTAACGATAGGGCAAAACAAGGCTTAAATCACCAGGAGTAGCTTCAGTTAGGGTAGGACTGACCAGTCCGCGCTTTATTCTCTCCGGAGTGGAACGTCTTCCCATCAGCAAATCACCGAGGCGTTGAATAATTACACCATCGCCAAGCATGTTTGCCAGGCTGGCAATATAACGACCGTAACGAATAGGTTCCTTGAAAGGCTCAGTAAATGTTTTGCTAACCAGAAGAGCAAAGTTTGTGTTTTTTGTTTTAGTTTCCGCAAAACTATGTCCATTCACAGTAACAAGCCCTCCATTGCTTTCTGTTACAACAACTCCATATGGGTTCATACAAAAGGTCCGAATGCGATCATCAAAATGCCTGGTGAAATAGATCAACTTTGATTCATAAATCAGGCTGGTCAGCTTTTCCATAATAACTGCTGGAACTTCTACTCTGACACCAAGATCAACAGGATTATTAACTCCCTTTAGGCCCAGCCTCTTAGACTCATTGCACATCCATTCAGCACCAACCCTGCCTGGCGCACACACAACATAATCAGCATGATAAATTTCACCAGAACTTAATTTAACACCACTTACGATGCCATCTTCGCTAACAATTTCCTCAACTGAAGTATTCATCATAATATCTGTAGTTTTTTCCAGGTCCTGGTACATCTTTTCCAAAACATTATAACAATTTTCCGTACCTAAATGCCTGATTCTTGCAGGGATCAGGCTTAAACCGGCCGCAGCAGCGTTTCGCTCCATATCTTTAATTGCTTCCCGATCTTCTCCATATACGGCTTCAGAGGCACCATATGCAAGATATGTTTGATCAACTTCATTTAGCAAATCATTGATTTTTTCTTGGTCAACAAATTCATTGAGAAACCCACCAAACGAAGAGGTAAGGGTAAGTTTGCCGTCACTAAAAGCTCCCGCGCCCCCCCAACCGCAAGTGATTGCGCAAGGATCGCAGCGCAGACAACGCCCGTATTCACCCTGGGTTTTACAAATGCGCTTTTCTAGAGGAGCACCTTTATCGATAATTAAAATTTTTACATCCCCTGATGAAATTAATTCAAGAGCAGTAAAAATACCAGCCGGTCCGGCTCCAATAATTATCACATCATACTTTTTTCGCACCACTTATTCTGCCCCCTCTTCCTTGATACGATCACGGGCAACGTTGGCAAATTTTGTAAAACGATCGAGAAAGTACAATTCAACCAGGCCGGTCGGACCATTCCTTTGCTTCGCTATACTGATTTCGGCAATATTTCCTTTTTCAGAATCACGGTTATAATATGACTCCCGGTAAATAAACATGACCAGGTCTGCATTGGCTTCAATACCACCAGACTCCATCAGATCACTAAGAATAGGGCGCCTGTCGGGTCTTTTTTCTACAGCTCTGCTCAGCTGGGAAAGCGCAACAACCGGAACATCCAGTTCTTTAGCCAGAGCTTTTAAGGCCCGGGAAATTTCAGACAACTCTTGCTGTCTGCTCTCTGCACGCCCATAACCACGCATCAACTGTAAATAATCAACAAAAACAGCCTGCAAACCCTTTTCGGCTTTAAGTCGTCGAGCTTTAGCCCGAACTTCCATAACAGAGAGGCTTGCAGAATCATCAATATATAGAGGAGCTTCACTAAGAGGGCCAACCGCCCTGGTCAATTTTTGCCATTCTTCCTGGGTAAGAAAACCCCTGCGCATATTCTGCGCATCAATCTGGGATTCTGCACACAAAAGCCGAGAGGCTAGCTGCTCTTTAGACATCTCCATACTGAAAAATGCTGTTGCCATATTTTCTCTAACTGCCATCTGCTGAGTCATATTCAGTGCAAGAGTTGTTTTCCCCATGCTTGGTCGGGCGGCAATAACGACTAAATCAGATTTTTGAAAGCCGGAGGTCAAGCGATCCAGATCAGTAAATCCGGTTGAAAGGCCTGTAACCCCTTTCTTTTCGTCATATAATTTTTCAATGTTGTCAAAAGCTTTAACCAGAACATCTTTTAGTGAGGCAAAGCCCTGCTGCTTACCCCTTTTACCGATTTCAAAAATCATCTGTTCTGCTTCATCGAGAAATTCATCAACATTGGATGGCGCATCAAAGCTTCTTGAAACAATACCAGTGGCTGCATGAATCAGGGACCGTAATATTGCTTTTTCCCTGACTATTTTGGAATGGTACTGCACATTAGCAGCAGTAGGCACAGCATTAGCCAGGGTGACGAGATACGAGCGCCCACCTACTTCATCCAAACACTGATTACGCTGTAATTCTTCTGAAAGGGTAACCAGGTCAACTGGCTCACCCCTCTCGCTAAGAGAGATAATTCCAGAGTAGATCTTTTGATGAGCAGTGCTGTAAAAATCCTGTTCGGTCAGCAATTCTGCCGCATTGAAGATTGCTTCCCTGTCAATGATCATAGAACCGAGAACAGATACTTCTGCATCTTTGCTCTGTGGTGGAACCCTGTCACTTAAAACGACCACTTACAGCAACCTCCCTATGGAAAAAACCTACTCTTCAGCTTCAACCTTTACTAAAATTTCGGCTTTAACACCTGAATGCAGCTTTATTTCAGCTGTATAATTGCCTACGCTCTTGATTTGCTCAGAAAGTTCAATTTTTTTCTTGTCAATATCAAATCCTTCATTCACAAGCTTACCGGCCACATCTGCTGCCGTTACTGAACCAAACAAACGTCCTCCGTCACCTGCGGGCATTTTAAAAAGAAGTTCTTTATTTAGTAATTTTTCTGCCTGCTTACGGGCTTTATCTTCGAGTTCACGGTTAAGCGCTTCTTCTTTTTCCTGACGCTGATCCCATTCACGAAGCCTGTGGGGGGTTGCTTCAACTGCCAGTCCTCTTGGTAAAAGGTGATTGCGGGCATAGCCCCTGGCAACATCTTTAAGTTCCCCCTTTTTACCCAGGTTAGGGATATCTTGCTCTAATATTACCTGCATATTTAATAACTCCTTTCAAGTTGATATTTCTAAATTCGCCCTGCCTACCCATCTATCCTGCAACAAAAAAGGTGCCGGGCAAGAGCTTCCGGCACCGCATTAATGGTTAATATCAAAAGTGCATTTATTCCATGCTGAATGGAAGCAAGGCCATAATTCTTGCTTTCTTTATAGCCCGGGTCAGCTGGCGCTGGTGCTTTGCACAATTACCTGATATACGACGCGGGAGAACTTTACCACGCTCAGTAACAAAACGTTTTAACTTATCATACTGTTTATAATCTACATTATCTACCTTCTCAACACAGAAGCTGCAGATCTTTTTTTTAGGCTTTCTACCTCTATCTCGCCTCACATAAATACCTCCTTCCACTAAAAGGGAACATCATCTCCGCTTATATCAAGGTCTTCGGTTTCCGGACTATCAAGCTCTCCAGACTGTGAAGATTCCGAATCACGCCCGCCTCGATCAAGGAACCGAACATCATTAGCTACAACTTCAGCTACCTTACGACGGATCCCTTCTCTGTCATCAAATGAACGGATCTGCAGGCGACCAGTTACCGCAGCCATTTGGCCTTTCTTCAGGTAATTGGCACAATTCTCGGCCAGCTTCCTCCAGGTCACTATTTTAATAAAATCTGCTTCTCTTTCACCCTGTTTATTGGTAAAAGTTCGGTCAACTGCAAGGTCAAATGTTGTAACAGCTAATTCTGCATTACCTGGTAGATACCTAAGTTCCGGATCACGGGTCAGACGACCAATTAATACTACTTGATTTAACATGGAAACACCCTCCTATTAAGGGAGTTATTCTAGACTACTCATCAGCCGGCTTTTCTTCTTCGTCTTCTGCTGCGCTGCTCTCAACTTCAGTTTCAACAGCCTTTTCTTGCTTGTCCTGAACAGGTTCCGGCGTTTCAGTTTCAGCACTTTCAGTTCCTTCAGTTTCGCCTGTTTCTGCTTCGGCAGCACTTTCATCAGCAACAGCGCTTTCCTCAGCAGCTGCTTTTTTTGCTGTTTCAGCCTCACTGGCAGCTTTTTTAGCGGCAGCCTCAAACTCTTTTTCATCTGTACGCACGACCATAAACCGGATAATTTCATCACTAACTCTAAAGTAGTGCTCTATTTCCGGGATTACAGTACCTTCGCAGCTAAAATAAATTAAGTAGTAGTGTCCTTCCGTGAACTTATCGATTTCATAAGCAAGACGCCTTTTACGCCAGTCCAGAATTGTGCTGACAGTTCCGCTGTTGCTGGTGACAGTAGAAGATAAACCGTTTAAAACTTCTTGATGATCATCATCTTCAAGCTCAGGGCTAATAATGATCATCGCTTCATATAACTCCATTATTTTTCACCTCCCTCTGGTCTAATGGCCCCTTAAGCATTATAAGGAGCAGGGTTTTAACAAAACAAATAATAGCATACAATGTTCACAGGAGCAATAGATTCAATCTAATTCTTCGTAAGCTGGATCACGTTTGATCAGTTCCAAGATCCCCTTAATCATACCAGCCACCGGCACAGCCAGAATCATCCCAAGCAATCCCCCCAGACTGCCGCCTGCAAGGATTGCCACAATCACGGTAATAGGTCTCAATTTTACAATGCGCCCCAACACCACCGGAGCGAGAAACATACCATCCAATACTTGGATTCCTATATAAACGGCAATAATTAAAAGGGGTGAAGGCGTAAGTGGAGAAAAACTGAGCAGTACTGCAGGAACTGCTGCAATATAAGGTCCTAAATATAGAATAAAATTAAATATCCCGGCCAGCACACCCAGAAGCAGGGCATAGGGCATGCCAATAACTGACAAAGCTATGCCTGTAACAACGCCAACTATTAAACAGCGGATTAAGGAACCCCTGATAAAGGTACCAACATTGGTATCGACAATCTTCATTAATTCTTTCGCAAGGGGCCTTTTTGTAGAAGGTAAATTTTCAACAATCTGTGACCGTACCCTCTGAAAGTCATAAAGCAGGTAAAAGACCAGGAAAAGCACCAGAAAAAAATCGACAGTCCCGCCAATCAGAGTGAGGGAAGCCTCAGCAAGGTATTCTACAGCCTGTTGCAGGTTATTGGAAATGCTGAGGATAAAGCTACGTACTTCATCTTCGATATCAAGCATAATTGTTTGTTGAGTAAGCCATGA
>JBNJHL010000002.1:0-48651 GCA_051748445.1 Bacillota bacterium
GGTGATTTCGATCTGATCAGGAATGATTTAAGCGGGCACTTTAAATTGATTAATGATATTCAATTAACAGGCAACTGGGAGCCGATAGGCCAGGATACGGATGGTAAATCACCATTTAGCGGCACTTTTGACGGACAGGGCTTTACCATTAGCGATCTTATAATCGGCAATAACGATTTACCGGAAGGGTATAATGCCGGTTTTTTCGGTCACACCAGCGGGGCTACCATAAAGAATGTTAACTTGCGTGAGGTCGATGTCAGTGGTAGTGGAAATGTTGGCACACTTGCTGGTAAGGCAAAAAATACAATAGTTGAAAATTGCACAGTCAGCGGTACAGTGCAGGGAAGTGGAAATAATGTTGGAGGCCTTGTTGGTCAGGCTGCAAATGTCAGTATCACAAACAGTTCCGTTTCAGGTGAGGTATCCGGTGATGCAAACATGGTAGGCGGCCTTGTTGGCAACATGACCGATTACAATTATTCCACAGAGGCCAAAATTTCTTTTTCTTTTGCTGACGCTGAGGTAAGCGGTAATCAGGGTGTCGGCGGATTGGTTGGTTCTACTCAATCAAAAAGTAATATTAACGATTCGTATGCGACAGGTATGGTAGAAGGAGATTGCTGTATCGGCGGCCTGGCTGGAGGGGTTTTTAAAGACACTTCAATTAAAAATTGTTATTCGTCATCAACTGTTAACTTAACCAACCAATCAGCAGCTAACACAGGCGGGTTGGCGGGATATGCCCATCCGGAAACCATTGATCAGAATAATTATTGGAATATCTGCCAGAGCGGTCTGGCTGAGTCAGCCCTGGGTACTGGCAATACAAACGAGCAGATGATGCGGGCTTCTTCTTTTGAGAAGTGGGATTTTGAACAAACCTGGCATATCCGGGAAGGATCAGGCAGCCCGATTTTAAAGTGGCAGCTGGAGCATGAAAACAGCAATGATAATGAGCAGTCTGGACAAGAAAACGAGAAGGGTGATTACCGGTCACCGAAAAAGCTCTTTAGCTCAGGGTTTTTTATGTTTGCAATGGATTATTCTCCTTGCTTATCTTTAAATATTGAAACTGCTGTTGATTTAATCTTGGCTAAGTTGGAAAAAGTTGACTTGCTCTTAGAAGTTATGCTGGATAAAGAAAAAGTTGACTTAGAAGAGCTGAATCTTGCTATGGGATTGCTCGAGGAAGTTCGTGGTTTGCTAACCAGGTATGCTGATCAGCTAGAGGATATAGAGCATTTGCAGCTTTCTGAGAAGGTAGAAGAGCAGATGAACCTGGTCGCTGGTTTGATAGCGGCAAACTAATATTAGTCGACTATATTACCGGACAGTAACTGCCCGGCCAGCTTAAGAAATCTGAAGCGATAAGCGTGCGCAGTTTTCTTAAGCTGGCAAATGCAATTGAATATAGCTGGGCAATTACACCGGATTTATATTCCGGCAGTATATTTACTAAACCAGGCAGGAATAACATTTGCCCTGTCGAATATGCAGAAAGGTATTGACCCGGTTTCATCCATAATAAGTTTTGGAGGTTTTTTAGATGAGTTTCAAGGTGCGTTTTGCCCTTGTCTGCCTGATTGTCCTGGTTATGTTTATACTGCACAACAGCTTCTGGTTATGGGGGCTGGATGATAAGGTACCTCTGCTCTTCGGCTTTATGCCTTTTGCCTATTCCTACTATGTTGGTTATGCATTTTTAGCCCTGTTAGCCATGAAAACGATTATTTCGCTGGCCTGGCCGGATCCTCCTGCTGATCTGTTTGATGCGACAAATGATGAGGGGGGCCCTAAGAAATGATTACAACTGTTAGTATTGCACTTATCGCACTATATTTTTTTGTTTTAGTCGGAATCGGAATCTACGGAGCAAGGGTTAGTTTGAAAACCAGGGAAGATTATTTTATGGCAGGAAGAGGGTTGGGCAGCGTGGCCATATTTATGGCTCTTTTTGCCAGCAATATCACTGCATTTACGATTATCGGTCATGCCGGCTTTTCTTATGAAGTCGGTTATGGAGCTTACGGTTATGTGATCGGGTGGAGTATTTTTATTACTCCTTTCACTTATTACCTGGTTGGCTATCGTTCCTGGTTATTAGGTAAACGTTACGGTTATGCTACACAGCCCCAGGTATTTGGGGGGATATTTAATAGCAAATTCGTGGGGTTGCTTTTTTTAATCTTGCTTCTTTACTATACTATTCCTTACCTGGTAGTAAGTATTATCGGAGGCAGTCTGGCTTTATCCACCATTACAGACGGAGCTGTGCCTTACTGGCTGGCTTCTTTAATTATAATAGGGGTTTCACTTATTTATACTATTCCCGCCGGTTTGCGCGGTACCGTCTGGACAGATGTATTCCAGGGAATTTTATTTATAGTTTTAGCAGTGCTGCTTCTTGGTGCTGTAGCCCAGGCCCTGGGAGGGTTTTCCGACATAACCCAACAGATTGTTGAGCAAAATCCAGCCATGCTGCGAAGAGAACTATCTGAAACAATCGCCCCGATTAACTGGTTTAGTTTTTCTTTCGTCAACTCAATTGCGGTAATTGTTTTTCCCCAGATGTTTACTCGGATTCTTGCTGCCCGCCAGAGCAGTAATTTAAAGAGGGCAAGCCTTTATTATCCCCTGGCTCTGGCCGGTATTTTTGGTGTATCGACGTTACTCGGGGTGTGGGGATCTGTGGCAATACCTGGTTTAGGTGGTATTGATGCCGATAATATTGTCCCGATGCTAATCCATCAATTTCTTTCACCTGTCTGGATGATCCTGGGCCTGGTGGTTATACTGGCCGTGGTAAAATCATCTATAGATTCCCAGTTGCTCTCAATTACTCATCTGGTCACCGATGATCTGCTGCCCTGGTTTAAAAAGGTCAGCTCAGAAAAGGCAGTATTCTTGGGCAGGATTTTATTGATTATATTTGCTTTTATAGCATTTTACATAGCCCTGGTTCGTCCAGCTGCTATTTTAAACATTGCAGCTTTTGCGTTTTCTGGTTTTTCAATTATGCTTCCAGTAATGATTGGCGGGCTTTACTGGCGGCGGGCAAACAAGTATGGTGCCTGTGCGGCCCTGATCTTTCCGGCGATAATGCTGCACCTGTGGTATCTTAATATTTTACCTGGATGGACTACGTTTGGGTTTATGCCTGTGTTCCCTTCATTTATTCTTTCCACTCTGACCCTGGTGGTTGTATCTTGCCTGAGTGAACCACCAACGCGGGAAGTACAGGAGAAAACATTTGGTATTTTTTCCCAAGTCTTTAAATATGATGACCAGGCCATTAATTAAGCTGTCAATGTTATTATCCGGGTCCAGTTTATTGCTGGTGCCTGTTGCATAAAACTGAAGCGAGAATAAAGGGCAGTTCCAGCCTAAATGATCAGCGAACGCCGTTTTATCAGCAGGCTGAAAGTTACCTGTTACTAATAGATAAGGAGCAAGTTATTAGCTAGTATTACAACAAAATAATGGAAAATAAAAATGGACCAGTTAATCGCAGCAATTCATTAATCGCGGCAATTTCTAACCGCTTTTTGTTGACCCTGACCCTGTATTACTGTACGGGTATATTGATCGCATATTTATGGGTAGTCCGCTATACAGGGTTATTCTGGCCGGTTGTAATAATTTTGGCTTTAACCTTGCTTATTTTTTATTACAGGGTTTTTGTTTTGTATAAAGCAGTTCTTTTCCTGCTGGCTGCAGCTGCAGGAGGAGCTGCTTTTTATTATGCTTATCTCCCCTCAAATCATAATATAACTTCATTTGCTGGTTCATCGCTTTATTTTGAAGGTACCATCATTGAGGAACCGGTTCATTATGACGAACATAGTGTGTATAACCTGGAAATTGAAATGGCAGAAACTGGCAAGCAATCGCATCGCTTAAATGGAGTAATTCAGCTAAGAATATACGAGGATCAAGGAAAAAGATACTGGTATGGCGAACGCCTGGGTATTAAAGGTAAGATAGTGGAGCCGCGAGGCATGCGAAACCCTGGTGGCTTTGATTATCGCCTTTACCTGCGCAGCCAGGGTGTAGATGCTCTGATCTATGCAAATTCCTCCCAGGTTTCTTTCCTGGGAACAGGCCACACTAACTTCCTGGCAGCTTCGGCAATCAGGCTTCGCAGCAACATGACTGAGCAGATTAAAGCAGCGTTACCTTCACCTTCAGCAGAACTTCTAATTGCTATATTATTTGGCCAGCGGCATCACCTGCCACCTGAGGTGGAGGATAATTTTCGCCGGGCCGGGGCGGGCCACCTGATGGCGGTTTCAGGCTTGCATGTCGGCATGGTTGCTGCGCTTGTGCTAGGCTTGTGGAGCCGGATGAATCTGCGCGGGCGCATTCCCCTGGTTCTGGCTATTGTCATGGTTTTTGCTTATGCTTATCTTACCGGGATGCGTCCATCTGCTTTACGGGCGGCAATTATGGTTTCGCTGGCCCTGGGGGCTATGCTGCTTGATCGTGAAAATGATTTGCCAACGGCTGTGTCATTTGCAGCGCTGGCAACTTTATTTATCAACCCTTTGCTGCTGTTTTCAGTTGGCTTTCAACTTTCTTATGCCGCCGCTTTAACCATAATTTATGCCTATAGACCACTTGAGCACATAATCAGCAGGCTTAATTTGCCCGGCATTTTAACAGGCCCCCTGGCCATAACGATAGCTGCTCAGCTGGGTGTTATGCCTCTTTGTCTTTATTATTTTCATCATTTCCCGGCCGGAGCTTTACTTTTTAATATTCTCCTGCTACCGTTGATCGCTTTTATAGTTGGAATAGGATTAACCGGCGCCGTAACCGGTTTAATTGTTGCCGCAGGGGGTGAAATATTACTTTGGGCAGTATATCCCCTGCTTGAATTGATGATGGCTATTACTGCTTTGGCCAAAGCTGATATATTTTACCATGCTGTTATTCCTCCTGGCATATTATTTTTGGTTATTTATTATAGTTTGATGTGCCTCGCCTTAAGATTTTATTACCTGGATTATTACAAGCCAGAGGTTTTTAACCAAACTGTGGCAGGCAGGTACAGTGCATGGGGGTTAAATATTATCTCACGGCTTTACCGGTATAAGCCAGCTGCACTTGCTATTATCGGGTTAGCACTATTTGTTATCATGATATGGTTTCCCATATTATTTCCCGGCCAGCATCGGTTAAAGGTTACTTTTATTGATGTCGGTCAGGGGGCGGCAGCATTAATTGAGGCACCATGTGGAATGACAGTCATGGTTGATGGTGGGGGGCGACCTGCCTATCAGGGAAGCCCGGGGGTAGTTGGTGAAAGGGTGGTGCTTCCTTTTTTGCGGGAGCGGGGAATAAAAAGATTGGACCTGGCAGTTATCACTCATCCCCATGAAGATCATTACGGCGGCTTTATTCCCTTGTTAGAAAGTATGCCTGTTGATACAATTTTTGTATCCCAGCTTAAGGAAGGGGCGGGTTATTATGAGGCTTTGCTTGAAGACGCAAATGCGGCCGGCTCTCAAATATATGAAATCAGGGCAGGACAAACCTGGTTGTGCTGTGATGAGCTGTCACTCGAAGTGATCAACCCCCCGGATAAACTCTTATCAGGAACAGGAAATGATTCAAATAATAATTCAATTGTTTTTAAAATGCACTATAAAGAAATGGCTATGCTTTTTACTGGAGATATTGAAGATGAGGCTGTAAATCAACTGTTCAGGAATGGGGAATGTCTTCAGGCAGATTTACTTTTAATCCCCCATCACGGTGGTTTCATGGAATCGATACCCCGGTTTTTAGAAGCCGTTGATCCAGTAATTTCAATAATCCAGGTTGGAGTTAATTCTTTCGGCCATCCTCATCCTTTTGTAATTAAGACCCTCGATGATAAGGGTATCCCCGTCTATCGAAATGATTACCATGGTGCTGTGATTGTTGAAACAGATGGCAGTAAATTACAGATTACAACCATGGAAAAACCTGAGATTACTGTCAATCAATAATTTGCCACCAGGATAGCAGGTTGCAGTTTCAGAATAAATGATAAGTGATTGTAGTTTTTTAAGCAGGCAGCAGAATGTAGCCGGACAAAGACAAATTAATAATATGTTAGCTGGATATTGAGAACTGAAAAGGATAATACTTTGTTTTGCAGAACAATATCTACAGGTGATTAAATGGTTGTGATGGAACACTCAGAGGTAAAAAAACTGGTCAGGCAGAATGATAATGAAGCCCGGCGGGCTTTGTTCGAGGCGTATTATGGGCGTACTTTTGCTGTTGTTTACAATATTTTACGCCGCCGTGAAAACGCTGAAGATATTACCCAGGATGCATTCATCAAGGCTTTTCAGAGTCTCGATCAACTGCAGGATCAATCAAAATTTGGAGCCTGGTTGACAGTTATTGCATCAAACCTGGCGCGCAATTACCTGAAACGTGAAAAGAAAATAATTCTTACCGAAGAACTACCTGAAATATCAACCGGTTCGACCTCAGGAAATACTGAAGAGGAAGCGCTGCGCGGCCTGGAAATGGAGAGGGTTAGAAAGGCGATCAGGACCCTGCCTCCTGAACATTACCAAGTTGTTGTCTTGCATTACTATCATGACTTAAAGATTGAAGAAATTGCTTCAATGCTCGGTATTCGTGCCGGCACTGTTAAGTCACGCCTTTTCAGGGCAAGAGAAAAACTTGCCGGTGAACTGGAACTCGAAGAAGGCTACAATTGTCATACTAACAAAGGAGGTGGCTGTGACTGATGACAGAAAAGCGGAAGTCAGAATTAAATGATGAATTAATCTGTAATGCCTTAGAGCTGGAGTTACAGTCTTTGGAAGCCCCTCCAGATCAAAAAAAATGGGAAAGGATAGAATCTGCCCTTCAAAACGAAAAGAATGGTTACCCTTCCGGTTTAAGCCGTTTTAACTGGAGCAGGGCTGCTGTTGCCGCTGCGGCATGCCTGGTTTTGGTTGTCAGTGGAATTGGGCTGGTCAGAAACCTTAATATATCGATGACTCCTCTTGCCGATGATGCTGTTCCGGAAGCTGCTGATGAAGTAGAAATACTCCATACTGATGAAGAACCTGCAGAGGTGGAAATTATGGAAGAAGATGCTGTCCGAGCAGCTGACGAAGATGCGCCACTGGCAGGTGAAATAGATCCGGTTCCGCCTGATTGGCCGGATAGCTTGCCCGGTAACTATCGTTTTAGCACTGCGGTCCTTTTCACCGCGGGAGGAGAACCGATTTATCGCGGCGCGATTTATCAAAATCGCAATGCTGACCTTTTGCTGGTAAAAAAGGAGCCTTTCCAAAAAGATCTTTTTGGATTTATAGATCATCTTGGCGGGCATATACAGTTAGATGTTGAGGACGTTGACAGTGTTGATGGGTTTGTTCGCTTTATGGTAGATGAAAAGCCGGGCCTGGCCTGGCAGGATGATAGCCGCAACCAGGCCCTTTTGGTCTTATCCGGTCAGGAATCCAGAGAAACACTGAAAACTATCGCTGTTTCACTGGAATAAAAGAAGGGCGCCGGATATTGCCTATGATGGATCTATATACTTCATCATTTTACGCAGTTTATTTCCAACATCAACAATCTGATGTTTATCTTCGATTTTTCTCAAGGCTTTGAACTGGGGCTGGTTAGCCTGATTCTCTGTAACCCATTCCAGTGCGAATTGACCAGTTTGGATTTCTTCCAGAATTTTTTTCATTTCGCTGCGTACCTTGTCGTTGATAATCCTTGGTCCTCTGGTTAAATCACCATATTCAGCAGTATCGCTTACTGAATAGCGCATCCTCTCAAGGCCACCTTCATATATCAGGTCTACTATTAATTTTAGTTCGTGCAGGCATTCAAAATAAGCTACCTCGGGTTGATATCCTGCTTCAACCAGGGTTTCAAAGCTGGTCTTGATTAGCGCAGAAACACCGCCACACAGGATGACCTGTTCTCCAAACAAATCGGTTTCAGTTTCCTCCTGGAGGCTTGTTTCAATTACTCCTGAACGGGTGCAGCCAATCCCTTTGGCATAGGCCAGGGCAAGCTGTTTGGCTTTCCCGGTGTAATCCTGGTGGACTGCCATCAGGCCAGGAACGCCGGCACCTTCTTTGTAAAGCCTTCTTAACAAGTGCCCAGGGCTTTTTGGGGCCACCATAAAAACATCAACATTTTCAGGTGGTACAACCTGGTTATAAATAATATTAAACCCGTGTGATACTACCAGGGCTTTACCTTCAGAAAGGTGAGGTAAAACTGACTCCTTGTAAACAACCGGCTGGACATTATCACCAATTAAGATTTGGATTAAGTCGGCTTCCTTTGCCGCATCGCTTACTGTTTCTACTTTGAGACCATCCTTTTTAACCTGGTCCCTGCTTTTACTTTCTGCATGCAAACCTACGACAACATCAAGACCGCTGTCCTTAAGATTTTGGGCTTGCGAATGTCCCTGGCTGCCGTAGCCTAGTACGGCAATTTTTTTGTTTTTCAGGATGTTTAGGTCGGCATCCTGGTCATAGTACATTACTGCCATTTATTCAGTCCTCCCTAATTTTGATAACATTATTAATTAGCCATTATAAGCCAAACTCCTGCCGGAAGATGAATAAAAAAATGAATTGGGCATGTGAAATAGGTTTATCAGATGATTTATAAGCACACGCGTAAACTGAAATAGCGGATGCATGGGTTTGTAAAGCGTTCGGAAAATGTTTATAATAAAAAAGTCGAACTAAGGCAGGTTTTAAAAATATAAGAAAGGAGTGGTTGCTAATGAGCTTAAAAGGAACACGGACTGAAAAAAATATTCTAACTGCGTTTGCCGGAGAATCTCAAGCACGAAACCGCTATACTTATTTCGCCAGCAAAGCGAAAAAGGATGGCTATGTGCAGATATCCGCGATATTCGAGGAAACAGCAAACCAGGAAAAGGAACATGCCAAAAGGCTTTTTAAGCTGCTTGAAGGCGGCGAAGTTGAAATACAGGCTTCTTTTCCAGCCGGGGTTATCGGTAATACTATGGAAAACTTGAAAGAAGCTGCCGGCGGAGAAAACTACGAGTGGACAGACATGTACCCCGGTTTCGCCAGAGTGGCCAGGCAGGAAGGGTTTAATGATATAGCCGATATATTTGAATCGATTGCGGTAGCAGAAAAGCAGCACGAAAAGCGCTACCTGGGGTTAATGGATAATATTAAGAATGGTAAAGTATTCAAGAAGGATCAGGTTGAAGTGTGGTTTTGCCGAAACTGTGGTTATGTTTATGAAGGGAAGGAGTCTCCTTTAGTCTGTCCTTCATGCAATCATTCGCAGGCTCATTTTGAAGTTGTAAGCGAAAACTGGTAAATATTAGTCTAAGTTTTGGTGTCAAACTTCGGATTTCTTATTACTTAGGGGGGGACTGAAATTGAAACTGGTTCGTTTTTTAGAAGATAAGACTGTCCGAATTGGCAGGCTTGAAGAAGATGTGATAATTGAAATCAGCCAGTCAGCAAATGATTGGCTGATCAAACATGCTGAGACAGGAAGGCAGTTTAAGAGTAGCGAGATAAAGCTAATCTCCCCCTGCCTGCCGTCAAAGGTGATTTGCCTGGGTCTGAACTATCGCTCTCACGCCGAGGAAATGAATATTCCTTTACCCAAAAAACCAATTATTTTTATAAAGCCTTCGACTTCGGTTATTGGTCCAGGTGCTGATATAATTGTTCCACCCCAGAGCAAGCGTGTTGACTATGAAGCTGAACTGGGAGTAGTAATCGGTAGAAAAGCTTACAGAGTGAGCGCTGAAAAAGGTTTGGACTTTGTTGCTGGTTACACCTGTGCCAATGATGTCACGGCCAGGGACAAGCAGCCTAAAGAAGGTCAGTGGACTTATGCCAAGGGTTTTGACACTTTTTGCCCCCTGGGTCCGGTTATCGAAACAGAAATTGAAAATCCCGAGAGTCTTGTTGTCCAGGGTTTTTTGAATGGCAAAAAGGTTCAGGAAGCCCCTACAGCAGACCATTATTTTACAACAGCGCAGATAATTGAGTTCGTTTCCGGTTGTATGACTCTTTTACCTGGTGATGTTATTATGACAGGCACACCTTCTGGAATCGGGCAGCTAAAACCGGGAGATAAATTTGAGGTTTTTATTGAGGGGATTGGAACTCTCGGTAATTCGGTTGTCTCAGACAGCTAAGTTAAAAAATACTCGTTTTTAAGTGGAAATGGTGTTGTCATCAAACAGATGATAGTATATAATATGGTTAGTTTATTAGACCGTTCAGGGCAAACCTGCCGAAAGGCAGGGACGCAAAGCCTTGAGTCCTCTGAGCCAGAGAGACTGCCGGGCTGCCGGTCAGGTTATAAATTTGTTTTTTAATTTTTCTCCCTGATGAGGCAGCGTAGCCGCTGTCTCTTTTTTTTCGAAAGTGAGGTCGATGGTGAAATGCAGATCATTATTGTCGGTGGAGGAGGGGTTGGGTATGAGTTGGCCCGCAACCTGTCGGAGAAAGCCCAGGATGTTGTTGTTATAGAAAAAAATGAAGTTAAAGCCAGACGCTTTAAGGAAGCGCTTGATGTAATGGTTATTGAAGATAATGGTGCTAACGCCGCAGTTCTGGAAAAAGCTAATATTAAGAATGCTGATATGATGATTGCAGTTACCCAGGTAGATGAAGTAAATATTATTGCCTGTATGCTGGCAAAACAGTATGATGTGCCGATCACAGTTTGCAGAATAAGAAATTCCGGCTACGCGGGAGACGAATCGGTCTTAACACCCAAGCAACTGGGGATTGATATTGTTATCAACCCGGAGAGGGTTGCCGCGATGGAAATATCTAAAATGCTGCATTTCCCCGATGCAGCAGAGGTAGAGTATTTTAAACGGGGTAAGGTGATGATGCTGGGTGTGGTAGTCGGTTCCGAAGCTGAGATTACAGGGGTTCCCCTGCACAATCTTCCTCTTCATAATGATGCTATTATTGTCGGGATCAGTGATCCTGATGGCAAATTTATTGTTCCAGGTGGCAATGATGTAATTTATCCGGGTAATAAAATATATTTGCTGGGCAGAACAGGAACGCTAAAAGATATTAGCTCGCTTTTACATCATGAAAAAACCAGGGTTCATAATGTTACTATCATGGGTGGAGGACTGATCGGACGTCAACTGGCTCTCCTGCTTGAAAAGAGTAAACAGAATTTTACCGTCCAGTTAATTGAGAAGAGTGAAGAACGCTGTGAAGAATTATGCCGGGATCTAAATAAGACCCTTGTTGTTCAGGGCGATGCGACTGAAATTGCCATGCTTAAAGAAGAAGATACCGACTGGGCGGATGCTGTAATAGCTTCTACCGGTGATGATCGCAATAATATTGTTGCTGCATTATTGTCACGTCAGTTTGGGGTTAAGAAGATTATCTGCGAGATAATGAAGCCTCAATATGTGCCGGTTTATAGTGCCCTCGGTATTAACAGTGTAATTAATCCTCGCTTGCTGGTTGCTTCCCAGATATTAAGGTTCACTCGTAAAGAAGATGTTGTTTCTTTATCGATCCTGCAGGATGAAAAAGCTGAGATTATTGAAATAATCCTGCCTCAGTCAGCCGGTGTGGCGAATAAGACTATCGCCCAGTCTAAGCTGCCACGGGGAATGCTGATTGGCTCAATAGTACGCGATGATGAAGTGATTATACCCAGCGGTGACACAGTTCTGATGCCTGATGATCACCTTGTTATTTTTTCTGTGCCGAAAGTTAGTGCAAAGCTTGATCGTTTTTTTGCACCTTCTTCAGGCAAGGAAGACCGAAAGTACCTGCGTGATAAGCTGGTGCATATCGAGGAAGATTAATCTGCCGGATTAACTGTTTAGGGAGGTTCAACGGTGCGAAACAACCGCATTTTTTTCCTCATTGGTATTATGCTCATCTTCCTGGCCTTGACCATGCTTTTACCGACAATTTGGGCTTTTGTAGAGCAGGGCCGTGATCAAACAGCTTTTTTAAAATCAATTATGCTTTGTCTGGCTTTGGGAGGATTATTATACTGGTTTTTTCTTCCTGCCAGGGGCGAAGAGTTAAATATTGTTGAAAATTTCACCATGGTTACCCTGGCCTGGTTTATTGCCGGTATATTCGGAGCGCTGCCTTATCATTTCTATGGAGTTTTTGATGGTTCATTCCTGCAGGCATTTTTTGAATCCGTTTCCGGCTTTACTACTACCGGAGCCACCTTAATCGAAGATGTAGAAGTTTTGCCGCGTGGAATATTATTATGGCGCAGCCTGACCCAGTGGCTTGGCGGAATGGGTATTATCGTACTGTTCCTGGCGGTTCTGCCCAGGTTCGGCTTTCGCAGCATGACCATGTTTAAGGCAGAATTGCCCGGGCCAATAGCAGAAAGGGTTGTGCCCCGGGTTGTTGAAACTGCCCGGAGGCTCTGGTTGATTTATGTTGCCCTGACTGTCATCCAAATATTGTTGTTGATTATTTCAGGGCTTGGGATTTATGACTCAATAGCTCATGCCTTTACCACTATGCCTACCGGTGGTTTTTCTACTTACAATGCAAGTATTGCTGCTTTTAACAATCCCTATGCTGAAATAATCATTATAGTTTTCATGCTTTTTGCAGGGATTAACTTTGCCCTTTACTTCCGCCTTATCCGCGGTGATTTAAGCATTTTTAAAAATCCCGAGCTTCGTTTTTTCCTCATAGTTATTCTGGCCGGGATTATCCTGGTATCGATAAATACGCATAGTCACAGTTCTCTCAAGCTTTCACAGATATTACGCGAAAGTGCTTTTCAGGTTGTTTCCATCACTACGACAACCGGTTATGCAACAGCTGATTTTGAACTCTGGCCCAGCTTCTCGCGTGCTTTCTTGCTGTTCATGATGTTTTTAGGGGCATGCGGGGGGTCAACCGGTGGTTCGATGAAACAGGTGCGCTGGATGATGATGATTAAATATTCTTTCCGTGAATTAAGACAAACGATTCACCCGTCAGCAAGAGCTTCTGTCAAGCTTGGTGATCATACCGTCAGCGAGGAAGTCCTTCGTCCGATCATGGGATTTGGCTTTACATACCTTGCTCTTACTGGCCTGGCCACACTGGCTATTGCTTTTATGGGTCTTGATTTTGAGACAGCTTTTTCTTCTGTTGCAGCGACAATTGGTAATGTTGGGCCCGGCCTATCCGGGGTCGGCCCGACAGAAACTTACGGGATTATTCCACCAGCGGGGCTTTTTTTGCTTACGATAATGATGGTTGTCGGACGCCTGGAAGTGTTTACAGTTCTTGTAATTTTACTGCCTGAATCAAGGCAGCTGTGGGCCAGGAGATTAAACAAAAGAGGTTAATAATGTTATCCTACATGAATATAATAAAAAATATCAGGCAAAAGGAGTTTTCTCCGGTTTACCTGCTTTATGGTGAAGAAAGATATTTACAGGAAGAGCTTATTTCACTTCTGGCAGCTGCATTTCTTGATGGGGAGAGCGAGTATGGCTGGGAAAATTATGATGGTCGCAGTCTAAACCTTGAGCAAATAATAGAGAGGCTAAGTGAAGGTGGTTTATTTTCCAGCAGGCGGTTGATAGTTGTAGATAACCCACCGTACCTGACTCCTGTTCGGAGAAATGAAGAAAAGGTAGAGGGAGAAAAGGAATCTATTCAAAGCAGCAGCGAAAAAAAACATGCTGAAATGTTAGAAGAATACCTCAAACAGGCTTTCACAGGAGGGCAGCAAGGGATTTTAATTTTTTTAACCCGGGCTGTGGATCGGCGCAGGAGAATTTTCAAGGTGCTCAATAAATACGGAACAGTATTGGACTGCAGTCCCTTAAAAGGGGAGGCACTTGCTTCATGGATCAAGAATAAAGCTTCGAAGTTTGGCAAAAAGATTGAAAGGTCGGCCCTTGAAAAAATACTTGCTTCCGGGAACCACGATTTACACTTCCTTTCCAATGAATTGAATAAATATGCTTCCTATCTCGATTCAGAAGAAGAAATAATAACTACTTCTGTTGTTGAAGAACTTTTTACAGGTGATATCCAGGGTGATGTATTCAAGCTTTCCGATGCCATGGCTGAAGGAAATCTAGCCGGAGCTTATAATATTATGGATCTGTTATTAAGGAAACGTGAAAAGCCACTGTTAATTTTCTTTATGCTTGTCCGCCACTATCGGCTGTTGTTACAGACACATAGCTTAATGCAAGACGGTTTACCGCAGCAGGAATTTGCTTCGACACTCGAGATTCATCCTTTTGTTGCAGGCAAGTTGAGGGAGCAGGCGGTATCCTATAACAGATATGTTCTTGAAGAAGTATTAATGGCTCTCCAGGAAGCAGATCGGCAGATTAAAACCGGGCGTATTGAACCTGAGCGAGCTCTGGAATTAATCCTGGGCAGAATTGATTATATCCAAAGCGCTTCACAACATGGTGTATAATATAAGGGTGGAGGAGTGGTTATATGGATGAACGGATTAAAGTTGATAAGGAAAGAATCATGCAGGATGTTTATCAGCGTGGTTATGAATACGAGCAGCGTTACGATGGGTGTGCTCAGTGTGTGGTTGGAGCTATTCAGGATTTTTTTCCGGTAAATAATGCAATATTTAAGGCATCAACATCACTTTCCGGAGGGATAGCATCGACAACTGAAGGCCCCTGCGGAGCTTTTAGCGGTGGGGTTCTCATCCTCAGTTATTTCTTCGGCCGTTCTCGTGATGACTTTTCTGATATAGGACTTTTAAGGAGGCCCGGACCGATAGTCAGAGCTTATTGGGATTTATTTAAAGAAAAATACGGAGGGTATACCTGTCACCAGGTCCAGACTACCCTTTTCGGCAGGGCATACCATTTTCTTGATAATGAAGAATATTATGAGTATGAAGAAGCAGGTGGCACAAAAGATAAATGTCCTTCAGTGGTAGGTCAGGCCGGGGCATGGCTGGCTGAATTTTTGATAGAAAATAATGTGCCCTGCTTAAAATCTTAAAAATAATAAACCGACCTGCAGTCCAGTTAAATCAATGACTACGGTCGGTTTTTTTGATTAAACCGCTTTGCTTCTGTTAAAAGCGCGATTCAGGGATGATTTCTTACGGGCTGCATTATTTTTATGCAAAACCCCTTTTGCCGCAGCTTTATCAATAGTGCGCACTGCCGCAGTCAGTTTAACTTCCGCGGTTTCAAGATCTCCTTCGGCCAGAGAATCTTCAAAATGACGAATTGAAGTTTTAAGCGCACTTTTGACTCTCCGGTTACGTTCTTCGCGTTTTATGCTCTGCCTGGTTCTTTTCGCAGCTGATTTAATATTAGGCAAACTAAAACCCTCCTTCCTTATGCATTAAGGCAATAAGATATTATCATCAGTATTCCCAAAAAAGCAAGTACCCTATTTAGCAAACACAATTATTATAATACATTTGGCTTTTTGCATCAATTATATTTAAAAAATGATTTAGCCTGGCCCAATAAAACAAAATCACTTTACAATTATTCTGTAAAGAAGGAGTAAATTGGATCTATATCGAAGTATTAACATGCTGTCGGTAGTAGAAACAAATGGGGAGGCCTAAATATATAATGAAGGTATTGAGCCGGGACTCCATGCGGAAGGCGGATCGGAAAACCATCGAGGAGTACGGTTTGCCTGGTTCTGTTTTAATGGAAACTGCAGGCATGCGCATTGCAGAATTTGTTACTTCTTTGCTACCTGAGAATACACGGGTGGTGATCCTGGCCGGACATGGTAACAACGGCGGTGATGGTCTTGTTGCAGCACGCTTGCTGGAAAAAGCGGGCTATAAGGTTTTTCTCTGGTGCTCTGCAAAACCTGGTGGCTGTAAAGCTGAAGCAGCAGGCCAGGAAAAATATTTGAAGAAGGTCGGGTATCCAATTAATTACCTTACGGACAAAAGTGGGTTGGAGGTTTTAGTTGAGGATGTTCAAAATGCCGATCTGGTAATCGATGCGCTTCTAGGTATTGGAGTTGACCGTGAAATTACCGGCTTAACAGCAGACCTTATTAAGATTGTCAATGATAGTAATGTTCCTGTGCTGGCTGTTGATATACCATCCGGGATAGATGCTGATAGTGGCCAAATCTTAGGTATAGCTGTCAAAGCTGATTGGACTATAACTTTTGCCGCTCCGAAACTCGGTATGTTCCTTTACCCCGGAGCAGGTTTAACAGGAAAAGTAATTGTTGGCGATATCCATATACCTGACAACCTGCTAAAAGAAGAAACGGTTGAGCTGGTTACACCTGCTTTTGTCAGAAAGGTATTACCTGACCGTCCACCTGACGCCCATAAAGGAAGTGTAGGGAAATCTTTAATAGTTGCCGGTTCACCGGGAATGGCCGGTGCAGCAGTGATGACTGCAGAATCAGCGTTAAGTTGTGGCTCCGGCCTGGTATACCTGGCTGTACCGGAAAGTATTTGTCATGAAGTTGGGACTAAAACAATGGAAGTAATTATTGTCCCCCTGCCGGAACAGCAAAAGGGGATTATCAGCCCTGAAGCAGTAAATACAATTATTGGTAAATCTAAAGAATGTGACGCTCTTGCTGTTGGTCCCGGCCTTGATACGGGCAATGTTACTTCAGAATTAATAAGTAAATTAGTTCAGTTGAGCCCTGTTCCACTTGTTTTGGATGCGGGAGCCCTGGCTGCCCTGGGGAAAAAAATGAATAATTTGCGATCAGCAAGGCACACACCTGTAATAACGCCACATCCCGGCGAAATGAGCCGTCTAACTGGTATACCTGCCGGTCAAATTCAGAGCAGCCGCCTCGATGTGGCTATAAAAAATGCCCGCCTGTGGGAATGTATAATTATTTTAAAAGGTTCAAATACTGTTATTGCAACTCCCGGCGGCAAAGTGAGTATTAATCCTACCGGCAGTCAAGCACTTGCTACTGCCGGCACCGGTGACTTGTTAACCGGGATGGTGACTTCATTTATTGCCCAGGGGATGGCTTACAGCGATGCTTCCAGGGCAGCTGTTTTTATGCACGGACTGGCAGGGGACCTGGTTCCAGAAGGACGTGGTCACATGGCCAGGGACGTGTTGGCCCGCTATAAGGAGGCATTTCAATACCTGGTTGATTGTGATTCTAATTTTGAGGGGAACCCTTACCTGAAGATGGTAAGGCCTTTATAAAATATGGGGAGGGTCTTAGATGCTCGACTGTTTGATGACAGCTGAAGAAAAAAAACTGCAGGAGGAAGTAAGGGCTTTTGTCAAAGAAGATATTGATAAGCAGCTATTGCGTGACATGGATGAAGATAAAGTTCGCTACCCCCGTGAGTTCCTGGAAAAAGCGGCAGCCCGGGGTTTACTTGGTCTGCGTTTTCCAGAAAAATATAGTGGACGTGGGATGCCGTGGACTTCGGAAATAATTGCCCTGGAGGAGGTAGGAGTTCTTGGAACCTCGCTGGGCTGCCTTTATTCACTGGTTAGTATTGTTGGCGAAGCCATAGATAAGTTCGGATCTGACCTGCTCAAGGAAAAATATCTCCGCCCGACAATCGAAGGACGTCTAACTGCCGCTGAAGCGCTAACAGAGCCGCGCGGCGGTTCTGATTTTTTCGGAGCAGCCTGCACGGCAATTAAAGATGGAGATTACTATATTCTTAACGGTCAAAAACGTTTTGTTGTCGGTTCAGAAGGTGCTGATTATTTTATGGTTTATGCCCGGACCAATCCTGAAGGAAAACCGCATCAGTCTATCAGTGCTTTCCTGGTTGATCGCTGCCCGGAAGTAAAAGCAGAGTACCTTTACGGACTGATGGGAACCCGTGGTGGTGGAACAGGCCGTCTTGTATTCAATAATGTCAGGGTACCTGCAGAGAATTTGCTCGGGGAGGAAAACAAAGGCTCGGAAATCTTTTACCAGATGATGATTCCCGAGAGGATGACCAGCGCCGGCGGCGCTATCGGTATGGGTCGGGCGGCGAATGAAATTGCAGCCCGTTACAGCACCAGGCGCAAAGCATTTGGGACGGAAATTAAAAATTTTCAGGCTGTTAGTTTTAAGGTAGCTGATAATGTTACTCTGCTCGATACTGCCAGGGGCATAGTTTACCTGGCTGCCCGTACTGTAGATGCGGGAGATCCGCCTGGCAGATCAAGGCGAATGGTTTCTGAGGCTAAAAAGGTTGCCACAGAAAATGCCTGGAAAGTGGTAAATAATGCGATGCAGGTAATGGGAGGCATCGGTTATTCTAATGTCTACCCGATCGAAAAAATGCTGCGCGATGTTCGCCTGATTATGATTTGGACAGGTACAAACGAAATTATGGACTTGATTATTCAGCATGAGTATTTTAAAGAAATGGGCAAAGAAGGAATCATGGGCCGTGATATCGAATTCGATGCCGTTGAAGCAGATCAGGTGGATGAAAAGATCTACGAATAAAGCGGAAGGGCGTGGTAAAAGCGATGGATAAAGAGGCAGTAAAGATAGGACTAATTGGCAGCGGTACCATTGGCAGTGGAGTTCTGGATCTTTTTAAAGACAATGGGGAAAAAATCAGCGAAAAAATAGGTGTCAACCTTATTCTGGAAAAGGTTGCTGACCGTGATATTACCAGGTTGAGAGCTCTTCAACTGCCTGAAGAAGTAATAACCTCTTCAGCAGAAGAGGTTATTCAGGAGACTGAAATAGATATTGTGATCGAACTGATAGGAGGAATAGAACCTGCCTTTAGTTTTATTAAAAAAGCCCTGGAATATGGCAAGTACGTGGTTACTGCTAACAAAGATTTAATGGCCACCCATGGTGAAGAACTGCTGGCCATGGCCAGGGAAAAGGATTTAAATATTTTTTACGAAGCATCTGTCGGCGGGGGGATTCCCCTGATTCGTCCATTAAAACAAAGCCTGGTATCTGACCGGATTCATCGTCTTGTTGGCATTGTTAACGGTACTACCAATTATATTTTTACCCGTATGACCCAGGATCAGCTGAGTTTGGATGAAGCATTAGCTGAAGCACAAAAACAGGGATTTGCTGAAGCTGATCCTTCCAGTGATCTTGAAGGACGTGATGCCGCCTATAAGTTAATTATCATGAGTGGCCTGGCTTTCGGAAATAACATTGATCCCACACAGGTTTATGTTGAGGGTATTAGAGGTGTAACTTACCAGGATATTGCTTATGCAAAAGAAATTGGTTATACAGTAAAGCTGCTTGCCATTGGCGAAAGGCTTCCCGAGGGCCTTGCTTTAAGGGTTCACCCGACCCTTGTTCCGGATAATCATCCAATCGCGTCAGTTTTGAATGAGTTTAATGCTATTTTCATTGAAGCAGATGCCGTCGGTGAATTAATGTTTTATGGTCCGGGAGCCGGAGCCAAACCGACTGCAACAGCAATTCTGGCAGATGTCGCTGAAGCTGCTCGCAGCATCCGGTATCAGTGTTTTGATCGAATCATTGAGGAAACTTTCAGTAAAACCTCATTTGTATCGATTGATGATTTAATGACCAGGTTTTATCTGCGGTTTCTTGCTGATGACAGGCCCGGGGTTTTTGCTTCCCTGGCTGAAGCTTTTGGCAATGAAGATGTCAGCCTGGACATGGTCATCCAGAAATGCCGTTACGGTAATACTGCAGAGATTGTCCTGGTAACTCATGATGTCAAGGAAAAGGCTTTCCAGCAAGCCCTGGCCAAGGTTTTAGAAATACCCGAGATCAAACCAAATCCCAGTGTGATTCGTTTACTTGGTTGAATCACTTGCCCTCCCGGATAGAGGATATGGTTACTTAAAAATATTAGCAGGGATCAGAAACAGGGTGAAGCAATGAAATCAATACTGTCAGTCCGTCCGGCCTGGGCAGAGATAAACCTCGACCATATAGCCCATAATATCAGGTTGTTTAGGAAGCAGATCGGCTCAGTAACTGAGATTATAGCCGTAGTGAAAGCTGATGGCTACGGGCATGGAGCAAGAAGGGTTGCTGAAATGGCGATTAATGCGGGTGCTTCATGCCTGGCAGTTGCCTTTGTAGATGAAGCAGTTGATTTGCGAAAAGCCGGAATAAAGGCTAAAATTTTGATCCTGGGTTATACTGATCCCTCACTTTTTAAAAAACTGGTTGAATATAATTTAACACCGACAATTTTTGGCCTTGATACTGCCGAACAGCTTTCCTGGCAGGCTCAGGAGCTAAATATTGTATTACCGGTTCATATTAAAGTTGATACAGGAATGGGCCGGGTAGGCTTGCTTCCCGAAGAAGCTCTTGAGGTAATAACCAGAATTTCTATTCTAGAAGGCTTAAGCCTGGAAGGAATATTTACGCACCTGGCCTCCGCAGAGGATAATGATTTTACCTACACAACCGAACAGATGCTGCTATTTAACAGGATCATTGATAGCTGCCAGGAAAGAGGCATCTCATTTTCCCTGGTTCATGCGGCCAATAGCGCTGCTGCCCTTAATCACCCGTCGTCTCGTTTTAACATGATCAGGCTGGGTCTGTCCATGTATGGTCATTATCCGGCTTCTGAAATGCGGGATATTGAACCGAACCTTAAACCTTCACTTTCTTTCAAAAGCAGGGTTATCCTTGTAAAAAAAGTTCAGGCAGGCAAAGCTATCGGTTATGGCTGCACTTATCACACCAGCCGGGAAAGCCTGATTGCGACTATTCCGGTCGGTTATGCGGATGGATACAGCAGGCTGTTATCGAATAAAGGGCAGGTTTTAATTCGTAGCTGTCGTGTCCCCGTGGTGGGAACAATTTGTATGGACCAGATGATGGTTGATGTAACAGACGTACCGGGAGTGCGCCTCGGCGACGAAGTTGTTTTATATGGCAAGCAGGGGCAGGAGGAAATCAAGGTTGAAGAAGCCGCCGAGCTGATTGGCACCATTAACTACGAACTGCTTTGTGCGGTGAGTAAAAGGGTGCCCCGATATTATTTTAAAAATAATAAGCTGGCTTCAATCTATGATATATTTGACGGGGAATTAGTCCCTTCCGAAAACTGATAGATCGAGGCTGTGACTAAACCAGGACAAGTTATCCATCATCGCTGCTATTTCGGAAGGAAGGGTTGAAGGAGCGATGATGGAACGAACATGAAGAGAAATAGAACCAATCAGAGTTTTAAAAAAGGTGAAAAAAAACTGCTTTTTGATAAGGGGCCTGTATATTTCTGCCGCCTTAGCCTTGTTCTCAATGCCGGCCAGGCAGTTCAAGATAGCATGCACGGCCAGGTGCGAACTTACCAGGGAGTTATAAAGTCCTTCGCCGGAATATGGTTCTACCAGTCCCGCTGCATCTCCCACTAATATAATATTGTCCGAGGCGATATTCTGTAAAGGACCCAAAAAAGGAAGAGGCCAGCTTTGCGGCCCGGGATGATCTGAATTTTCTTCGGACTCAGGTGGAAATAACTGCCGGTAAGATTTTGCCAGTATTTTTTTACAAGAAAGACCGCCAACACCCTGGTTAATCCATTCAGGACCGCTAAATGACCAGCCCATTCCTCCTAAAAAAGGCTGAGGATAAAACTTTAGAGATCCTCTTTCTGCGATAGCTGTTTCGGTATTAAAGGTTTGGGATAATCCCCAGCCGGGAAAAGCCTGCCTTTTTTTGCGAATACCGGCTAACGAGGCAGTGCAGCCAAAGGCTCCGTCAGCACCTATAATGAAATGTGATTTCAAGGTGATGTTATTATTAAGCTGCACGGAATAATAAGTATGGTTTTTATTTTTGTCTACAGATTTGTTTATTGCTCTAAGGGATTCTTGTTCTTTTAATTCAGCACCGTATTTACAAGCGTATTTAACCATCAGGTGATCAAGGTCTTCTCTTTTTAATATTATTCCCAGGCGGCTTTTACTGTTAAAAGTATAAGGCTTTCTGTTTTTTATAACGCTAACCTGGTAAACTGGTTCTGTTTTTAACGAACCCAGTTTTAAGTCTTCAGGCAGTAAGGAGATAGCGCGATTGGAAAGAAAACCACCGCATGTTTTTAAACGGGGGTGTTTTTTGCGCTCAATCATGATGACAGAGAGCCCGGCTTTTGCAGCCCGGGCAGCTGCAAGTGAACCGGAAGGGCCTGAGCCAACTATAACCAGGTCGTATGTTTTCTCTTGGCGGTTACCTTTAATAGAAACATTTACCATTTGGCAAAAAACCCCCAAAGAATTTTCTACGATTATACCACAGCTAAAAGGTTTGAATGTGAACAATTTCCTTGACTGAACAGGGCAGATGGATTAAAATATTTTTGTGATATCAATACAATATATTAAGGGTAAGAGTAGAAAACAGCGGCAAAAAACGGGAATTGCAAAAAAGGTCCTGCCAGATCAGCTAGGCTCAATAAAGTTAGCAAAACCGGCTCAGGGAAGCCGGTTTATTGTTTTTGCATTCTTTAAAGAGGGGGAAAGAGTAGATGAGCTCTGTTGATTTTAGTAAAGAAGTTGAATATGTTGCCCGCCTGGCCAGACTAGATCTTAAGGCGGAAGAAAAAGAAGTAATGGCCGGTCAACTTGGTGATATCCTGAATACTGCTCGTAAGGTTCAGGAAATTGATACTACAGGTGTTGAGCCAACTTCTCATGTAATAGCTTTGCCGACAGTGCTGCGTGATGATCAAACCAGGGTCTCACTAACCTTAAGCCGTGTTTTGCAAAACGCACCGAGACGTCAGCAGGATTATTTTAAAGTTCCAAGCATTACTGCTAAAGATAATAAAAGTGATGCGGGAAAAGAGGTTTAACATGAAGTTATACGAAAAAACTGCTTCAGAACTAAGTGGTATGATTCGCAAAAAAGAAGTGAGTGCAGTGGAAGTGGTGCAAAGCTTTCTTGATCGGATAGAGCTGCTTGAACCTCATTTAAGGGCATTTGTAACCCATACTCCCGCAATGGCATTGCAAACCGCGAGCGAGGTTGACAGCCGGATTGAAAAGGGAGAAGAACTCCATCCACTGGCCGGAGTACCGATTGCCCTGAAAGATAATATCAGCACCCAGGGGTTAAGAACAACCTGTGCTTCACATATCCTTGAAAACTATATACCACCTTACGACGCATCCGTAGTTCTTGCCATAAAAAAAGCTGGTTTACCAGTGCTTGGCAAAACCAATATGGATGAATTTGCTATGGGTTCCTCTACTGAAAATTCAGCCTTCTATCCTACCCATAATCCCTGGAACCTTGAAAAGGTTCCAGGAGGTTCCAGCGGGGGATCTGCTGTGGCGGTATCAGCTGGGATGGCTCCGTTGGCGCTGGGATCCGATACAGGTGGATCCATACGTCAACCTGCTTCCCTTTGCGGATTAACCGGCTTGCGCCCTACTTATGGCCGTGTGTCCCGTTATGGTTTAATTGCTTTTGCCTCTTCTCTTGATCAGATTGGGCCTTTGACAATTACAGCCAGGGATAGTGCTTTATTGTTGAACTTAATTTCCGGGTATGATCCGTTAGACTCTACTGCTTTGCCCGGAGAAGTTCCTGATTTTACTAAAGATCTTGGTCGGGACATCAAAAAGCTGAAAGTAGGGGTGATCCGTCAAAATGTTTCCGAGAGCCTTGACCCTGAAATAACTGCAGCCGTGTTAAAAGCAGTCAAACTATTAAAAGATAACGGCGCGGAAGTGGATGAAATATCGCTACCCCTGACAGACCATGGTCTCAGTGCTTATTACCTGATTGCTCCTTCCGAAGCCAGTTCTAACCTTGGACGTTATGATGGAGTACGTTACGGATATAATGCTGGAGGTGACAGCATCGAAGAAATGTTCTGCAAAACAAGAGGAAAAGGTTTTGGCCCCGAGGTTAAGAGGAGAATTATGATTGGTACGTATGCTCTGAGTGCGGGATATTATGATGCTTACTACCTGCAGGCTATGAAAGTAAGAACAATGATTCGCCGTGATTATGATGCCGCTTTCAGACGTTTTGATGTATTAATCGGGGCCACTACACCTACCCCTGCATTTAATATTGGAGAAAAAACAGAGGATCCTTTACAGATGTATCTTTCTGATGTATGCAATATTACTGACTCCCTGGCAGGAGTACCATCCCTTTCCGTTCCATGTGGGATCAGCTCTGAAGGGTTGCCGCTGGGCATGCAGCTTTCAGGCTCTTACTTTAATGAAGGACAGCTGTTCAAGGTAGCTTCTTTTTTAGAAGAAGCAGGAGAACCACAACCAATGAGGCCAAAAGTAAAGCTTCCCGAAGGAGGCGAAGTTTAAGATGAATAAATATGAAGTTGTCATCGGCCTTGAAATACACCTCGAACTGAAGACCAGATCTAAACTGTTTTGCAGCTGCAGCACAGTCTTCGGGCAAGAACCAAATACAAATTGTTGCCCTGTTTGCCTGGGGCTACCTGGCAGCCTGCCGGTCTTTAATCGGAGGGCCATTGAGCTGGCCGTTACGGCAGCTCTTGCTTTAAACAGCAAGGTACAGCTGCAGAGCCGTTTTGACCGGAAAAACTATTTTTATCCTGATCTGCCAAAAGCCTACCAGGTATCACAGTATGACCAGCCGCTGGCCAGGGGTGGGTTTTTGGAAATTGAATTTGAGGGAGTAGAGCGCTCTATTAACCTGGAAAGGATTCACCTGGAAGAGGAAGCGGGCAAACTAATTCATGCCGGCAACTCAATTATGGTTTCTGCATATTCACTGGTTGATTATAACCGGGCCGGTATACCCCTGCTTGAAATAGTTACCGCTCCTGATATTAAGTCCGGCCAGGAAGCACGGCTATTTTTAGAAGATCTGCACGCCCTTCTGTTATATTCCGGTGCCTCTGATTGCAAGATGGAAGAGGGTTCGCTGCGTTGTGACGCCAATATATCACTTCGCCCAGTCGGTTCAAATCAGCTGGGGACAAAGGCAGAAGTGAAAAATATGAATTCATTCCGAGCGGTGGAGCTGGCTCTTAATTACGAAGCAGAAAGGCAGGCCAAAATTTTATCTACCGGGGGGGCTATTACCCAGGAAACATGCCATTGGGATGAAGGATCAAAAAAGACTATTCCCCTGCGAAGCAAAGAGGGCTCATCAGATTACCGTTACTTTCCGGAACCCGATCTTTTACCACTGGTGTTCGAGCAAGAATTTGTAGATAAAATTTTAGCTTCATTGCCTGAATTACCGGCTGCGCGCCGAAAAAGGCTTAAGGAAAATTACGACCTGAGCGCAGTAGCAGCGGCCCAATTAACAGCTAACAGGTCACTTGGCGATTTCTTCGAAGCAGCAGCTCAGCATTATGGTCAATACAGCAACCTTGCCAACTGGGTCCAGGGTGATTTGCAATATCAACTGAGAGAAAGCGGAAAAGATGCTGCTGATCTAGAAGCAAAAAGGCTTGCTGAACTGTTGGAGCTTTTAGACCAGGGTGAAATCAACCGCCCTACAGCAAAAGAGCTGTTAACTGAAATGGTAAAGAGTGGCAGAAGCCCTAAAAAGATGCTTAAAGAAAAGGGCCTGGGCCGTATTTCAGGACAAGAAAAACTGCAGCCGCTGGTGGAGGCGGTTATATCAGAAAATCCGGAGGCTGTAGAAAATTATCTCAAGGGCAAAGAAAAAGCGCTCGCTTTCCTGGTTGGCAGGGTAATGGCGATGACGAAAGGTAGAGCTGACCCGGCCGAATTAAATCAAATATTTAAAGAAAGAATTAGTAATTTATAGGCGGTGTTGAGATGAACAGGAGCAAAAGCCTTGTGGTTGTCGGTGCTCAGTGGGGGGATGAAGGTAAGGGCAAGGTGATTGATTATCTTGCTGCTAAAGCAGATCTTGTAGCCAGGTTTCAGGGTGGGAATAATGCCGGGCATACCGTAGTTTATGGGGCAAATGTTTTTAAGCTGCACCATGTTCCTTCAGGGATTCTGAACGAAGGCACCTTATGTTTGCTTGGTAACGGGATGGTTGTTGACCCCCTGGTTTTAGTTGAAGAACTATCAGAACTGGAAAAACGTGGTATAGACACCAAGGGTCTTCGTATTAGCAGCAAAGCTCACCTAAATATGCTTTACCATCGTGATCTGGATGAAGAAAATGAAAAATTACTTGGTGATAAAAAAATTGGCACTACCGGCCGCGGGATTGGTCCTGCTTATGCGGATAAAGTTATGCGCCGGGGAATAAGGGCTGTTGATATGATAGCTTATGAATGTTTTAAGCAGCGGCTGGAAGAAATATTACCTATGCAAAACCTTATACTAAATAAAGTATATAATCATAAAGGCTATAACCTGAGCGAACTTTTGGATTTTTACCGACCGGCTATTGAAAAACTGGGTCCACTGGTAACCGATACTTCGCAAATCCTTGAAGAAAGTCTGCAGAGGGGAGCTAAGGTTTTATTTGAAGGAGCACAGGGAGCTTTATTAGACCTTGATCACGGAACTTATCCTTACGTTACTTCTTCTTCGACAACTGCTGCTGCCGCAGCAAGCGGTAATGGCATTGGGCCTCAACATCTTGCCCAGGTTCTGGGGGTGATCAAGGCTTATACAACCAGGGTTGGGGAAGGTCCATTTCCCACAGAAGATAACTCAGAAGCTGGTAAGCAGCTAAGAGAAAGAGGTAATGAATTTGGCACAACTACTGGTCGCCCAAGACGGTGCGGCTGGTTTGATGCTGTAATAGCCTGTTATGCAGCCAGAGTGAATGGTTTAACCGGCCTGGCTGTTACCAAGCTTGATGTGCTGAGTGGTATGGATACAGTAAAATTGGGTGTTAGTTATGATTATAAAAATACCAGGACAGAGGTTTTTCCTGCGAGCATTGAAGAGCTAAGCCGGTGCAGCCCTGTTTTAGAGACTTTTCCTGGTTGGGATGAAGATATTTCAAGGGTAAAGGTGTTCGAAGATTTGCCGGTATCAGCCAGGCAATTCCTTGAAGCGATTGAAGACAAGGTAGGAGTAAGAATAGAGCTTGTGTCAGTAGGACCTGATCGTTCACAAACTATCATTAAGGACAACGTTAACTTGAAAATGTGGGTTTTTTAGTAGAAAAAAATTATTGAAGGATTATTGCTTGTCCCAGTAGAATAACATTATTTAACCTATTTAAAAGGGGGATGTTATTTGCATAGTTTAAAAGTATCGGTAAAAACAATCATAAGCTTACTTTTTTCTTTGAATGTGCTTTTAACTTTCCTTACCCTTTCTTTGTTCGGGGTTGAGGCCAGTGATACCGTCAGGCTTATCGTTACCGAGGCTACCGGATTACAACGTGACATGGTAATTTTAAATGTTGATCTCAGGCCAATGGTAATTCACAATGTTTTCTGGCTCTGTCTTGCATCATTCGGATTCATGCTGATATTTTTGTTTTTTATTGATCACAAATTTAGGGTATTTCTTGGTCCGGGGGTATTAGCCCTTGCTATCACTATATTTATGGTTATTGTTTTTGTCTTTTCAGCAGAGGACATTGTTCGCTTTGTCGGGCATTCAATGGATCTTTATATTCAAACCGCTCTTAATCGTTTCAGAGATGCTGCTATCGGAATGGCTATCTTCGGGATAATACTAATCGTTCTTGGCTTAAAGGGTGATCAATACCTGAAAAAGCCCGGGGTCCAGTAAAATCAATACAAATTAATAAATAATAAAATGAAAGGGGCGACCAAATCATCGCCCCTTTCACATGAGGAGATTTGAAATGATTATTTTGCATACTGCTGATTTGCACCTGGACGAAGAGCATGAAGAGCGCTGGTCGGCATTTGATGAGCTGGTCAGTTCCGCCAGGGAACATGAAGTAGATGCCCTGATAATATCCGGTGATCTTTTTGATCATGGCTTGGAAGCGGAAAAGCTAAGAAACAGGCTGCGTTCTACAATCGGCAGCGGAAGTTTCCGGACCGTGATCCTTCCAGGTAATCATGATTACAAGGCTTATCGCAGCGGTCTTTATTTTGGGGAAAATGTTTCTGTTATCAATAATTGGGAGGATCCGGTGGAAGTTGGAGAGGTAGTAATCTGGGGCCTGCCTTATGAAAGTTTAAGCGCTGAGAAAATAGTAAGGCGCCTCAAGGATTTAGGAATGAGGATGGATCCTGATCGCATCAATTATTTACTCTTCCATGGTGAGCTTTTAGATGCTTATTTTTCGCCCGAAGACATGGGTGATGAAGGTGACCAAAGGTTTCTGCCTGTAAAACTATCCTATTTTGCAGATCTGCCAATAAAGCATGTCCTGGCCGGTCATTTTCATTCAAGATACGCCGCCTGGAACTTGCCTGGCGGAGGGCTGTTCGTTTATCCAGGGTCCCCTTCAGCAGTAACCAGGAGAGAAATAGGGATTCGTAAAGCCAACCTGGTAGAACACGGTGGTATAATTTCTGAACTAATTCTTAACACTGCTCACTATGAAAGACTGTCTTTAAACCTTGATCCATTCAGCGAAAGAAACCCTCTTGAACAGCTTGAACAATTTTTGCAGGGATTGCACCTCCGGGCAAAACTAATTCTATCTATCAGCGGGTATTTCAACGGCGCTGCCCTGGGGTTAAATGAGAGCGAACTGGTTGATGCTATTAAGCTAAAAATGGATAATTACCTGGTTGACGAATTAGTGATTGAATTCAAAGATGTTCAGCATATCCTGGAAGACGATCTATTTAAAAAGTTTCGCGAAAAATTATCACTAACCGATTATACCCGGGATCAGCAGGAGAAAGCCGAGAAGATGCTGATAGATGCTTTCAGGGGGGTGAAAAGATGATTATTAAAGAATATGGTATCAGGCGGTATGGCCCCCTCTCCGATAGCGGTATCAAGAAACCGGGTTTATTTAACCATATTTATGCTTCTAATGAAGAAGGAAAAACACTGACCATCGATGCTCTTTTAAAAATGCTCTTTAAAAAAAACCTGAAGGTTTTCAAAGGCATAAAAAGGGTGGAAGAAAAGCCTGAAGGTTACCTGGTTCTAGCAGAGAGTTCTCAAAGGGAAATAAAATTTCCGGAAGCGGGTACTTTTGATCAACATTTCGGGCTTAGTCCAGATCTGTTTGCTAATATTTTTGTTATCAGGGACAGCGATCTTTCTATTAATGACGAGAACTCTTTTTACCGCGATTTTACCAGCCGTTTAACAGGCCTGAGGACGGGAGAAATTGAGAAGCTTAAAAGTGTAGTCCTTGATCTTGGCGGTATAACCGAAGGTGGTAGTTATCAGAACACCGCCCCCGTTAAGTTGAAGGATAAAATTAGCAGGGCATCTGCCTTAAAAGATAAAGCAAAAATGATTTTAAATCAGCTGCGGGAGGAAAATTTTGCAAGTTTTGAAGAAGAGCTGGCAGAACTTGAGTTAAAAGATCGCAAAGCCGCAGAAAAAATAAATTCATATCATGATGCGCAAAACAGGGAGATATATGAAAAAGGCGCTGCAGCGCTCAACCGGTTAAAATCAGTTAGGACAGAGGCCGAAAAGCTAAGCAGTTACTCACAGGATGAATATGAAGCCTGGCAGAAAACGGTTTCAGAACTTGATTATCTTCATAATGAATTAAAAAGTATTGAGGAACAAATTAATGAACAAAAATCTACCCTGCAGGATTTACGCCATAAGTATAATGACCAGCAGGAAGCTTTGAAAAGCGTGGAACAGGATGTGAGGTCAGCGGAAAAGCTGGAGCCTGGTCTGGCCGAATATAACCAGGCAAAGCAGGCATTGAGCAAAGAACAGATTCTTGTTCAAGCGCCTATCTATAACCGGGCTTTAATGGTGAGCGCTCTTGCTTTTCTGCTAAGCCTGAGCGGATTACTAATCAGTGACTCCTGGTGGCCCCAGCCTTTACTGGTTGTTACATTCCTGGCTGTTGTTGTTTTAACAGGGAATATGTTTTTTTATCTAAAAAAGAAGGGATGCCTGGCGGCTTTGGAAGCTCAGCTCTGTTCTGAAGCAGAGAAACTTGGCCTGCCGGCAGAAAATGTCAGTTCCTTACAAAAACAGATCAGTTCCCTGCAAAAAGATCTATCATTGAAAAATGATATGCAGGTTGAACTGGAAAATGAACTGGAATGGCAGCGTAAAGAACGGGAACGTCTGCGCGGTCAACAGCAAGACAAAATGAAAAAAATCAAAACAGCAGAAGAGAAGATTAATAACTTAAAAAGCAAGTCGGGCCTTGATAATCTTAATAACTATAGAGAAATCTTAAATCGTAAGCACCAGCTTAAAACGGATTTGGAAAGAGAAATAGGGATACTTAGCAGCCATTTCGGTAATGCAGGCAGTAATGCTTCAGTTCAAGCCAACTTTGATTACTGGAAAGAAGAGCTTGACCGGCTGAAGATCTATGCCAATGCAGCTGAGAATTATACTTTTGACCAGGTGGAATACAACCAACTGCTCCGTGAAAAGGAGGAGTTGGAACAGCAGATAAAAGATCTGTCTGAAAAAATGCAGGATCGTTCAACACAGCTGCGAGACCTGGAAAAAGAAGCAAATATGATTCTCTCCAGTAATGGCGATAAAAGTTTACCCTGCCAGACAACCTATGACCTGGAGGTAATCCTGTCAAAGGTAGAAGGCTGGCTTCAGCAGCAGGAGGAAAACAGGAATTGTGCTTTAATCGTGCGTGATATGCTTGATACTATAGAAGAGGAAGAAGAGGAAAAAGTAACTGCACTTTTTGGTTCAGAAAGTCCTGTCAGTGAATACTTCCGAAGAATAACTGCAGGCCGCTATAAAGAGGTTGTTTTTAGAAGCGGAGAAAATAGAATTAAAACTGTTCGCAGCGACGGGGTCGAGCTAGATGCTGCCCAGCTTTCCGGCGGAGCTTATGACCAGCTATATTTTTCTATCAGGCTGGCCCTGGGGGAAAAGCTAATGGAAGGCGAAAAGGGGTTTTTTATCCTTGATGATCCCTTTATTAAAGCCGATCCGGAAAGATTGAATGAACTTCTTTCCATGCTTGATTCAATAGCTTCTGAAGGCTGGCAGATTCTTTACTTCAGTTCCAAGGGTGAAATAAGCGAAGCTTTCCGGCAGAAAATAAGTAGTGGTAAAGTCAGGGAATTAACAATTAATTGACCAGGGTCGATGAGATGTTAATCATTTCAAATATAAAAAAGTGGGGCTATTGTGCCCCCAATTTATGAAGCTCGTAATTTGCTTATTCGAAAAAAAACTATTCCTTCTTTAAGAGCCATTTCTTCCATTCAAAAGACACTTCATTCATTACACTACCCTTTTTAATTTCTGCCACTTTTCCCTGGATCTTATTTCTTGCTTCATACTTTATCGATATAATCTCCTTTATCTTATTACAAGACTAATTCTGTGTTATACTCATAATAACCTTTATAATCAAATGTTTTTGATTACGTAAGAATGATGCTGCAACAATGAGATGGAGGGGGGTATACTTATGCAGCTAACAGTGCTTGGTTGTTTCGGTCCTTATCCACCAGCGGGAGGCTGCTGTTCGGGCTATTTGCTGCAAGAGGACAACTGTAATCTTTTAATTGATTGTGGCAATGGGGTTCTCAGCCGCCTTCAGCAGCACTTGGATTACAAAAAACTTAACGCAGTGATACTAAGTCACCTCCATGCCGACCACTGCTCAGATATTATGATCATGCGCTACGGTCTCGAAATCTCATATCAGCAGGGAGAACGCTTTGAACCGCTTCCGCTTTACGCTCCTGCACAGCCTGAAACGGAATTTAATCGACTTTCCTATAAGAATGCCTATAGTGTTAGGGCACTGGAGCCAGGGCAGCCCCTACAAATCGGTCCTTTTACTATTCTGCCCAGGGAAGGTATTCATGCCATACCATCCCTGGCTTTTAAAATCCGTACTTCATCAGCAATATTTGTTTATTCCGGCGATACCGAATTTGATTCCGGACTGGTCCAGTTTGCTTGCGGGGCGGACCTGTTCCTTTGTGAAGCTAACTTTTTAGAAGCAGATATCGAAAAAGGATTGCCCAATCATTTAAGTTCCAGTCAGGCTGCGCAAATTGCTGCTGCAGCAGGAGTTAAAAAATTGTATTTAACCCATCATCATCCCGAGCGCGACCTGGAACGGTACCTGGCAGAAGCGCAAAAAAACTTCCCCGAAGTCGAAGCCGCCCGGGAGGGTGAAACATATCAAATCTCATAAGTGATCAGAGAGTGTAGGTATATAGATTGTTAAAAAGCGAATTAAAGTGTCATGAGTTTAAAGTTATTACTTAGAATTACAGGTGAGCAGTTCAATTCTTGCCCGAACGACCAATGAATGAATATTTCAGTTTAGCTAATCTACGATAAAATTTAGGAGGATGACTGTTATGTCCAAGCAAAAGCAATCCACCCAGATCCTGCTCGGTCCCGTTCCCCCGGCCCTGATCGGCTGCGGTAACGAATCAGAAAAGAATATCATAACTCTGGCCTGGGTCGGTGTGGTTAATTCTTCACCGCCGATGATTACTGCGGCTGTTCGCCCCAACCGGCACTCCTATCAAATTATAAAAGAAAGTGAGGAATTTACCGTCAACTTGCCCAATAAAACCCAGGTTGAGCTGGCTGATGGTTGCGGCACTTTAAGCGGACGTGATCTGAACAAATTTGAACACTTTAAAGTTACAGCAGAACAAGGAACTTTGAAGCAGGCTCCGATGATTGCCGAATGTCCGGTCAGCATGGAGTGTAAGCTTGAGCATACACTCGAGCTGGCCAGCCATACCGTGTTTATCGCAGAGGTGGTTTCATCTTATGTTGATTCAGCAGTCCTTGATGATCAAGGGAAAATTGATTTTGAAAAATGCAATCTGCTTGGTTTCTGTGCCGGAAATTACCTTGGCACAAAACCGCTGGGCCTTTCTATTGGTTACACCAGAAAGGGGTAAGTTAAAAAGACTTCAGCTAACTTGCTTTGTTTGCCAAGTCTTCATACAAGTTGTTATAATCTAAAGGATTAGTGTGCACCTATTAAGATTTGAAAGTAATATAGCTTTAGCTCCTTAAAAACCATGATTTGAATATAAAAAAGCTGTGAATAGTTTTGGAAAAGGAGTATGAAAGTGACTGAAAAACGAAATTTGCTGCGCGATCTTCCCGCTGTTGACCGCCTGCTGCATGAAGAAGTTATTGATGATTTACTGGAATGCCTGCCGCGTCGTATAGTTTTAGAGGCTGCCCAGGAAACAATTGCATCGTACCGTGATGCTATAACCGGCAGGGCAGACGCTGATAAGGAGCCGGAAGCTTTCGACCTTTCACCGGAAATACTGGCGAAGGAAGCTGCCGCGCTGGCTGAAAAAATGGGCAAAATGAACCTGAGATCACTGATTAATGCCACCGGTATTATCATTCATACAAACCTCGGCCGTGCTCCTCTGCCGGAAGCGGCGGTTGAAGCATTGAATGATATAGCCTCCCGCTATAACAATCTGGAGTATTCACTGGATAAAGGCAAACGTGGCTCAAGACAGGAACACATTGAAGATTTGATTTGCCAGTTAAGCGGGGCTGAAGCAGCCGCGGCCGTCAATAATAACGCCGCTGCTGTATTCCTTGCCCTCAACACCATAGCCGTCGGCAGGGAAGTAATTGTTTCCAGGGGACAGCTGGTCGAAATTGGCGGATCGTTTAGAATTCCTGAGATTATGACAACCAGCGGCGCTACCCTCAGGGAAGTAGGTACTACCAATAAAACTTACCTGCGCGACTATGAAGAAGCGGTTAATGAAGATACTGCTGCTTTCTTGAAGGTGCATACCAGTAACTACCACATGGTTGGCTTTACAGCAGAGGTTGGCACGGCAGAACTTGCGGTGGCGGCCCATAAGCGCGGATTGCTGTTGTTGGAAGACCTGGGCAGCGGAGTTTTTATTGACCTTGAAAAATTCAGCTTGCCTCCTGAACCGCGGGTTCAGGACAGTATAGCTAACGGGGCTGACCTGGTAACTTTCAGCGGGGATAAAATGCTTGGCGGCCCCCAGGCCGGCATCATTATTGGCCGCCAAGAGCTAATATCTGCTATCAAGACCAACCAGCTGGCCAGGACCCTGCGAGTTGATAAGTTCGCTGTGGCAGCCCTCGAAGCGACTTTAAGGCTTTACCTTGATGAAGAACGGGCAGTAAAAGAAATCCCTGTCTGGCAAATGCTTACTGCCAAACCTGAAGCACTCAGAAAAAGGGCAGGTAAACTGGCCGAAGCACTGGGTAATATTTTTGAGGCGGAACGGGTTAAAGTTGTAAAAAGTATTTCCAAGGTTGGCGGGGGAGCACTACCCATGGCTGAGTTGCCAACTTACCTGGTTTCCCTGGAACTGTCCGGGATGGAATTGACCCCCGGGGAAGTGGTAGAAAAACTGCGCTATACTGACCCTCCTGTAATCCTGCGCATCTACCAGGACAACCTGCTTTTTGATCCCCGCACCATATTTGAATACCAGGAAGAAACCCTGGTTAAAATAGTTGGTGCAGTATGCCAGGGATAGGCCACCTATTCGATAAGGAGTGTTGTAAGCTTGGAACAGCTTATAATCGGCACAGCCGGTCATGTTGATCACGGCAAAACGGTTTTGATTAAAGCCCTAACCGGGATGGACACCGATCGTTTCCAGGAAGAGAAAGAGCGCGGCATTTCCATCGATCTTGGTTTTGCTCCCTTTAAATTACCCGACGGCAGACTGGCCGGGGTAATTGATGTGCCCGGGCATGAAAAATTTATCCATAATATGCTGGCCGGGGCAGGCGGAATGGACCTGGTCATGCTGGTGATCGATGCAACTGAAGGAGTAATGCCTCAGACCCGGGAACATCTGGATATTCTGGAACTCCTTGGAACAAAAAACGGTATTGTGGTTATTACCAAGATTGACCTGGTTGAAGAAGAATGGCGGGAACTGGTCCAGGATGAAATTAGGGAGGAACTGGCCGGTACTTTTTTGGAAGATGCCACCATTCATGCTGTCGCCGCTCTGCAAGGAGCGGGGATAGAAGAACTTAAGGAACTAATTCATAAACTTACCCTGGACCTGGAACCGCGGGATTCCAGTGGACCGCTGCGCCTGCCCGTTGATCGTTCTTTCGTTATTTCCGGCTTTGGCACCGTGATAACGGGAACTTTGATTCAGGGATCGGTCAGGGTTGGTGACATAGTATCTATTGTCCCCCCCGGAATTGAAGTGCGGGTCCGTAATATCCAGGTACATGATACTGATGTAAAAGAAGCAGGAGCGGGAACCAGGGTGGCCTTAAATCTTTCCGGCCTGGAAAAAGACCAGGTTCTAAGGGGCAGTGTAATTAGCAATCCAGGCTATTACCGGCAGACGGATCTGATTGATGTATCGGTTGAACTGCTCGAAAAAGCTCCGCGTAAATTAAAAAATCTTGATCCTGTTCACTTTTTCCTGGGCACTGCCCGGACTGTGGCCAGGATGCATATTTTGGACAAGGAAGAACTTCTGCCGGGGCAAAGCGCCCTGGTCCAGTGCCGTTTGGAAAAACCCCTGGTAACGGAAAGGGGCGATCCTTTTGTGGTCCGCTCATATTCGCCAATGACTACAATTGGCGGGGGGAAGGTGCTCGATCCATTCCCAGAGAGGCATCGCCGTTTTCGTACTGATGTTATCGAGCGTCTGCACGAACTTGAACAGGCTCCTGCTGCCGGTGGGGACTCTGCCTTTGTACGCCGCAAGTTGGAAGAACTGGTGGCAGCAGATATTTTCCACCTGGTAAAGGAAACACGCATGGGTCAGGCCAAAGTAGAGGATATATTAAAAGATCTAATTGCAATGAAACAGGTTAAAAAAATAGGTGAAACCTATCTTTTAACTGAAAAACTTAAAGAATTTGAAGAGAAACTGATTCAGGAACTTGAGCGTTTCCACCAGAAGCGGCCCCTTGCTTATGGTATTTCCCGGGCTCGTTTAAAGGGCTTTTTGCCGCCTTCTTTTAATCAGCGAGAATATGATGCCCTGCTTGATAATCTGGAGGAAAGAGAACTGATTTTTGTAAAAAATAACCTGGTTGCGAAATATGGTTTTGAGCCAGAGCCTTCAGCTTCCGACAGAGAAAAGATCGATAAACTAAGCGAACAATACCGACAGGGTTGGCTGCAGCCACCATCTATCGGGGAAGCCTTCGAGAAAGCAGCAGTCAAGCAGGACCGAAAAGATGAACTGTACAACTACCTGGTTAGCAATGAAACACTGATTAAAATTAGTGAAGATCTTTATTTTCACCGGGATGCTTATAATGCTGCTCTTGATTTGCTGCGCAAACATTTTACTGACAACCAGCAGCTAACCCTGGCAGAATTTCGTGATCTGTCGGGCAGCTCAAGAAAATTTGCCCAGGCCCTGCTTGAGCACTTCGACCAGGTCAAAATCACCCGCCGGGTCGAAGACCACCGCGTCCCCAACAAACTCTAAGTACACGGGGACGGAGGTTTTGTACTTGAAATGGATGGTGCTAATATGAGCCGTGAAGAAATACGCCTTACCAGTATGACGGCCAGTGCCGGTTGAGCGGCGAAAGTAGGGCCGGAGGCCCTGGCGCAGGTCCTGCGCCACCTGCCACCAATAGATGATCCCAATTACCTGAACCGGGAACAGCATTTTGCTGATGCCGGTATATATCGTATTTCGGAAACCCAGGCCCTGGTTCAGACTGTTGATTTTTTCACCCCAATAGTTGATGGCCCTTACGATTTTGGCCGTATTGCTGCTGCCAATGCTTTAAGTGATGTCTATGCTATGGGCGGCAAACCTCTTACGGCACTTAATATAATCTGCTTTCCTGTTTCCTGTCAGCCCCTGTCGATTATGGAAGAGATATTGCGGGGTGGTTACGATAAAATCATTGAAGCCGGTGCAGTCCTGGTTGGTGGACATAGTGTTGAAGATAACGAGCCGAAATATGGTTTATCTATAACCGGCCTGGTTGACTTAGATAAGCTGGTGACCGGAAGCGGGGCCAGGGCGGGAGACTGCCTGGTTTTAACAAAGCCGATCGGGACAGGCATAATTTCCACAGCTGTGAAAGGTGAGATAATAACAGCAGATGAAGCTGCTGAGGTAATCGAAGGGATGGCTGTTTTAAATGCAGTGTCAGCGTCTGAAATGGTCAAGTTTGGAGCAACTGCCTGTACAGATATAACCGGTTTTGGCTTGCTCGGCCACTTGCATGAAATGCTCTTATCAAGTGGAGTTTCCGCAGAACTTAACTTTCAAAAGATCCCCCTTTACCCCTCTGTCAAAGATATGGCCGCCATGGGCATGATTCCCGCTGGAGCTTACCGCAACCTGGATTATATTAAAGCTCATGTCTCCTGGCAGGGCAGATTTGATCAAAAAGACGATGCCCTGATTATTTTAGCCGATCCACAGACTTCCGGGGGTCTTTTGGTTGCCCTCCCGGAAGCAAACCTGCAAGAATATCTCACTTCCCTTAAGGAAAAGAATGCTGACGGCTGCTTGATTGGCCGCATCATTGAGGGTTCACCAGGCGCTATCACCATTGTATAACTATTGCTACCGATTTAACAGTATAGTTAATTTACCTTTAAATGAAATTGTTTCTATAACAGCATTGACAGATCATTGTCCAATATTTATTTTATGGGTTAATAGTTGATTATGTTAAATATTTATGAATTTAAAAATCCAGGCAGGAAAATTTAAAGGAAATGTCGAAATCCTCAAATATACGCGAGTAATGTTGCAATTATCTGTTAATTGAATCAAGGTTGTGGAGGTGTTAGCATAAAAAAACCATTATTTGAAGAGGAATCCGGTTAAATACTAATTTGCCGGGAGTATTTTAGTATCTAATTACTTAATGATGCGGGGTATGCCAATGAGTACGGAAATGCAAACATTTACTGAAAAATATGATTTGCTCGGATGTATCCAATGTGGTCGTTGCACCGGTGGCTGCCCGGTAACAGTCCGGGCTAACTTGAATGTCCGCCAGTTTGTTAACGATGCCTATAACGAAGAAAAGCTTGAGGAGTTGGCCAGGCTGGCTGAAATATGGGACTGCACTGCCTGCCATACCTGTGCTGTCCGCTGCCCCAAGGGCTTGAAACCCCTGGAGGTATTGATTGGCTTGAGGGCAATGATTGTTGAGAGCGGAAAAGTAGAGCCGACAGTGCGGGACGCATTACAGAGTGTGCTTCTAGAAGGAAACCCCTGGGATAAACCAAGGGCGACCCGATTGGATTGGATGGAAGGTCTGGATGTAAAGATTGCCGACCCGGATGAACCGGTTGAAAACCTTTTTTTTGTCTGTTGTACTATTGCTTATGACCCCCGGGTTCGTGTAGTAGCACAGAATATGGTCAAGCTTCTTAATAAAGCCGGGGTTGACTACGCTTTTTTACCTGAAGATGAATCGTGTTGCGGCAGCGAAGTCTTTACCCTGGGTGAAGAAGGTCTTTTCGAAATGCAGGTGGAGGATAACACAGAATATTTGAATGAATTTAAGGCTAAACGGATAGTTGCCCTTTCTCCTCACTGTTATACCACTTATAAAACCCGATACCCTGATCTTAAAGCACCGGTAGTTCACTATACTGAGCTTTTGGTTGAATTATTGAATGATGGCAAGCTAACCTGGAAAGAAGAGCTGCCAAAAAAAATTGTTTACCATGATCCCTGCTACCTGGGGAAGCAGGGTGATATTTATGATCAGCCAAGAGAGCTGCTTAAAAATATTCCCGGCGCTGAACTGGTAGAATTTAATAGATGCCGCGAACGCAGTCTCTGTTGCGAGGGCGGTGGCGGGAAAATGTGGGTTGAGTCTGAATCAAAGGAAGAAAGGCTGGCAGACAGGCGGATTAAAGATGCCAAGGAATTAGGAGCCGATATAGTGGCCGTAGCCTGCCCGTTTTGTGTATTAACCCTGGAGGATTCCGTGAAAGGCCTGGGCTACGAAGAAGAAATGCGAGTAGCTGAAATCATGGAACTTTTAGGTGAACTGATGGAAACATAATCATTTTAACCTGGTAGGAGGTGGCATGAAAGTTGAAAACGTTAGTATGTATTAAGTATGTGCCTGACACTTCCGAAGCGGAAGTAAATGTCAACCCTGACGGTATAAGTGTTGATGATAAACGGTTTTCCTTTGACATCAACGATGCCGACAATTATGCAGTTGAAGAATCGGTGCTTATTAAAGAGGCCCATGGTGGTGAGGTAACTGTTTTATCAATGGGTCCAAAAAAATCTGAAGTAATGATTCGTATGGCCCTGGCCAAGGGTTGTGATAAAGCTGTTCGGATTGAAGATGAACGGGTTGCAGGACACGATCCCCTGATGGTAGCAAAAACCCTGGCAGGTGCTATCAAGGGCCAGGAATTTGATCTGGTTTTTACCGGCTGTATGGCTAATGATGACTGGCATATGTCAACCGGAGTAGCCCTGGCAGAAGAGCTCGGTATAAATCATGCTTCGATGGTCAAACATATTGAAGTTATGGATGGAAAAGTTAAAGTCCAGCGCGAGCTTGAAGGCGGCTTACTGGAGGCAGTTGAACTGGAGTTGCCCGCGGTGCTTACGATCCAAACCGGTATTAATGAGCCTCGCTATGCCCCGATTCGCGGTATTCGCCAGGCCCAGAAAAAAGAATTAAATGTAGTCAGTCTTGATGATCTCGGAATTGATCCGGCAACAGTGAGTATGGATGCTTCCCAGGTTGTGCTGGAGAAACTTTATATTCCCGATGTGCAATCCACTGCAGAATTTATTGAGGGCGAACCGGAAGAAAAGGCTGAAAAACTGGCATCCATTTTGCAAAAGGGAGGCTTAGTATAAATGGGTAATGTATTAGTTTTGGCGGAACACCGCCAGGGAGAATTAAGAGACGTATCTTTTGAAATGTTAGCAGTTGCCCCTGCTCTTGCCAGGGATATGGGTGGCGAGGCTATAGTGCTATTGATCGGCAGCGATATGGATGATCTGGCGAATCAGATGGCTGCTTACGAGGTTAACGTTAAGGTTGTTGACGATCCTAATTTTGAAAACTTTAATGCAGAAAAGTACCAAAAAGTACTTTCAGTTTTAATAGATGAACTTAAGCCTGCTGTATTGATGACCGGACATACTGCCCAGGGTGTCGATTTTATGCCTGCCCTGGCTGTTGAAAAGAACCTGCCCCTGGTGGCAGATGCGATTGAACTGGCTTATGAAGATGGAACTGTTAAAGCCACCCGTTCGATGTATTCAGGTAAAGTTAACGCGGTTGTGGCATTTAAGCCAGCCGACACTTACCTGGTTACTTTCCGGGAAGGGGCTGTTGAAGCTCCGGAAGCAGCTGCAGAAGGCAGTGTGGAAAAAATCGACAATCCTTTTACCGATGATATTCCTTATCGTAAATTCGTGGAATACGTTGAAGCAGAAGTCGGTGATGTAGATATTACCCAGTCCGATGTCCTGGTTGCTATAGGCCGCGGATTGAAAGAAGATAAGAACCTGCCCGTAATTGAAGAACTGGCAGCAGCCATAAAAGCAGATCTGGCCGGTTCAAGGGCGGCTACAGATGCAGGTTGGATACCTCATGACCGCCAGGTTGGAACATCGGGCAAAACGGTAAAACCGAAACTCTATATAGCCATGGGTATTTCCGGAGCATTCCAGCACCTGGCTGGAATGAAAGGGGCCAAAACAATTGTAGCTATTAATAAAGACCCCGAGGCTCCGATATTTTCCGTGGCTGATTATGCAATCGTCGATGATCTGTTCAAAGTTGTGCCCAAGTTAACTGAAAAGCTTAAGTAGCATTAATATAAGCTATCTAATTTTAGGGCCAATTTATGCGGGAGGATGAAAAGCCAGATGACGGAAAAACCAAAAGTGGGTGTCTATGTCTGTCACTGTGGAATTAACATTTCTTCGACAGTAGATGTGGATACAGTTGCGAAATTTGCGGAAAGACTGCCTAACGTAAAAGTGGCGCGCACCTACTCCTATATGTGCTCCGATCCCGGCCAGGCCCTGATCAAGAAAGATATAGAGGATCAGGGATTAAATCGGATTGTTGTTGCATCCTGTTCGCCACGCATGCATGAGCCTACCTTCAGAAAGGCGATTGCCGATGCCGGGGTCAATCCCTATTATCTTGAGATGGCCAATATCCGGGAGCAGTGTTCCTGGGTTCATGAGGAAATTGAAGAAGGTACAGCCAAGGCAAAAAAACTGATTAGCGCATCAGTGGCAAAAGTCAGGCTACTCGAAGCACTTGAACAAAAAGAAGTTGATGCCGAACCGGCAGCCCTGGTCATCGGGGCCGGGATAGCCGGTATTCAATCAGCTCTTGATATTGCTGATGCTGGCTTTCAGGTTTACCTGGTCGAGAAAACACCATCAGTTGGGGGACGGATGGCCCAGCTTGATAAAACCTTTCCCACCCTGGATTGTTCGGCCTGTATCTTAACCCCGAAAATGGTTGATGCTGCCAATCACCCCAATATTGAACTGATGACCTATTCTGAGGTAGAAGAGGTTAACGGGTTTATCGGTAATTTCGAGGTAAAGGTGCGCAAGAAAGCCCGTTACGTCGATTTCGATAAATGCACCGGCTGTGGTGACTGTGCCAAGGAATGCCGGATAAAAGATCGGGTGCCCAACGAATTTGACGAGGGCCTGGGCAAAAGGTCTGCTATATACCTGCCTTTCCCCCAGGCAGTTCCGGCCAAGTATACGATTGATCCCGAAAACTGTCTATACCTTAGTAAAGGAAAGTGCGGGAAGAGTCCTAAATGCCAGGAAGTGTGCGGCACCGGGGCGATTGATTTTGAGCAGGAAGACGAGTTTATCGAATTCAAGGTTGGCGCAATTATAGTAGCGACCGGTTTCGATCCCTTTAACCCGTCTCGTAAGCCGGAATATGGTTATGATGATTACCCCAACGTGATAACCGGTATGGAAATGGAACGTCTTGTTTCCGCTTCCGGTCCAACGGAGGGTAAAGTTAAAGTATTTAATGGTGAAGAAGAGATTGAGCCAAAAGAAGTGGCTTTAATTAAGTGTGTCGGTTCGCGAGATCAAAGTGTGGGCAATGAATATTGCTCCAGGGTGTGTTGCATGTATGTAGCCAAGCAGGCCCATCTGATCAGGGATAAACTGCCTGATGCCAATATCCGGATTTACTATATGGATGTGCGCGCCTTCGGTAAGGGTTTTGAGGAGTTTTATGACCGGGTTCGCCGTGAAAATGTCCGCTATATCAGAGGCAATCCTTCCGAGATATTCAAGAGGGGTAACAAGTTGGTAGTAAAGGTTGAAGATACTCTGACCTCTACACCGCTTGAAGATGAAGTGGATATGGTCGTGCTGGGAGTAGGACTCGAACCACGGGCAGATATGCGTAAAGTGATGAATTTGCTGCGCCTCTCGCAGTCACCGGATAAGTTTTTCCTGGAAGCGCATCCCAAACTAAGGCCTGTGGATACTGCAACAGATGGTGTTTTCCTGGCTGGCTGTGCCCAGGGTCCGAAGGATATACCCGATACGGTAGCCCAGGCCAAGGGAGCAGCAGCTTCAGCAATGATTCCGCTGGCCAGGGGCAAGGTTCCAATTAATGCCCAGGTGGCTATCGTTAATGAGGCAACCTGCCGGGGCTGCGCTTTCTGTGTCAATATTTGCCCCTATTCAGCGATAGAAATGGTTACCGTCAACCGTTTTGGCAACGAGGTCGAGGTAGCCCGGGTCAATGAGGCTCTCTGTAAAGGCTGTGGATCATGTGCAGCTGCCTGTTTGTCTGATTCAATTCAGCCTAAATCGTTCCGCGACAGCCAGATACTACCGCAAATCGCGGCATTGGGAGGCATGAAATGAGTGCAAATTATGAACCAAACATTGTAGCGTTTCTTTGTAACTGGTGTTCCTATGCCGGTGCCGACCTGGCCGGGACCAGCCGGGTCAGCTATCCAGCCAATATTCAGATTATCAGGGTAATGTGCTCCGGCAGAGTTAATCCGCTTTATGTAATGAATGCCCTCCAGCAGGGTGCAGACGGGGTGCTTGTGTCGGGCTGTCATCCCGGGGACTGCCATTATATGGAAGGGAACTATTATGCCAGGCGGCGTCTTGGTATGCTAAAAGACCTGATGGAATTTGTCGGGGTCGATCCAAAGCGTTTTCATATGAGCTGGGTATCTGCTTCAGAGGGACACAAGTGGAAAGAAGTAGTGGAAAAAACCGTTGAAGATGCCAAAGAAGCCGGACCTTTTGAAGGATTCAGGCGCCGGCAGATTGACTGGTAGGAGGGTTTAGGATAATGGATCTGGAACTATTACGCAAAACCGCGGCGGAAGTTGTTGCCCGTGATGATGTTAAGTACCTTCTAGGTTGGAAACAGGGTACTTACGGGTACCGGGTAGCACCTGCCTTTGTTGAAGACGCTGCCGGTGCTGCAGAGCTGATCTTTTCGCCTCTCTGCACCGCCAATCTTGCTACGTATTTAACCCTTGTAGAGCAGCTGCCGGTGCCACGTGGGGAGGAACCGGATAAACGAAAAGTTGCCCTTATGGTAAAAGGTTGTGACAGCAGAGCTGTTACTCAACTCCTGGTAGAAAAGGGCATTGAACGCGATGAAGTGGTTGTGATCGGCTGCCCTTGTCCGGGAGTAGTTGATTCTGCCCTGCTTGTTGAAAAATACCCGGAGACTGAAGAACCGGCTGAAATGAAATGGGACGGAGCAGATTTCTTGCTGATCAGGAATGGAGAAGAAACTATAATTTCCAGGGATGAGCTGCTGGCAGAAAAATGCCGTCTTTGCCGATATCCTAATCCGGTTATCAGTGATGAAATGCTGGGTGAACTGGTTGAGAATTGGGAACTGGTTGAAGATAAAGGTGTTGAAGAAGTAGAGGCTAAAGATTTAGATAGCCGCTGGGAGTTTTGGATGGAGCAATTTGATAAGTGTGTGCGCTGTTACAGCTGTCGCAATGTTTGTCCGCTTTGTTACTGCCAGGACTGTATTCTTGATCGCCTTAACCCGACCTGGGTAAACCGCTCGGTCAACTTTTCCGAGAATACTGCTTTTAATATAGCCCGGGCGTTTCACCTGGCCGGTCGCTGCATAGAATGCGGCGAGTGTGAGCGGGTTTGCCCGGCTAATATTCCCCTGGGCAAAATAAATCGGAAATTAGCCCGGGATGTAAGGGACAAATACGGTTTTGAACCGGGAATCGATCCCGAAGCAGAACCGTTCCAGGCCAGCTATAAGCCTGATGATCCCGAAGACTTCATACTTTAGAGGTGGGTGATATGTCAGCGATGCTGTTGAGTAAAGAAAAATGGCCTGAATTTGTCGGAAAGTTGACCGGTAAAAATGTTTGGGCCCCGCAGGCAAATGGCGCTGAAATGCGTTTTGCCCCTGTGGGCGAAAATGAAGAAATTGTCCTAGACTATAACAACACCAGGGTTCCGCCCAAGGGAGCGCTATTTCCTCAGACGGAAACCATGTTTAAATTCGAACTCGGTTCAGAACAGGTTGAAGAACCGCCGCTGGATCAGGATGTTGTTGTATTAGGTTTGCGTCCCTGTGATGCCAGGGCTATGTCTATTGTAGATAAGCTGTTTAAGTGGGATATTGATGATCCCTACTTTGTAAAGCGCCAGGAGAAAACCACCCTGGTTGGACTGGCCTGTAATGAACCCGGCCTTAACTGTTTTTGCACCTCAGTTGGTGGTGGCCCCGCTTCAACCGAAGGCCTTGACCTCTTAATGGTTGACCTGGGCGGAAACTACCTGATGGAATCATTAACAGATAAGGGTAATGCTCTTCTGGATGAAACAAAGAATCTCCTTGAGAATGCTGATGATAGTGCAATAAAGCAGAAAGAAAAACTGGCCGGTGAAGCAGAAGATAAAATTAAACGTTCTGTTGATACCGAGGGTGTTCCGGAAGGTCTGCCCGGTTTATGGGATAATCCACTCTGGCAGGATATTTCTGCTTCCTGCCTGGGCTGTGGCACCTGCACTTATCTCTGTCCAACCTGCCATTGTTTTGATATTCAGGATGAAAACGAAGGGCTTGATTCAAGGCGCTGCCGGATGTGGGATTCCTGTATGTTCACTGAATATACCCAGCATACCGGGGGGCATAACCCCCGACCCACCAGAAAAGAGCGGACCAGGAACCGCATTAATCACAAGTACAGCTACTATGTCGATAAGTTTGACGTAATTGCCTGCGTCGGGTGCGGCCGGTGTATCAACCTCTGCCCTGTCAATATTGATATTATCGAAATCTTGCGGCAGGTAAAGGAGGCTCTTTAAATTGGTTAAGAATCCTTATATACCATATACAGCAACCGTCGAAGATACCTGGTATGAAACAGGTGGCGACCGCTGTATAAAAACTTTTAAGGTTGTTTTCGATGATGAAAATGTACGTGACCAGTGGAGCCATCTTCCGGGTCAGTGTGCCATGATTGGGTTGCTTGGAGTCGGGGAAAGTATGATCTCAATTTCCTGTTCACCGACAGAAGGGCAGTTTCTGCGCTTCTCGGTTATGAAAATGGGTAAAGTAACCCAGGCTTTACATGAGCTTGAACCGGGAGACAAAATAATGGTTCGCGGACCATATGGCAATAATTTTCCTGTTGATGAATGGCAGGGCAAAAAAATCTTGACCATTGGCGGTGGGATTGGCCAGGCTCCCCTTCGCCCGATCATAGAATATGTCAGGGCTAACCTGGATAAATATGATGGCTTGACGATGATTTATGGCGCCCGCACTTCTAACGACCTCTGTTTTAAAGGCGAGTTTGAAGAAATGAGTAAATGTGATGATTTGTTCTGTCACCTGACTATTGACATAGAGGAAGAAGACTGGCAGTATAATGTTGGTTTTGTGCCGCAGATGCTCTTGGATCTTGATCCTTCACCGGAAAATACTGTTGCCATTACCTGCGGTCCTCCGATCATGATCCGCTTTGTTCTTGAAAACCTGAAGAAGCTGGGTTTTGAAGATGAACAGATTTATACCACCATGGAAAACAGGATGAAATGCGGTATCGGCAAATGCGGTCGTTGTAACATTGAAAACATGTATGTCTGTAAAGATGGTCCTGTTTTCAACTATTCTATCTTAAAAGAGATACCGGAAGCTTTTGCCTAAGATCAAGTTATTTCACGAAATATTTTTAATTAAAGATAAGGGGGCAGGGGGACATTTTCTTGTCCCACCCAAAAACAAGGGGGGCGCAGCCGAAGGGCAGCGCCCCCCTTTAAATAAGTTGAAAAGATGTCAGACACAAATTCAACTTATTTTTTTGCTTAGGCTGTCCACTTGTTACTGTCCTGCTGATGTGCTAAGATATTTTTAACTTCTCGGGAGGAGATAACAATGGAACAATATGGAGAAATTATTGAGAATAGAGAAGATATAGCACTGGTTAACCTGCAACGGCACTTAATTTGCGGTGAATGCGGCAAGTGTGGAATTATGAGTGGAGCTACAAAGCGCAATATAACCATAGAGGCTCATAATCCAATTAAGGCAAAGGAAGGTCAGAAGGTCCGTATTGAATCTGACGATCGCCAGGTAATATTTCTTGCCTTCATGCTTTATATTGTTCCGCTTGCAGGTCTGATGGGTGGCATCCTGCTCTGGTTTCAGCTGGCCGGACGTTTCAGTATTGCAGGGAGTCAGGAACTGCAAGCATTTGCTGTCGGGATGGCCATGATGGTTGTTATTTTCCTTATGATCAGGAATTGGGATCGTCGAGTAAAAAATGATCCCCGGTACAAGCCGGTGATTACCGGCTTGTTACTTGATAAAAATGACTGTAATGATCAACTTGAACCTGAAATAAAGAATTGATCGTTTGGAGGAAATATGGCGATGACTAAAAAATATAACGTAGCAGTAGTGGGAGCAACAGGTATGGTAGGACAAAAAATGATTGAGGTTTTGATGGAGAGAAAATTTCCGATTAACGGAATCAAACTGCTTGCATCTTCTCGCTCGGCCGGAACAAAGTTGCAGGTGGGCTCTGGAACAGAAGCAGTGCATGAATTAAAACCGCAATCTTTTGATGGGATAGATTATGCTTTTTTTAGCGCCGGAGGAGATATTAGTAAAGAAATGGCTCCCGAAGCGGTCAGGCGCGGGGCCATAGTTGTTGATAACAGCAGCGCTTTTAGAATGGATGAAAATGTGCCCCTGGTAGTGCCTGAAGTTAACCCTGAAACTGTTAAGCAGCACAGCGGAATTATAGCAAATCCAAATTGCTCAACTATCCAGATGGTCGTTGCCCTTCAGCCTTTACAGACAGTGGTACCCCTGAAAAGGGTTGTGGCAGCAACTTACCAGGCAGTGTCGGGCGCCGGCAGGGAAGCAGTAGATGAGCTGTATGATCAGAGCAGGGCTTACCTGGAAGGAAAACCGGTCAAGGCGGAGCGCATTCCCCATGTCGGGGCAGAACGAACATACCAGATTGCCTTTAACCTGGTTCCCCAGCTGGATGTCTTTTCCGATGAGGACTATTGCAAGGAAGAAATTAAAATGATACGTGAAACCAGGAAAATAATGAATCTGCCGGAGCTTCCTGTTACAGCAACGACCGTTCGGGTGCCGGTGGCAAATAGTCATTCCATTGCTCTAAATGTAGAATTTGAAAAAGTACTGGGTGCAGCAGAAGCAAGAAAACTTTTGGAAAAAGCACCCGGAATTATAGTTATCGATAATCCTAAACAGCTTGAATATCCAACTCCACTTGAAGCAGATGGGGCAGATGAGGTTTTCGTTGGACGGATTCGCACAGATCATTCAGTTACTTACGGTCTTAATTTCTGGGTTGTCGCAGATAATATCCGCAAGGGAGCAGCTACCAACTCAATACAAATCGCTGAACTGCTACTATAAAAATATTGTTCTATATAATATTTAAGTTATAACTGTTTGATTAAATCTACTCCATTAATTATGACCGAATATGATTAATTAAATATTATTACTCAAGTGGCGAGTGATATTTGTTTTTAAATTGAGGATTTTATTCCCCTGCGTCTATAATCTAAATTGTGGTAAGGAGGCCATTAAATGAGCAGGAAAGTGAGAGTAGCTTTAATCCAGGCTAAACACGATGTAAATGGTGATGAACCGGTCCATAAGCACAAGCAGGTAGCAATCGAAAAACAATTAAAAATGATTAAGAAAGCTGCCGATCAAAAGGCACAGATTCTCTGTTTGCAGGAAATATTTTACGGGCCTTATTTTTGTGCAGAACAAAACGTAAAGTGGTACGAAGCGGCAGAAAATATACCTGGTGGACCGACAGTTGATTTATTCCAAAAGGAAGCACAAAAGCACGGCATGGTAATTATTGTCCCCATTTATGAAGTAGATATTGCCGGGGTTTACTACAATACAGCAGCAGTGATCGATGCCGATGGCAAATATCTGGGTAAATTCCGTAAAATTCATATCCCTCACGTTCAATGTGGCAAATCTCCTCACACAGGTTTTTGGGAAAAGTATTACTTTAAACCGGGCAACCTCGGACATCCTGTATTTGATACTGCATTTGCCAAAATAGGTGTTTTCATTTGTTATGACCGGCATTTTCCCGAAGGTCCCCGTATTTTAGGTTTAAAAGGAGCAGAGATAGTTTTTAATCCTTCTGCAACCGTAGCCGGACTTTCCGAATATTTATGGAAGCTTGAACAACCTGCCCACGCAGTGGCCAACGTAAACTTTGTCGC
>JBNJHL010000003.1:0-47315 GCA_051748445.1 Bacillota bacterium
TTAATTAATTATAAATTATCAAATACTTTATATTGTCAATTTTGATCATCTGAAGGAGGGTTAATTATGAAAACTCCTGAAGATAGCTATAATTTAGCAGCCCTGTTAAGAGATAACGAAAGGTTCGTAATTTCTTCCATTTATTCACGGGCTACAGGAGCGCAGGCGGTATCTGCCAGCACTACCAGGCTGCATAATATCGCAGGCAAGTATACAGGGAAAGATGATCCTGTTATGCTTGTACGTTGCCAGAAGGATTTTCCTGCAACTGGTGAAATTTTGTCACCATATAGCATTGGCCATTATGTGGCCGGTTTCATGCGAGGAAGTCATACCGGACCGCTCATGCCGGTCAAGATGGGTGATGCAATTTCTTATTTTGATGGACCACCGATAGTAAGTTGCGTTGGATTTTGTGTGCATAATGGTAAGTTAACCGAACCGATTGACTGTTTTGATCATCCTTACTGGGATCATATCAGGGAAAAAGTATCTCGAAAAGCTTCTTATATCAGAGAACAAGGTTTTTCCGGTCCGGCAATGCTTCATTATTCTGAGCTTGAATACGGGGGTATTGTTGATATAATGGAAAAATTGGATGAGAGATTTTCCTGTTAACTGATATTCTTTAAAAAACTTCAAAGTATCCGTATGGGCAGATGTTATTATAATTTATCTGCCTTTTTTTTGTACAAATATAATAATTAAAGATCTTGGATTTTTACAATTAAGCCAGATCAATTTTACCGATGTTGTTGATTTTTTTGTGGGTTCAGGTTAAAATAGCACCATTGGTGTGCACACTATTGTGCACAGATCTACAGGAGGTTCATTTATGAATAATTATACCCGCTTCGTTAATCCATACCTGGGCAAGATGCTGGAGAGTATCAAGCTCGATCAAAAATATGTCCGTGGTGAAGGCTGTCATCTTTTTGATGACCAGGGCAATCGTTACCTGGACTGCATTGCTGCTTACGGAGCTTTACCCTTTGGCCATAATCCTGAAGCGATCTGGGGAGCAATCAATAATTACAGGGATTCCGGGGAACCTAACTTTATCCAACCATCCGCTCTTGATGCTGCCGGTGAATTGGCCCGCCTCCTGGTTGAAATTAGTCCTGAAGGGCTGGAATATGTTACATTTGCCAACAGTGGCGCCGAAGCGGTGGAAGCGGCAATAAAGCTGTGCCGCTCTTCGACAGGACGCCCGGGAATACTGGCTACTGACAACAGCTTTCACGGGAAAACTTTCGGGGCGTTATCTGCAACAGGCAACTACGCTTACCAGGAAGTTTTCAATGCACCCGCCGAAGGGTTTAATCATATCCCTTACGGTGATCTTGAGGCCCTGAAAAAGGAACTGTCAGCTAAACCCAATTACTATGCCGCTTTTTTTATTGAGCCGATCCAGGGTGAAGGTGGGATTGTAGAACCTCCCAAGGGATATCTTCCAGCTGTAAAGGAGATTTGCCGGGAGCATAAAGTTCTGCTTGTTCTTGACGAAGTACAGACCGGCCTCGGCAGAACGGGCGCTCTGTTTGCCTGTGAGCAGGAGAATGTTGCGCCCGACGGAATGGTTCTGGCCAAGGCTTTAGGTGGAGGTATAATGCCGATCGGTGCCTGTCTTAGCACAGCCGATGTTTATACAGAAGACTTTGGGTTAAAACACTCTTCCACCTTTGCCGGTAACTCCCTGGCCTGCAGGGTCGGGCTAAAGGTTATGAAAGAACTGACTGCTAATAATAACGCTTTGATAAAAAGTGTGCGTCTTAAGGGCGATCTTTTAAAGAAGGGTCTAATTGAGCTTAAAGAAAAGTACCCCGGATTGATCAGTGCTGTCCGCGGCCGCGGTTTAATGCTGGGCCTGGAGTTCTACATGGACCGGGAACACTTTCCCGGAAGCCTTCTGGGTGTAATGGCCGAACAGGAACTATTGACTCCTGCGATCTCGTCATACCTTTTAAACGTAGAGAATGTTAGGGTTGCCCCGACCCTGAATGGTAATGCAGTTATCCGGATTGAACCGCCACTTATTATCAACGAAAAGCAGTGCTACGAAGCCCTTGACGGTATTGATTCAATGCTGGAAGTTTTAAGTGAAGGTAACACGGCCAAATTTCTCTCTTACTTGATCAGGCCGGGAAAAACTGGTGATTTTCCAGCTTTTACTCCATATCCGACCAAAGAAGTGTTTCCCAGTGGTGAGCCGGAAGAAGGTCGTTTCGCCTTTTTAATTCATGCCCTGGATCTTGAAAGTTACCACCAGTTTGATAACAGCCTGCTTGCTTTCAGTGAAGATGAGCTGGCCGAGCTAACCGGGCGGTTTGGCGATATGATTGAACCTTTCATTGCCGGTAAAACGAAAATATATTCTGAAGCCGGCAAAATAGCCTATGGTGAATTTATTGGCCTGCCCCGCACGACAGAGGAATTTGTGCAGATGCCTCGAAAACAGGCCATGGCAGAGCTAAAAGCGGCTGTTAGGATGGCTCGTGAACGCGGAGCAAAAATTGTCGGTCTAGGGGCCTTTACGGCTGTTGCTTCCATGGGTGGGCTTTATCTGAAAAATGAAGGGGTGCCGATTACAACCGGTAACAGCTATACCGTTGTTTCTGCCGTTGATGCAGTTAATACAGCAACAGAAAAACTACATGTTGACCGTTCCCATTCTACTGCCGCTATTGTTGGCGCTGCAGGTTCAATTGGTCGGGGCATTTCACTTTTACTTTCAGAAACTGTCCCCCGCCTGATTTTGATCGGTAACCCCAGCAATAAAACTGCCAGCGATAGGTTGCACCTGGTTGCCGCTGAAATCTATCGTTACCAGTCTGCCATCTTAAGGCAGGGAAGGCCCCTAAAACCGGGGAGTATGGGCCATGTTTTAGCCGATTGTTCCGAACTGCCCGCCCCGGATGCCCCGATGGAAGAGTTTGAGGCTTTTGCCGACGGCGAAGGACGGCGCAGGGGAATCATAGAGTTTTCAACCGACATAGATGCGGTGCTGGCCCGGGCTGATATTGTAATCAGCGCTACCAGCGCCACGGAAAAAGTCATTCATGCCGGCAATCTCAGGACCGGTGCGATTGTCTGTGACATTTCCCGTCCGGCCAATGTTAGCGAAGAAGTTGATCAGGCTCGCCCCGATGTGCTGGTTATAGATGGTGGAGTAGTTGAAGTACCCGGCCAACCTTCACTTGGTTGGGACTTTGGTTTTGAAGAAGGATTGGCTTATGCCTGCATGGCTGAAACTATGATGCTGGCCCTGGAGCAGCAGTATAAGCATTATAGTTTAGGTTCTTCCGGGGTAAACCTTGAGTCGATACTGCGAACCAGGTATCTTGCCGATGAGCATGGTTTCAAACTGGCTAATTTCCGCAGCTTTAATCGTCCCCTGAGCGATGAAAGCTGGGAGAGATTGCTGCAAACCCGCAAAGAATTGGCCCTTCGCTGAAAACTGTGTTAGAATAAGCAAATAATAATAGATGATACAGTTTCTGAAAGGGTGGGTGTAGTGGAACAAAACAGCGTTCGTAAAAAGCAGCAAGAGCAGAATAAAGAATTTGTTAAAGAAATTACTCCTAAAAATGTAGACTATTCTCAGTGGTATATTGATGTAATACTGAAAACAAAAATGATGGATTACGCTCCCATGAAAGGTTTTATGGCTATACGGCCGTTTGGTTTTGCTCTTTGGGAAAAAATACAGGAACAGCTGGATCGACGCTTTAAAGATACCGGTCATCAAAATGCCTATTTCCCCACGTTTATACCCCAGAGTTTACTGCAAAAAGAAGCAGAGCATGTCGAAGGTTTTGCCCCTGAGCTGGCCTGGGTGACCAAGGGAGGCAATGAGATATTAAATGAACCCCTTGCTGTTCGTCCCACATCCGAGGCAATTATATGTGATTTTTACTCCCGCTGGATTCAGTCCTGGCGAGATCTGCCTGTATTAATTAACCAGTGGTGCAATGTAGTTCGCTGGGAAAGATCAACCCGGCCCTTCCTGCGTACTTCCGAATTCTTGTGGCAGGAGGGACATACCTGTCACCGGACGGAAGAAGAAGCGGAAAAAGAGACCCTGCAGATGCTCGAGGTATACAGAGAATTCCTGGAAACAGAAATGGCAATTCCCGCTATAGCCGGCCGGAAAACGGAGCGCGAAAAATTTGCCGGAGCCCTGCGTACTTATTCGGTAGAAGCCCTGATGAGCGACGGACGGGCTTTACAGGCCGGTACTTCGCATAACCTTGGCCAGCACTTTGCAAAGGTGTTTGATATAACCTTCCTTGATCAGGATGATCAGCTAAAACATATCTGGCAGACAAGCTGGGGTGCTTCAACCCGTCTAGTTGGAGCACTAATTATGATTCACGGTGATGATCGCGGATTGGTGCTGCCGCCACGCATGGCCCCGACCCAGGTTGTAATTGTTCCCATATTAAGCAAAAAAGAAAAAGAGCTTGTCCTGGAATCAGTTTGCGAGCTTGAAAGTCAGCTGAAGCAGGATTTGCGGGTTAAGCTGGATGACCGGGAGGAATATTCCCCAGGCTGGAAATTTAACGACTGGGAGATGAAGGGAACTCCTGTCCGGATCGAGGTTGGGCCAAAAGACCTTGATAAGGGCCATGTCGTTATGGTCCGTCGTGATACTGGCGAAAAAGAATTTGTAAACCGTGAAGAGGTGCCGGCCCGTTTGAAAGAGCTGTTAGGACAGATCCAAAATGATATGCTTGAGAGGGCTCTTGCATTTCGCAAAGCCAGTACCCGTATCGGTGATGACTACGAAGAATTTAAGAGGTTGATGGAAACAGAACGTGGCCTTTACCTGGCACCCTGGTGCGGTGAAGATGCCTGTGAAGAAAAGGTCAAAAATGAAACCAGGGCCACTATTCGCTGTCTTCCTTTTGATACTGAATTACCCGGCGAAAGATGTTTTGCCTGCGGAGAAAAGGCTGTAGCTGCCGCCTATTTTGCCCGGGCATACTAGGTCGGTCGGAATATATTGATGAAAAAACAAAAAAAAGAGCTGCGAAAAAAGGTAATCAGTGAGCGCGACCAGCTGACAAAAAAAGATCTGGCTGAGAAAAGCCGGCATATTGCCGATAATCTCTTCAGTCTGCCGGCTTACCACCATGCTAATACGATTATGTACTTTATTTCATTCGGCACAGAGGTAGATACCAGGCCCATGGTCGAGGAAACAATCAGGCAGGGTAAAGTAGCCCTGGCTCCGAAGCCACGGCCGCAGGAAAGAATCATGATTCCTTCCCGGATTCTTGATTGGGATCGTGATCTTGTTACCGGAGCCTATAATATCCCCGAGCCGAAAGAAGAAGCGCTTCGACCCTATCACCCCTGGGAAATTGATCTTTTAATAGTTCCTGGTGTAGCCTTTGATTTGAAGGGCAATCGTCTTGGGTATGGCGGTGGTTACTATGATCGTTTCTTTGAGTTACTGAAAAAGGACACCCCCCTGGTTGCCCTGGTGTTTGAGCTGCAGGTAGTGCCCGAAGTTCCCGTAGAAGAATGGGATCGAAGGGTTGATCTTATCATTACCGAAAAACGTATCATCAACCCCGGTGAAAACATTTAGTTTTTTAACTGTTCATCCTGCCTGAGAAAACTGCGTTCGCTGATCGTTTGGACCGGAACTGCACCGGTTTAGCTTCAACCTTACAATGGGTTACCCTCGCGATAAGCTCATCCAGGGCTCTCGCTCGGTGTCCGACTCATTAAAGGCCAACCCGCTCCAGGTCTTGTTTCACCGGCATTGCCATGCCTGCACTTTATGCTCACTTTAGTTCTCTTAAGCAGGCTGGACAATACATATTGATGATATAGGCAGGGTGGTTAAAAAGTTTTATAATTACTATTTCTGCTTAAAAAAGCCGTGGAAAAGCAAGTCCATTATTGTGCTGGTGATATGTTCTAAATTATCCTCCTGCTCGTTTACAACTTCCCATATAAATCTGTCTACCAGTAAGATGTACGCCTTGGCTCCTACCTGTATATCAAATTCCTTGGCTAAACCCTTTTCCTTTGAATATTCAAAAGAGCGGGCCGAGCTTTTTATGAACTGGTCTATAATGCTCTGCCAGTGATCGGCTATTGAATCAGACTGACCAAGCGCCTCCTGGTAAACTTTCATAATCGGACGGTGTTGTTCTGCCAGGCGAAAAGAAGTTAAAACCAGCTCATAATAAGCGTTGCGTGCTTCTTCCTGGGTTTCCGGAGCAAAAGGAACTTCTAAAAGGTTATAAAACTCATCAAGGACGTTATCGACAACTTTGTTTAGGATATCGTCTTTGCCTTTAAAATGACTGTAAACAGTGCCGTATCCAACTTTTGCCTGCTGGCTTATTTTTGCAATTGTAGTTTTTGCGTAACCTTCATTCAAAAAAACATCCAGCGCAGTATCTAAAATAAGCTTGCGGGTAATCCTGCTGCGCAAATAACGGCGTGGCCTCCTGGGTGCTTTATTTTCCACAGTGTAAACATCCTCCTTAATTTGTATAAATTAAACTTTGACGACATTATATCATTTTATAAAAATTTTTACAAAGCATAATTTTAGGCTTAAAACGTTTTAATAAGCAGAAAAAAGCACCTTTTGCATTTTAGTTGTTGATTTAGTAATATTATAAAGGCAGATGTGATGATCTAATACTTTTTAGGAGAAAGCTATGGCAATATTTGCTATTGGTGATATTCACCTTTCCCATGGACAGGATAAACCGATGAATATATTCGGCTCTGAATGGGAATCCCATATTGAAAAAATTAGTAATAATTGGCAGGAAACAGTTGGTAAAGATGACCTTGTTATAGTTGCCGGTGATATTTCCTGGGCCATGCATCTTTCTGATGCTGCGGAAGATCTCTTGTGGTTGGCTGAACAGCCCGGCACAAAACTTTTAATAAAAGGTAATCATGATTACTGGTGGAATTCGATTGGCAAAGTTCGGGCAGTTCTGCCGCGGGGTATCTATGCCCTGCAAAATGATCATTTTTTATGGGATGATTGTATTGTTTGTGGAACCAGGGGTTGGATTTGCCCCGGTGAGGAAGGTTTTGATAATGAACAGGATCAAAAACTTTACCTGCGGGAGGTTCAGCGCCTGGAATTATCTCTGAACAGCGCTTCCTCCAAACCCTCGGAAAACATTATTGCTGCTCTTCATTTTCCACCTTTCAACCGTAAGAACCAGCCCAGTGCTTTTACCGAACTTTTGGAAAATTATTCAGTTAACATTTGTGTTTTTGGTCATATACACGATAGCGGAAGGGATTATATATTCCAGGGTGTACGGAATGGGGTAGAATACCGGTTTGTTGCTGCTGATGGGTTAGGTTTTACACCGCTGAGAATTGTTTGATTATCGACATTGACATGATTCTACTTTATGGTTGTTTCAGTTTTCTTTTTACAGTTTCAGGATATATGATCTTTTTACTTTATAAGCAGGATTGAAAGAAAAAAAAGATAATAATAATGTAAGATATAATCAATAAGTTTGGTAGTCAGAAAACTGGTGCCGGAATGTCTTTAGACGAGCAAATAAAGTAATATGATCTTTGCCATGGTTTGCTTTTGTTCTTCTGGTTCCCTGGCTATCTGACTTCTGACTTCTAAAACGGGAGGGCTTCAGTATGAGCTTATTAATTGAAAATGAAGAAACAGTAACCGAGGAAATAGATCTCAGTAAAGTAGATAAACTAATTGAGCCTTACGTTGGTAAAAAAGAGATGTTGATTCCGGCTTTGCAGAAAGTCCAGGAGTATTTTGGTTACCTGCCCCGGCCTGCAGCCGAGCAGGTGTCAAAAAGGATGAGAATACCCTTAAGCAGGCTTTATGGAGTGGCAACATTTTATGCCCAGTTTAAAATGAAGCCACGTGGCCGCAATATTATCAGGGTCTGCCAGGGCACTGCCTGCCATATCCAGGGCAGCCCGAAAATTGCTGAACGGATTGAAGAAGAACTAAGCATAGAAAGCGGAGAAACCACAGATGATTTACGCTATACCCTGGAAGAAGTTGCCTGTATCGGGGCTTGCGCTCTTGCCCCGGTTATCATGATTAATAATGAGCCTCACGGACGGCTTACGCCTGATAAAATTAAATCTATTCTTGATAGTTACGAGTAAATACCAGGAGGTTGCCGGATGGAAAATTTTATTGACCATTGTTGTGAAAAATGCACACACAGTAAAGAAAACCCCTGCAAAGATTTCGTTAAGTGCTGTTTAGAAGGGCCAATCTGTCATGAAAATAAAACCTGTGCTGAGAAAAGAAAAGCTATGATTGACAGGGTTGCCCTCAATGAAGATTTCACAATTTGTTAAATAATTGCTTTGTTTAGAGGGAGGTACGCTGATTTGTATGAAAAACACCTCATGATCTGTGGAGCTACCGGTTGTCTTTCATCGGGTTCAAATGCCGTGGAAGAAGCCCTGGTAGAAGAACTTGAGAAGCACGGGATTAGAGATAAATACCGCCTGGTTATGGGTGGTTGTCCTGGTTTTTGTGAAGTTGGCCCGATTATCGTGGTTTATCCAGATGAAGTATTTTACTGCCGTCTCAAGCCTAAAGATATGGCTGAACTGGTGGAAAAACACCTGGTAGGTGGTGAAATTGTCGAGCGTTTACTCTATAAAGGGCCTGATGTGGATGTCCCTGCCCGCTTCTATGATACTATTCCTTTCTATGCCAAACAAAGATTTAATGTTTTAAGAAACAGCGGCATCGTTGATCCCGAAAGCATTGACCAATATATTATGCGCGGTGGTTATCGCGCACTTACACGGGCTTTGACTCTCGATCCTTCTGCAGTATGCGAAGAGGTCAAACAGGCTGGTTTGCGCGGTCGCGGTGGAGCCGGGTTTTCTACCGGCCTAAAGTGGGAATTTACCAACAAAGCTTCAGGAGATAAAAAATATGTTGTCTGTAACGCAGACGAAGGTGACCCCGGGGCCTTCATGGACCGCAGTATCCTGGAAGGCGATCCTCATGCTATCCTGGAAGGCATGCTGATCTGTGGACATGCTGTTGGCGCCAGCGAGGGTTATATTTATTGTCGTGCGGAATATCCTCTGGCTATTAAAAGATTGAAGATAGCGATTGAACAGGCTGAAGAATACGGCCTGCTTGGTAATAATATACTTGGGTTTGGCTACAATTTTAAATTGCACATTAAAGAAGGGGCCGGTGCTTTTGTCTGTGGTGAAGAGACTGCACTCCTGGCTTCCATTGAAGGAAAAAGAGGAATGCCCCGTCCTCGGCCTCCGTTTCCGGCCCAATCAGGTCTTTTTGGCAAGCCAACAACCATAAATAACGTGGAGACCCTGGCCAATATCCCACTGATTTTGAAAGAAGGGGGCGCTGCCGAATTTGCTAAAATAGGAACGGAAGGCAGTAAAGGAACCAAGGTTTTTGCCCTGGCCGGGAAAATCCGTAACACGGGCTTATGTGAAGTGCCAATGGGTATAACTATCCGGGAAATAATTTACGATGTCGGAGGAGGCATAAAAGGTGGCCGAGATTTTAAGGCGGTCCAGGCTGGTGGCCCTTCGGGCGGATGTATTCCTGCCGAACAAATTGATTTGCCAATTGATTATGATTCATTAAACAAAGCAGGCGCTATTATGGGTTCAGGCGGGCTGGTAGTGATGGACGAAAGAACCTGCATGGTTGATTTGGCCCGTTACTTTTTAAGTTTTACCCAGAAAGAATCCTGCGGAAAATGCACTCCCTGTCGAGAAGGGACCAAGCGGATGCTGGAGATATTAAACCGGATTTGTGAAGGGCAGGGAACACCCAGCGACCTGGATACCCTGGACAGCCTGGCTTCCAGTATCAAAGACAGTTCGCTTTGCGGCCTTGGACAGACTTGTCCCAATCCGGTTTTAAGTACCATTCGTTATTTCAAAAACGAGTATGAGGAGCATATCAATGAACATTACTGCCGGGCCGGAATATGCAAGGAACTGTTTAATTACTGGATTGATCAGGAAAAATGTACCGGCTGTACTGCCTGTGCGAGGGCCTGCCCGGTCGATGCCATAGTAGGCGAAAAGAAAAAACCGCATGAAATCATTCAGGAAAACTGTACCCGTTGTGGCAGCTGTATAGATAAATGTCCCCAGGACTGTATCCTGATTACCCGTGTTGGGAGGGAAGCAGATGTCAGCAATTAATTTGACTATTAATGGAACAGAGATTGAAGTAGCACCGGGAACAACTATTCTTGAAGCAGCACGGCAACTGGGGATTGACATACCTACTTTTTGCTACGATGCGGAACTGTCCCCGAATGGAGCCTGCCGGATTTGTTTGGTTGAAGTGGAAAAAGCCCGGACCCTAGTTGCTTCCTGTGTGGCTCCGGTTGCCCCGGGAATGGTTGTTCACACCGAATCTGAAAGGGTTGTCAGCGCCCGCAAGACTGTTTTAACCTTGATGGTAGCAAACCACCCTCTCGACTGTATTACCTGTCAAAAGACCGGTGAATGTAAGCTGCAGGACTATTGTTACCGTTATGGTGTTTCCGACAGTGATTTTGGGGGAGAAGTAAAAGAACTGCCCTATGATGATACAAATGCCTTTTTTATCCGTGATATGAATAAGTGCATTTTATGCGGTGTATGTGTTGGGAAGTGTCAGGACGTTGTCGGTGCCGGAGCTATTGACTTTACCAAACGTGGATTTGTTTCTAATGTAGGTCCGGCTTACGAGGACAGGATCGAAGATTCCACTTGTGTTTTCTGTGGTTTATGCATCGACAGTTGCCCCGTTGGAGCTCTTACTCCAAAATACATGCTGGGCAGGGGACGCCCCTGGGAAGTTGATAAAATTGAGACAATCTGTCCTTATTGCAGTATAGGCTGCAATATCAACCTTCATGTAAAAGATAACGAAGTGATCGAGGTTACATCGGTGGAAAACAGCCCGGTTAACCGCGGACATCTTTGTGTCAAGGGTAAGTTTGGTTGGGATTACTTGAAAAGTGGTGATCGCCTGACCAGCCCTCTTATTAAATCAAACGGTGTTTTTGTCGAAGTTAGCTGGGGCGAGGCTCTTGGTTATATTACCAATCAAATAGAAGAAATAATTGACCGCTATGGTAGCGAAGCCCTGATGGGACTGTGTTCCCCTAAATCCACCAATGAAGAAAGTTACCTTTTCCAGAAGCTGATCCGCTCGCTGGGAAGTAACAATGTAGACAGCTATACAAGGCATTGTCATGCTCCCGCTATTGATGGCATGATGGTAGCTTTCGGCAGCGCTGCTTTGACCAACAGTATAGAAGAACTGGCCTCCACCGATGCGGTGTTTGTTATAGCCGCCGATCCTGTCGAAAGCCACCCCATAATCGGCTATCGGATCAGGGAAGCGGTTCGTAAGGGGGCCGATCTGATTGTTGCCGATCCTGAATTAATCGGCTTAACCGATCTTGCCGAGCATTACCTGCATTTAAAAGCAGGCAGTGAGATAACCCTGGTTAATGCCATGGCTAAAGTTATTCTTGAGGAAAGTTTGCAGGATCAGGCATTTATAGACAAGCGAACAGAAGGCTTTGTTCAGTTTAAACAATCGCTGGCAGAATATACTCCTCAGGCAGTTGCTGAGAAGACAGGGTTAAGTGAAGGTGAGATACGAAAGGCAGCCAGGGCTTTTGCGGCAGCAGAAAAAGCTGCAATAGTTTCCACCGTCGGGATGGAACATGCCGCCGGTCATGAAAAGCTTGTTCTGGCCCTGGCAAACCTGGCCCTGCTTACAGGCAATCTTGGGAAAGAGTCAGCCGGATTATACCTGCCTTATGGCGAAAACAATCTGCAGGGGGTTTCTGACATGGGCGCATTACCTGCAGTTCTGACCGGGTATCAACATTTGAAGGAAAAGGCAGTAAGAGAGAAATTTAACCGGGCCTGGGGAATTGAAATTGGTCAACAACCCGGCATCTCGGCGGCAGATGTTTTTGAGGGAAATAAAAAGGACCAAATCAAAGCCATGCTGATCCTGGATGAAAATCCGGTTTCCTGCCTTGGTGGCGATGATTCGGATGCAGCAGCTATTTTGAAAAACCTCGATTTCCTGGTTGTTCAGGACATTTTTATGACCGAAACTGCTTCACTTGCTGACGTGGTCCTGCCTGCCGCAGCTTTTGCCGAACAGCAGGGCACATATACCAATACAGAAAGAAGAGTTCAGTTGAGCTATCCTGCTGTTACAGTTCCCGGTAATGCATATCCTGGCTGGGCGATAATTGCCGAATTGGCCGGCTGGCTTGGTCTGGAATGGGACTACAATGATCCCGGAGAAGTTTTTGCTGAAATGTCGGCGCTTACTCCGCAGTATGCCGGTATTTCCTATGAACGGCTTATTGAAGATGGCAGCTTGCAATGGCCCTGTCCTTCAGGTAATCACCCCGGTACTCTTTACCTGTATGAAGGACGGTTTGGTCGTGGTCTCGGGCTGTTTTCAGCAGTGAAAGATGAAGCCGCTCCTGAACATAAGAAAAAACTGCCTGTAACGGGAGCCCTTTATCATCACGCCTGCCAGTGTCAGAGTGTTAATATGAGTAAACGTTCAGTAATCAGCAATTTTGTTAAAACTAACCGGGGCGATCAGGGTTGACGCAGTTAACTTTTCCCGATCATTTTACCTGGGGAGCGGCAACTTCGTCCTACCAGATTGAAGGAGCCCCTGATGCTGATGGTAAAGGGGAATCTATCTGGGATCGTTTTACTCATACTCCTGGTAATATTTGGAATGGAGAAAATGGCGACCGGGCCTGCGACCATTACCATCTTTATCATGATGATGTCTGTTTAATGGCAGATTTCGGTTTGCAGTCCTACCGTTTTTCCATTTCTTGGCCGCGAGTTTTCCCGGAGGGTGGCGGAAAGCCCAACCGGAAAGGCATGGATTTTTACCGCCGGCTGGTTGATCGGCTGAACCAGCATGGTATTAAACCGGCTGTAACCCTGTATCACTGGGATTTGCCCCAGGCTTTACAGGAGAAAGGCGGCTGGGCCAACCGGGATACGGCACGCTATTTTGAGCAGTATGCCGCTTTTATTTTTGAAAATCTTGATCTGCCGGTAGATCTCTGGATAACTCTCAATGAGCCCTGGGTTTCTGCTTTTCTCGGCCATGCCCTTGGGGTTCATGCCCCGGGAGAAAATGATTTTAGTGAAGCGCTGCAGGTTTCACACAACCTGCTGCTTGCGCACGGTTTTGCTGTTCATTCTTTTCGTAGCATTGGTCGTGAGAACGAGCAGATCGGGATAGCCCTGAATCTGGCTCCTGTGCATCCGGCTTCCGACAGTGATGCTGATAAGAATCAGGCCCGGCGTACTGATGGCTTTATGAACCGCTGGTTCCTGGACCCTATTTTTAAAGGGGTTTATCCCCGGGATATGGTAGAAATTTTTTCCCGCTCCTTTGAAATGCCTGTTATTACAGAAGAAGATGATGCTATCATATCAGCCCCCCTTGATTTTCTTGGTGTCAACAATTACACCAGAACCATCATTCGGGCCGGCAGTTCTGAAGATGATTTTATGGGCAGCCCGGAAAACCCGCCTGATGCGGAATATACCGAAATGGGCTGGGAGGTTTACCCGCAGGGGATTTATGAGCTGCTTATCCGTCTGCACAATGACTATCAGCCGCCGAAACTTTATATTACTGAAAATGGAGCTGCTTTTGCTGATGAAGTTAATAATGCCGGGGAGGTCCGTGATTTGAAGCGGATTTCCTACCTGCAATCTTATATTACGGAAGCCTGGAATGCCCTGCAGGATGGAGTGCCGTTGGAGGGCTATTACGCCTGGTCACTACTGGATAATTTTGAATGGAGTTTTGGTTACAGCAAGAGATTTGGCTTGATTTATGTTGATTTTCCAAGCCTGCAGCGTATACCGAAGAGAAGTGCTTATTGGTACAGGGATTTGATCAGCCGGAATGGTTTGGAGGTTTAAGGTGAGCCGGGATAAATATATTATGCACAAGATTACCAGGGTTCGTAGCGGTGAAGAATACCTGGTTGAAGAGCTTGAGGACCGCGTAACAGTTGAAACGCCGATAACCATCTATGTTAACGGCAGTGAGCTGGTAACTTTATTATGCACACCGGAAAAAATTGACCGCCTTGCGCTTGGCTTCCTGCGTTCAGAGGGGATCCTGACTGCTGCGGATCAGCTTGAATCAATAAGGGTAGAAGACGAAGAAGGACTGGTAGAAGTTGAATTAAAAGAAAAGTCGGGGCTGGCTGAAAAACTTTATGGAAAAAGGACAGTGACATCAGGCTGTGGTAAGGGAACAGTTTTTTTTAATGTTCTTGACTCTCTGCGCAGTAAGCCTTTATCGGGTAAAATGGAAGTACGGGCGGAACGGGTTTTGCAATTAATGGAAAACCTTCAGCAAAAAGCCCAGCTTTTTAAAGAAACCGGGGGAGTCCACAGTGCTGCGCTGGCAGACGATGAAAAGATTCTTTATTTTTATGAGGATATCGGACGACATAATGCCATTGATAAAATAGTCGGTGAATGTTTTTTAGAGGGAGTCAATACAGATGATAAAATCATAGTTACCAGCGGCCGCTTAAGCTCTGAAATCTTATTAAAAGTAGCAAAACTGCAGGTGCAGCTTATAATCTCCAGGGCGGCGCCCACTTCACTTTGCATAGAACTGGCTGATAACCTCAATATTACACTGGTCGGTTTTGTCAGGGGTAAGCGGTTAAATATTTACAGTCACGGATGGCGCATCAATTACAAATAAGCTTAAAGAATAAAACCCCGGCTAATCAGCACTGATCTGCTGAAGCTACCTTTTTTTTGAGAGCTTCCTTATCTTTTTTCAGACCTTTATCAACATAGAGCTTTCTGGCATAGACGTTAACTTCATCAAGATAAAACCCGGTCTGGTATTCAATTTGTTCTTTAATAATATGCTGCACTTCCCTCAGCATGGCATCTATTCTCATACCCCTGATAGAAGAAAGATCTATGGTTAAATCTATGTTTAATACTACTTTAGTCTTGCTGTTTTTAAGATCAGTTTGGATTACTTTGTGGATGCCCGGAACTTCACGGACCAGGTGATTAGCCAGGTCAGTTATAACATGTTCGGCTATATAAAAGCTGCCGAGCGTGCTGAAAACGGGTCGAACCACGGAACGCTCTACAGGGACACCCTCTGGCTTGGATGTTGGAAAACTGAAAAATGAGCGCAGCGGGTCCATGATATAGCCGGGAAATTCTTTTTTGATAGCAAAAGTGGGCAGAGGTATAACGTGACGGTTTTCCTTGGCTCGAATGGTCAAGGCCGTCTTTATGGCTTCTGGATTGGATACTTCTTCAATTGTAAAGAAATATGTGGGGGCCGGTAAATCCAGATTGTCTGCAATTACTTCAGTCATTCGCCTGGAGGTGCCAATTATTAATACTTTTTCCGGTTTGATTTCTTTTATTTTTTCCTTGACCTGTGCAGCATGTTCCGGATCTTTAAAAAGTGCTCTTTTTATGGCACCGTAGCGAGTATTTTCTCTTTTGGCCGAACGCCCGGCCAGGTTAAGATTGCCTTTAATAAAAAGCCCATCGTCAATAATATAATCTATGCCGTACTGCCTGGCAGTGATTGGCGCCTGATGACTTTTTCCTGTTCCACTGTGTCCGATCAGGGCATGTGTTTCCATAAGTAGTACCACTTCCTGTTATTGAGCAAGAATTAGTCAGGCTTGCGTCTGTCGCTCAAACTGTTTATTATTATAACATAGATTATCAAATCAGAAATCCGCCTGCTTGAATTTAAAGGTAATGCGGGACTGAACAGCCTGCATCGTTTAGTACTGCCAGTCTAGCTAATCAAAACTGATGCGGGCATAAAGCGCAGGCTTTCTATAACGGTATAAAAAAGTAAACCGGTCTTAAAGTTGAAGCTAAGCCGCTGCAGTCACAGCTTAAAAGATCAGCGAACGAAATTTTCCTTAGCAGAATGGGTAGTTACAGCAATAATATCTAAACAGGAGATAATCTGATGATCATAATAACTAATCCCCCGGAAAAGTTTTGCGGTGAAATTGCTGTTTCCGGCGACAAGTCAATTACACATCGTGCCCTGATGATTGGAGCGATGGCCGGTGGAGTAACAGAAATCACCGGTTATCTTGATGCCGAAGATTGCCTTTCCACAATGCGCTGCCTGCAGAAGTTGGGTACAAAAATTAACGCCCGGGGCAGTAAGCTTGTAATTGAAGGCAGGAACATGGTTTTTAAAGAGCCGGCGGAAACTTTAAATACCGGTAATTCAGGGACAACAACCCGCCTGTTAATGGGTATTTTATCCGGGCAATCTTTTAGTGCAACCCTGACTGGTGATCAATCACTGCAGAGGCGTCCGATGAAAAGAGTAGTTGAACCGCTTCGTTCCATGGGAGCTGTAATTGAAGGAGAGCGAGATGGTGATTCTCTGCCGCTAACCGTACAGGGTGGAGATCTGAAAGCCGTTTATTATCATTCACCAAAAGCCAGCGCCCAGGTTAAATCGGCCGTTCTATTCGCAGGGCTCTATGCTGATGGTTTAACAACTGTAGAAGAACCTTACCCGAGCCGTAACCACAGTGAATTAATGTTGAAGTCATTCGATGCTGCAATTGAAAGCAGAGGCTGCAAGGTCAGCATTGAAGGACAACAGCAATTAAAAGGCTGCCAGGTGAAAGTGCCGGGAGATATTTCCGCCGCAGCTTTTTTCATGGTGGCTGCTGCAATAGTTCCGGAGAGTGATTTGCTTTTAAAGGACGTGGGTATTAATCCTACCCGCAGCGGTGTTATCGAAGTGCTTGCATCGATGGGAGCGGAGATTGAATTAATTAATAAAAGAACCTGGAGCTTAGAACCGGTTGCCGATATCCGGGTTAGAGGTGGAAATAAGCTTAACGGGATTAGTATTGGTGGCAGCCTGGTTCCCCGCCTGATTGATGAAATACCGGTTTTAGCCGTAGCTGCCGCTTTAGCTGAAGGAGAAACTGATATTAGTGAGGCATCAGAGCTGAGAGTTAAGGAATCGGATCGTATCTCTGAACTAAGTTCACAATTACAAAAACTCGGAGTTAACATAACCGAAAAAGACGACGGTATGATTATTAAAGGCGGTGCCCGGCTTAGAGGTGCAGAGGTAGACAGCTGCGGAGACCATCGCATTGCCATGGCTCTGGCAGTTGCCGGGCTGGCTGCCAGCGGGGAGACTGTCGTGCATAATGCAGGTGTAATCAGTATCTCCTTTCCGGGTTTTATGCCGGCCATGCGTTCACTGATTGTTTAAAAACCCTTTAATTGACGCTTAGCGCTTCTTATGCTAACATATGGTTGTTCTTTCCAATTGCCCCCGCTCGCCGGGGTACTGTGCGGCAGATTAGGAGATGTCCAATGCCTTTGCCTATTTGTTCCTTTGAACAATACCAGAAAGATTATCCCGCTGCTTCCCTGGATGCCTATTCTGCTGAACGCTCTAAAGTGCTGGAAATTATAAATACTGTTAGGCAAAATGGTGATACCGCCCTTTTCAATTATACGGAAAAATTTGATCAGGTCAGGCTTAGGCAGCTAAAAGTTAGTAAGGAAGAGCTGGAAAAGGCGCATAATAACGTTGAGCCTTATCTGTTGGAAGCAATCAGGGAAGCCAAAACAAATATAGTGCGGTTTCACCGCCGCCAGCTTGATAATAACTGGTGGGATAGTGGTTCGGGCTGGATAGTAGGACAGCGCGCTATTCCGCTGCAAAAGGCAGGGGCATATATTCCTGGTGGCACAGCCGCTTACCCGTCTTCAGTCTTGATGACTGTAATCCCGGCCCGTGTGGCTGGAGTTCCTGAGGTTTATCTTTGCACCCCTCCGGATAGCAGTGGCAAGGTAAACAGCTTAACCCTTGCAGCTGCCCGTGAAGCCGGAGCAACCGCAGTTTATAAAGTGGGAGGCGCACAGGCAGTTGCAGCGATGGCTTACGGGACTGAGACAATTCCGGCAGTGCAAAAAATTGTAGGTCCCGGTAATATCTTTGTAACGCTTGCTAAGAGAGAAGTTTACGGCCAGGTTGGAATTGATATGCTGGCCGGACCCAGTGAAATTGTCATAGTAGCAGAGAAAGAAGCCAATCCGGTTTATATTGCTGCTGACCTGTTGTCGCAGGCCGAACACGATCCGCTTTCCCGTTCAATCCTGGTTACACCTTCCGAAATGTTAGCCAAAACAGTTATTGAAAAACTTGAAGAACAACTTGAAACACTGCCTCGAAAAGAAGTTGCCCTTGCGGCCCTGACAGAGAAGGGGGCTATAATTATGGTACCGGAACTTGAATATGCCTGGCCGGTTGTAAATGAGCTTTCCCCGGAGCACCTTGAGCTGCACCTTAACGATGCCTGGCAGTACCTTGATCATATTAAAAATGCCGGGGCAATATTTGTTGGTCAATATACACCTGAACCTGTTGGTGATTACTGGGCAGGGTCAAATCACGTCTTGCCCACCGGCGCAGCAGCCCGTTATGCTTCTGCGCTTGGAGTGACCGACTTTTTAAAGAAAACCCATGTTATCAGTTACTCGGCATCTGCCCTGCAGCAATCTGCAGATCAAATTGCTGCACTGGCCAGAGCCGAAGGCCTTGAAGCTCATGCAAGAGCTGTATTGCTAAGGAGGCAAGATGATGACCAGAAAAGCAAAAGTTAATCGTATCACTGCGGAAACTGAAATATCGCTTGAGATAAAACTGGACGGCCGTGGTAAAGCTGTACTTAAAACAGGGCTGCCTTTTTTTGATCACATGCTTGATCTCTTGTGTCGACACGGTTTTTTTGATCTTAACCTGGAGGCTAAAGGCGATTTAGAGGTAGACGGACATCACCTGGTGGAGGACGTTGGCATTTGTCTTGGTCGTGCCTGGCACGAAGCTATAGGAAATAAAAAGGGCATCAAGCGATATGGTTTTAGTATAGTTCCGATGGATGAAGCGTTGATTACAGCAGCTGCAGACCTGTCTGGCCGTCCCTACCTGTACTACGATTTTTCCTTGCCGGCAGGCCTGGTTGGGACAATGGATACTGAACTTTTTAGAGAGTTCTGGCAGGCATTTGTCAATGAAGGTCGCTTAAATCTCCATTTAATGATGAATCATGGTTTAAACAAGCATCATATAATTGAAGCCTCTTTCAAAGCAGCTGGCAAATCCCTGAATGAAGCTTCATCAAGAATTGAAAACTTTGATGAAGTGCTTTCAACTAAAGGCAATCTGGAGTGAGGTGAAGGAATTGCTGGTTATACCTGCAATTGATTTGCACCGGGGCCGCTGTGTCCGCCTCTATCAAGGGGATCTAGAACGGGAAACAGTTTACGGCAACAATCCTGTTGATATTGCCCGGCAATGGGAGGAGCTCGGCGCTAAAATGCTGCACCTGGTAGATCTTGATGGGGCCTTTACCGGGCACTCAAAAAATGCCCAGGTTATCTGCAGTATTGGTGAGCAGGTCCATATACCGCTGCAGCTTGGTGGAGGGATTCGCTCCAGGGAAGCGGTTGAAAAAGCTATATCAGCAGGAGTTTCCAGGGTTATTTTAGGGACCATTGCCATTGAGCATCCCGATCTTGCCTGTGAACTGATCGAAGATTTCAACGACAGGATCCTGGTAGGTATTGATGCTCGGGACGGGATTGCGGCTGTAAAAGGCTGGACTGAAGTTTCAACTATATCGGCAGTTGACCTGGCCGTTCGTATTGAGCAGTGGGGTGTAAAGGAAGTAATTTATACCGATATCCAGAAGGACGGAACCATGCTGGGGCCGGATTTAAAAGGACTGGAAGCATTACTGGAAAAAACCTCCCTGCAGCTGATAGTATCAGGTGGAATCTCTTCTATAGAAGACCTGAAATCTTTAAAACCATATGCTGAAAGAGTTAAAGGTGTAATTATTGGCAAAGCCCTTTATTCAAATCAGTTAACTCTGCCTGACGCCATGGCAGTTTTTCAATAAACGACAGGAGGAAAAAATGGGAGACACAAAAAAGAACGAAAAACTCCAGCCTCTCAAAACAAATCAGCTGAAGTATGACCAGAATGGCCTGCTTCCTGCAGTAATCCAGGATGTCCGCACTGATGCTGTTCTAATGGTAGGCTATATGAATGAAGAAGCAGTTAAAAGGACCCTTAAAGAAGGCAAAGTTTGTTTTTGGAGCCGCAGCCGCCAGGAGTACTGGGTGAAAGGTGAAACTTCTGGCAACTTTTTTGATCTCAAGGCCATCTATGCCGACTGTGATGCTGATACATTACTGGTAAAGGTAGTGCCTCTTGGTCCCGGAATTGCCTGTCACACTGGACGTTATTCCTGCTTCTATAACTCTCTTGCCGGTTTTAATAACCAGGAGCTTTTTGATGATTGATTATCACCTGCATACACCTCGCTGCTGTCATGCATCAGGAACTCTTCAGGAATACCTGGCTGAAGCAAAAAACATGGCATTATCAGAGATAGGGTTTTCCGATCATTTTCCCTTAGGTCTGCTTGGTTATACACCCCGCAACCAGGTGACGATGAAACCGGAAGAATTAGATCAATATATAAGTGATGTAGCAGCCTTGAAAAAAACTTCTGCTGATGTGAAAATTAAGCTGGGTATTGAAGTTGACTACATACCGGGAACGGAAGACAAAGTAAAGGCATTACTGGAAAAATATAGTTTTGATTACGTTATCGGTTCTATTCATTTTTTGGGCGACTGGGATTTTACGCACCCTGTTTATGCTGATACTTATAAAGATCGCGATATCGATGAAATATACAGTCTGTATTTAGACCTGCTGGGTAGACTTTGCCGAAGCAATCTTTTTGACATAGTAGGACATATTGATGTTGTAAAAAAGTTTGGCTACCGGCCTGAAAACGGTCTTGAAGATTACTGGCAGAATATAGTCCAGATCCTGAAAGAAACCGGAGCTTGTTTTGAACTGAATACAGCCGGAAAAGATGCGCCGGTAGGCGACTTTTATCCTGACCGGCGTCTGCTCGAACTGGCGTGTGCTGCCGGTATACCCGTAACTCTTGGTTCTGATGCTCATCGACCAGACCAGGTCGGCCGCTTTTTCCATGAAGCAATTGCACTATTAAAAGCTGCTGGGTACAGAGAGCTTACTGTATTTGAAGGCAGGGTTAAAAGTAGTTATCTCATATGACATATTTTTTAATAATCAATTATTGGTTTGTCCCTTAATATTTTTTAAGAAAGGAAACAGGAGCAAAAATGAGCGGGGCAAAATTATTTTTTGATTTTACCACCACTTCGGAAGGCAAATTTATTATTATATTTAATAAAAACGGTCTTTATGAAATATTGTTCCCCGGTAAAAAGTTGGAAGTAAAAGCTGAGCCGGCAAAACTACCCTGGTTGAAACTGGGGGATGATCTAAAGCGCTATTTTGAAGGTGAAGCAGTTGATTGGTCAGGATATGCCCTCGATCACAGTGGATATGGTCGGTTTACTGCGGTCCTGCTAAATGAGGTTAGTAAAATCCCTTATGGACAGGTCTGTTCTTACCGGGAAGCGGCCGAACGGGCAGGCTCTCCCCTGGCCTGGCGGGCCGCCGGACAGGCCCTGGCTGCAAATCGTCATCCGATCATTGTTCCCTGTCACCGGGTTATCGGCAGTGATGGAAGAATTGGCGGTTTCAGCGGCCCGGCTGGTTGGAAAGAAATGCTGCTCAAGCTGGAAGGGGCAGTGTAGTATTTTTAAAGGTTAACGAGAAGCAACAGCCCAGTTTTTTGAAGGATAGCTCACATCATAATAGTAGCATAGACTAAAGATATTCAGGGTAATTAATAGTTCATTAAGAAGTAAATTGATAACCTTCGCCTGTGGGAAGGATTCAATTGTCATCGTAGCGAAGCGAAGGCCCACGGAGAAGATAAGAATATTTTACTCTGGCAGAGAGGGGAGTTTTCTAAATGCGCTATCTTTCAGGCGGTGAATCGCATGGTCCTTGCCTTACAGCAATCATAGAGGGATTGCCTGCCGGCTTGCTTATCAAATCAACAGATATAAACAAACATCTTGAACGGCGGCAGAAGGGATATGGTCGTGGTGGCAGGATGGCGATTGAAAAAGACAGCATAAAGATATTATCAGGCCTGCGCTTTAATAAGACTATTGGAAGCCCGCTTACCCTGCAGATTACTAACCGGGACTGGAAAAACTGGGAAAGCTTGATGGCTTCTGAAGGAACTGCCCCGGAAGATTTAGTGCATCTTACCTGCCCACGTCCCGGACATGCCGACCTGGCCGGTGGATTGAAATACGATCACGAGGATTTGCGATTAGTTTTAGAACGCTCCAGCGCCCGTGAAACGGCAATCCGGGTGGCAGTAGGCAGCGTGGGTCGGATCTTGCTGGAGAAATTTAACGTTAAGATCTTCAGCCATGTTGTCCGGATTGGTTTAATTAAAGGTAAAACCAACAGTTCCGATATTCCGGCCCTGGCAAATAAAATAGAAGCATCGCCCCTGCGCTGTGCCGATGATGAAGCAGAAAAAGATATGATCAGTGCAATTGAAGAGTCCCGGGAAAATGGAGATACCCTTGGTGGTGTGTTTGAACTGGTTATTATCGGTTTGCCTTCCGGGCTGGGCAGTCATGTCCATTGGGATCGCCGTTTGGACGGTCGCCTGGCAGGGGCATTAATGAGTATTCAAGGTATTAAAGGGATAGAGGTTGGTCTGGGTTTCCAAAGTGCGGCAGAACCGGGCTCGAAGGTTCATGATCCAATCAAAAAGGCACCCGGAACTGGTATTATCCGTAATTCAAACCGGGCAGGTGGCCTGGAGGGCGGTATTAGTAATGGTCAGCCCCTGGTTTTACGGGCGGCAATGAAACCAATCCCAACCATGTCACAACCCCTCCCCAGTATTGACTGGGTTAGCGGGGAAGAAGTTAAGGGGGCCACGGAAAGATCAGATATCTGTGCTGTTCCGGCAGCCGCGGTTGTTGCGGAGGCGGCTGCTGCCTGGGAACTGGCCCTTGCTTTTCGAGAAAAGTTTGCAGGGGATTATATGGAAGAGGTTGAAGCGTCATACGATTTTTACATGGACCGGGTTAGAAAACGTTTACATGTTGAGAGTTAATGCTAAATTAAAGTAACTAATCAGTCTTCTGAGAGAAACTACGCTTGCAGCCGTAGAAGGAGATTTTATGACAGGTCAGGAAATTAAAGTTAAATCTTCAGGGTTTACATACAGGGCAATTATTGAAAAGGGCTCTTTGGCGAATATTGGCAGGGCAGCCCGTTTGCTCTTGCCTGCAGGAAATGCCCTCCTGGTTAGTGACAGCAATGTTTTTTCTTTATACGGTAGGCAGGTCATAAAAGCCCTGGAATCAGAAAAATGGCAGGTTAACAGTATCCAGGTTCAACCGGGGGAACAGGTAAAAAACTTGGATAACGCCTCAAGGCTCTATGATGCAGCCGTTGATGCCGGGCTTGATCGAAACTCACCGGTTATCGCTTTAGGCGGCGGAGTTGTCGGCGATCTGAGTGGTTTTGTTGCTTCAACATACCTGCGAGGTATTCCCCTGATCATGATTCCCACCAGTTTATTAGCCCAGGTTGACAGCAGTGTAGGCGGGAAAGTTGCGGTTAATCATCCCCGTGGAAAAAATTTAATTGGTTCTATTTATCCTCCTTGCCTGGTGGTGATTGACCCGGTCGTGCTTGAAACTTTACCCCGCCGGGAGTTATATGCAGGGCTGGCCGAGGTAATAAAATATGGCGTTATTGGAAATGGAGATTTTTTTTACTGGTTGGAGAATAATATGGATAAACTGCTTAGTGGTGACAACAGTAGCCTGGAAAAAGCGATAGCGGAATCTGTTCGGGCCAAGGCCCGGGTTGTCCAGGCTGATGAATATGAAAATGACTATCGCCGTGTTCTCAACTTTGGTCATACTATCGGCCATGCACTAGAAGCAGCAACAAATTACAGTTATTACCTGCATGGGGAGGCGGTGCTGGTTGGTATGGCTGCTGTTGTAAATCTGGCGTTGCAAAAAGGGCTGATTCAGAAAGCTGAAGCCGAAAGAATTACTGCTTTGCTTAAAAAAATGAACTTTAAAAAAGCACCAATGGACTTGACCGCAGAGAAGGTAATAGATAAACTAAGGCAAGATAAAAAACGTCGTCAAGATGACCTGATTTTTGTGCTGCCTACCGGAATCGGGCAGACTGTTATTGAACCGGTCAATGATGAAAAGCTTTTAAAGGAAACAGTTTGGCAGTACTTGAGTCAGTCTTAATGAAGATTGGAGTGTGGGATAAGAATGAAATCACCTGTTAAGCCGGGCCGGGTCCTGGCCCTGCTGCTATTGTGCCTGCTTATAATTATTTCAGGCTATTATGCTTTTCAAGCTGCTTTTGACAGGGAAGAAGGGATAAAAAGAGGCCTTGATATTGCCGGAGGTCTTTACGTCCTTATGGAAACGGTTGAAACCGGAGAAGACGATGTTGACGAAGATGCTGTGGAAAGAGCAATTGAAATTATTCGCAACCGGGTTGATGAGCTGGGTGTGGCTGAACCGGTAATAGCCGCCCAGGGCGATGATCGCATCCGTATTGAGCTGCCCGATCTTGAAGATGTGGAACAGGCTCGAGATATTATTGGACGAACGGCTCTGCTGCAGTTTATCGGGCCCGATGGTGAGATAATTGTTACCGGGGCTAATTTGGATAATGCTAGAGCAGAGCGGGCTCCTGAACATAGCCCATATCCTTTTGTTAGCATTGAATTTGATGATGTCGGGGCCAGGCTTTTTGCAGAAGCAACCGCGGAATATATTGGTCAGCCCATCGCCATTGTTCTTGATGACGAAGTTATTTCTGAGCCTATTGTTCAGAATGTAATCCCGGATGGCAGTGGAACAATTACCGGTGACTTTGATTTCGAGGAGGCAGCGGAACTGGCTCTGCTGTTGCGAAGCGGAGCACTGCCGGTTGAACTACGTGAGCTGGAGTCCCGGTTAATTGGCCCTACCCTGGGCCAGAGAACTGAAGAAATTGCTGTATATGCTGCCGGAATTGGACTCGGACTGGTTTTGCTTTTCATGGTTATTGTTTACAGGACTGCGGGAGTTATTGCCGGCCTGGCCCTGGTTTTCTATATGTCCCTGGTGCTCTGGGCATTGACATATTTGCCCACTACCCTGACCCTTCCGGGCATCGCCGGGCTGATACTATCCATAGGGATGGCAGTAGATGCCAACGTGATTATCTTTGAGCGAATTAAAGATGAACTGCGTTCAGGACGGACTCCGCGTAGTGCCATGGAAGGCGGATTTCGCCGGGCCTTTCGGGCGATTATTGATGCCAATGTTACTACGCTTATAGTAACTATAGTGCTTTTTACCCTGGCCGACGGACCGGTTAGAGGTTTTGCAGTCACCCTTTTTATCGGTATTATATGCAGCATGTTCACAGCTATAGTTTTGACCCGAATCCTGATGCGTCTGTCTTTTAGAGCCGGTTTAATCAGAAGTGGGGCTTATGTGGGGGTGAGAGGATGATTGATTTTATCGAAAATCGCCGTAAAGCATATTTATTTTCAGGAGTAATGGTTGTTACCTGCCTGCTGTCAATAATTATTTTTGGTTTAAACCTGGGTATTGATTTTACCGGGGGAACTGTTTTGCATCTGACCATCGGCGAAGAAACTACTACAGAGCAGATTCAGGAAGTGATCGCCCCTTATGAAGAATTGGAAGGAGCGGCAATCCAGGTTGTTAAAGGCCGGGATTTAAGCGGCGAGGTGACTGATGAAGGGGTGGTAATAAAAGCGCCCTATATAGAGGAGGAGCGTCGTGAGCAGATCCTGGCTTCATTTATGGAACGCTGGCCCTCAATCGATCATGCAGACTTAAGGATTGAAAGCGTAGGGGCAACAATTGGCGGTGAGCTAACCCGTCAGGCTATTCTATCGCTGGTAGTTGCAATTGTCCTGATGATTGGTTATATTACTTATCGCTTTGAAATAAAATTTGCCCTGGCTACGATTGCAGCTTTGCTGCATAATATAATTATTGTAATTGGTATTTTTTCCATTTTACAGATGGAAATCAACGTGCCGTTTGTGGCGGCCATCCTGACTGTTTTTGGCTATTCCGTCAATGATACTATTGTTATAATTGACCGTATTCGTGAAAATATCATCCACAAAAAAAGAAAAGAATACCCGGAAGTGGTCAATGAAAGTATTAATCAAAACCTGGTTAGATCGATTAATACCTCTTTGACCACACTGTTTGTTTTAATAGCCTTGCTGCTGGGCTTTCACTTTTTTATCGGCAGCCTGGACCTGATTGTTTTTGTGGTGGCATTGATTCTGGGTGTATTAATTGGTACTTATTCTTCAATTTTTGTTGCCAGTCCCCTGTGGCTCAATCTGCAGGACTTGAGTTTCAGGCGAAAAAGCCGCACCGCGGCATAATTAATGTTCCCGGGAGGGATGATCATGGGTTCTTTTTATTTGATCATGGGCCTGGTTTTCAGTTTGATTATTGCTATTATGGCCCTTGCTAATAATGAGTCGGTAACAGTAAGTTATATTTTTGGAAGAGCCGAGGTTTCACTGATTCTTTTAATTCTAAGTTCAGCTTTCGTCGGGGCCATGGCCATGGGACTATTTGCCCTTTTCCGCAGTATCCAGACAGCTTTCTCTTTCCGTGAGATGCGCCAAAAAGAGGAGACATTACAGAAAAAGGTTAAAGCCCTGGAAGAAGAAAAAGTTTTCCTGGAAGCCGAGCTCAACAAGGCCTTGTCCGTGCCGGAAGAAGAATCAGGTTCGACTGAGAGTGAAGTTGTAGCTGAGAGTGAAACTGAGCATGAAGAAAAAGAACCTGATGCAGGTGCCCGGACAGAATCTGAGTCGGCAACTGGAACATTGCAAGAAGAGGTGGAAGAGTCTTCAGATGAGTCTGAGCGGTAAGCAGTGGATCTGGCCTGATCCGTACTCTGAGCAAGCTCTTGAGCTTTCCGGTGAAATAGAGTGTTCACCTGCCCTGGCCCGGCTGCTAATCAAGCGGGGGATTGAAGATCCCGGGCAAGCCAGGGCTTTTTTACATCCGGCAAAGGAACAGCTCTATTCACCCTGGTTAATGCAGGATATGGAAGAGGCTGTTGAGCGCTTGCTGCAGGCAATCAGTAACAGTGAAAAAATAATTATACACGGAGACTATGATGCTGACGGGATTACCGCTTCAGTTATAATGGTTGAAGCTCTTCAGCAATTGGGAGCAAGGGTTGATTATTTTCTGCCCAGCCGCTTTGAAGAAGGTTACGGGTTGCATAAAGATTCTCTGCAGCAGTTTAAAGCAGCCGGAGCTTCCCTGGTTGTTACCGTTGATTGCGGTATTAATGCTGAAGCAGAGGCAGTTTTTGCTTCAGAAATAGGCCTTGATATGATTATCACCGATCATCATCAACCCCTGAACCCGGTATCCAGTGCTCTGGCCGTTCTTAACCCGCAGCAAAAAAATTGTTCCTATCCATATAAGGAGCTCTCCGGGGCGGGAGTGGCCTTTAAGCTCGCTTCGGCCTTGATGCAAAAAGCAGGAGAACCTTTTCCCACCCACCTTCTCGACCTGGCTGCCCTGGGCACTGCTGCCGATGTGGTGCCCCTTTTAGATGAAAACAGGATAATTGTTTCTCTGGGTCTGGATGTCCTGGGCAGTTTTAAAAGACTTGGGTTTAAGGCCCTGGCGGGCGCAGTCGGGTTGGAGCCAGAACGGGTTAGCAGTGCTGCCCTGTCATTTATTCTGGCCCCGGCTGTAAATGCGGCCGGACGGATGGGCGAGGCATTGCCGGCAGCTAAATTATTACTGGAAAAAGATTCTCAAAAGGCAGCTCAGCTGGCTGATAGCTTAAACCAGGCTAATCAGACCAGGCGAGCCACAGAAAAAGGCATCCTTAAAGAAGCTGAACAGCAGGCACGTGAACAATTAGATACCCCGGGTTCCAGGATTATTACTCTGGCCGGTAAAAACTGGCACCATGGAGTAATCGGTATTGTTGCATCACGCCTGGTTGATAAATTTAACCGTCCTTTTGTGCTGGTTGCTCTTGAAGATGGAGAGGGGCGAGGTTCAGCCCGGAGCATTCCCGGTTTTGATATTACTGCTGCTTTAACAGCCTCATCAAATGTGCTGGAGCGCTTTGGCGGCCACGAACAGGCCGCAGGTTTCACAGTAATGGAGGATAACATTGAGCTGCTTCGAGATAATCTCGCTAGTTATGCCTCGGCTAACCTGAAAGAGGAAAACTTAAAATCTTACTTATATCTGGATGCCGAGCTTAGTGCTTCCGAAATTGAATTCGACCTTGTTGAAGGACTTGAGAAACTTCAGCCCTTTGGCACAGCCAATCCAAGGCCTCTTTTTGGCAGTAGAAAGTGGCAGGTTTCCTCCTGGCGCCTGGTTGGCTCTGACCGGAAACATCTGAAGCTAAAAGTGCAAAAAGATGGAAGGATCCTGGATCCGATTTTCTTTTCTGGTGCAGGTATAGAAAAAGAATTGCAGCAGGGCCGCAATGTAGATCTTGCTTTCCGGTTGAAAAACGGGTCCTTCCGCAACCAAAAAACACTGGACTTAGAAATTAAGGATATCATCTACAGTGATAGTGTTACCTGTAAAGGGATCGAAGTAATTGACATGCGTGGCAGGCCTGACCGCTTAGAGAAAGCCAGGGAAATTATAAAAAGAGAAGGGGAAAAAGCGGTTCTCTTTGCCGCTACTCAGTCCCGGGCCGAAAAAATAATATCGAAGGTTGAACGTGAAAAAGTACCCTGTCTTTTAACCAGTGGGTCTATGAATGGCAGTGTTGATATCCCTGATAATTCTGGGACGCTGCTGCTCTACGATTTACCCCTTCATGAAAATATCCTGAAAAAAGCTTTTAAAAGTGGTCTTGGTAAGGAGGCAGCTAAAGTATACCTTTTATATCATGATCAGGACCAGGAGCAAAACTGCCGCCTGACAGAAATGGCGCTGCCATCAGCGGAAAACCTGGAGAAAATTATTGCTCTTGTGCTGCAGCTTGATTATCAAAAAGAACAGGTGGTTTTACCTGGATTAATAGAGGATAAGCTTGATTTTAAGCCTGCAAAAAGTTTTTGGGACCGTGCCAGGAAAATTTATACAGAAATTGGGCTGCTTGATCAGGAGCGCTTCACAAAAAATATTGAAGAGGTTATGAAAAATTGGCCGGCCTGCCTTCATTTATCACCTGTTTATCTAGAAATTGTCGAACTTCTGGACAACTGTGAACAGTTCCAGCGATTGCTGCTTGATGGGCCGCCCCAGGAAATTGCCTCCTATCTGTCTGATTTGTAGACTTCTTGCCGCTTGATACTATAGAATTTATCACTTATTTTTAGTATTATAGATAGTGCCTGTTCAGGCTATAAGGGGCCTGGTTTAAATTCCTTATATTGATTGATATTTGCTGCCTGGGAAATGGCTGTTGAAACGGGGAAGCATACCATGGTTGTCAAAGAGCAAAAATTAATAGATCTTAAGAAAAGGATTCAGCGCTACTATCCTGACCTGGAAGACTGGACTCAGGTTGAGAAAGCTTATAATTATTCTCTTCAAGCTCATTCCGGTCAGATGCGTGTATCAGGGGAGTCTTATATTATTCACCCCCTTGGTGTAGCTGTGATCCTGACCGAACTGGAGCTGGACCTGGTTACTATTATTGCCGGCCTGCTTCATGATGTTGTAGAAGATACGGAGATAACTCTTGAGGATATTAGGCAGGAATTTGGAGAAGAAGTTGCCAACCTGGTTGACGGGGTTACCAAGTTAAGCCGCCTGGATTTCACTTCCAAGGAAGAACAGCAGGCTGAAACCCTGCGTAAAATGTTTATTGCTATGGCCAGGGATATTCGGGTGGTATTAATCAAACTGGCCGATCGTACTCATAACCTGCGTACCCTGCGCTACCTGAATACAAGTAAGCAGAAAGAAATTGCCCGTGAAACCCTGGAAATCTATGCACCTCTGGCTCACCGCCTTGGTATTTATATGATCAAGTGGGAACTCGAAGATCTTGCTTTCCGTTATCTGCAACCCGATGACTATTTTAAACTGGTTGAAAAATTGCATAAGAAACGACGTGAGAGAGAAAATTTCATAAACCGCATCATCTGGATTTTGCAGGATTATCTATCTGAAGCTAAAATTGAAGCCGAGATACAGGGCCGGCCCAAGCATCTTTACAGTATTTATAATAAGATGCAAACGCAGAATAAAGACTTAAATGAAATTTATGATTTGACCGCAGTGCGTATTATTGTTGATAATGTAAAAGATTGTTATCATACCCTCGGTATTGTCCATACCATCTGGAAGCCGATACCCGGTCGCTTTAAAGATTTCATTGCTATGCCCAAGCCAAACTTGTACCAATCCCTCCATACCACAGTTTTTGCAGCAGAAAACGAACTGGCTGAAATTCAGATCAGGACATGGGATATGCACCGGACTGCTGAATATGGTATTGCCGCTCACTGGCGTTACAAGGAAAAAAGCAGGGATTCTGAAGATATTGATGATAAGCTGACCTGGCTCAGACAGTTAATGGAATGGCAGAGTGATTATCGCGATGCCCGTGATTTTATCAAGGACTTAAAAGGGGATCTTTTTACCGACGAAGTATTTGTTTTTACTCCTAAAGGCGATGTTATTGATCTCCCAGCCGGTTCCGTAACTCTTGATTTTGCTTATAAAATTCACACCGATATTGGCAACCACTGTACGGGAGCCAGAGTTAATGGACGCCTGGTGCCGCTGGATTACCAGCTTAAAACTGGAGACATGGTTGAAGTTGTTACTTCAAAGCAGGGTTCTCCCAGCCGGGACTGGCTTAAGCTGGTTAAAACTTCACATGCCAAGAATAAGATTCGCAACTGGTTCAAAAAAGAACGCCGCGATGAAAATATTGAAAAAGGGCGTGAAATGATTGAAAGGGAAATCAGGCGTATTAACACCGAGCAGCGCCTGCATATGAAAAACGATTTGCTTGAAGAAACAGCCAGCTCTTTTAACCTGCTTTCGGTGGAGGACCTCTATGCTGCTGTAGGGTACGGTGGCGTATCTGTTCACCAGGTTATCAGCCGTATGCGTGAAGAGTATCAAAGAAGGACTAAAGACCATGAACAGGAAGAGATTATACCTGAGTTTAAACCGGTCAAGAAAAAGAAGCAGGGCTCGCCTGGTGTTTCAATTGAAGGTGTGGATAACCTGCTGATGCGGGTAGCAAAATGCTGCAATCCAGTGCCCGGGGATGATATAGTAGGCCTGGTAACCCGCGGACGAGGGGTATCCATCCATCGCACTGATTGTCCAAATCTGAAACATTACCATGGTGATAAGAGCCGGTTGATGGATGCCAACTGGGAAGGCATTGATGATGCCTCTTATCCGGTTGATATTGAGATACAGGCAAATGACCGTAAGAATTTGCTGGCTGATATTATGAGTGATGTTAATGAAAGCAAGATTGAAGTTACTGCAGTATCAGCCCGGGCCGATAAGAATAAGGACGCAACTATTCAGATGACTTTAGTTGTCAGGGATCAGGTTCACCTGGACCAGATCATGAATAAGATTGGCAAGGTCAAGGATGTATTTTCAGTGCGTCGCTATGTTTACGGTGCAGGTAGTCGGCGGTAAAAAAGCATAAACGGAGAACTTTTTGCAAATGGAGGGTACCTTAAATTGCGAGCGGTAGTCCAGCGTGTAAGCAGGGCCAGCGTTGAAGTCGATGGAGAGACAGTAGGTAAAATAGAAAGTGGTTTGGTAGTTTTCCTTGGTGTCGGCAGGGAGGATGGGCCTGCTGATAGTGATTATCTGGCCGGTAAAATAACCAGCCTGCGTATTTTTGAAGATGAACAGGGTTTGATGAATCTTTCCGTTCAGGACATAGATGGCAAAATTTTAAGTATTTCACAGTTTACCCTGTATGGTGATTGCCGTAAGGGCCGCCGCCCCGGCTTTTCTGCTGCGGCTTTGCCGGAGCAAGCGGAAAAACTTTATGATCTTTTTTGTGATAAATTAAGACAGAATAGTATTCCCGTGGAAACGGGCCGCTTCCAGGAAGAGATGCGAATCCTTGTAGATAACGATGGTCCGGTGACGATGTTGCTGGACAGCAGGAAGTTGTTTTGATATACATATAAAGAACCATGTAATGAGAGGAGAGCAACGATGAAATATAAAGCACCCCGCGGAACCCGAGATATACTACCGGATGAAGCAAAAAAATGGCAGTACCTGGAAGAAAGGTTTGCCGATTACTGTAACCTCTATGGGTTTGGAGAAATCCGAACTCCCATTTTTGAACAAACAGAACTCTTTATTCGCAGTGTTGGTGAAGACAGCGATATAGTTTCAAAAGAAATGTATACTTTTAAGGATCGCAGTGGACGTAACTTAACCCTGCGTCCGGAGCTGACTGCAGCTGTTGTTCGTGCTTACCTGGAGCACAACATGAAGGAAAAACCCCAACCTGTAAAGCTTTTCTACAGTGGGCCGATGTTTCGTTATGACCGGCCCCAGGCTGGCCGTTACCGCCAGTTTAACCAATTCGGACTTGAAATATTCGGGGCTGAAGGTGCAATAGCTGATACTGAAATCATTTCTTTTTGCTATAATTTTTTCAAATCTTTACGGATAGAAAACCTCTCGATAGAATTAAACAGTGTAGGCTGTCCTGTTTGTCGCCCACAGTATCGTGAAGCCCTGATGCCATACTTAGAAAATACCGAAGAGAACCTTTGCGGTGATTGTATCAAGCGTTATAAGAACAATCCCATGCGGGTTCTTGATTGTAAAAATGAAAGTTGTCAGGCTATTGTTGAAGCGGCACCGCGAATGACCGATCAACTTTGCCCTGCTTGTAAAAAGCATTTTACTGATCTCAAGGCATATTTGACCAATCTTAACATACCATTTAACCTGAACAGCAGGCTGGTTCGAGGGCTGGATTATTATACCAGAACAGCTTTTGAAGTTACAGCAGGAGCTTCCGGTGCCCAGGCTTCCCTGTGTGGAGGAGGTCGTTATGATTACCTGGTAGAACAGTGTGGTGGTCCACACACCCCTGGTGTGGGGGTTGCTTTTGGAGTAGAAAGAATTCTTCTGGCTATGGATTGGAACAGGCAGCAATTTGACCTTGAAACCCCGGTATATGTTGCCATGGCAGGGGATAATTTGGAAAGTGAAGCCTTGCTCCTGGCTGAAGAACTGCGTGTTGAAGGCTATGCCGCCGAACCGGAGATGATCGGGCGAAGTTTAAAAGCTCAGATGAAGCACGCCGGAAGACAGGGATACAGACATGTTGCTATTTTAGGTGAAGATGAAATTGCCCGTGGAGAGGTCACCCTGCGTAATATGGAAAGCGGTGAACAGCAAAAAATTACCAGGGATAAGCTTTTTGACCTGCTGCTGGAAGATACTTTTAATCTTGAAGAGGATAGCAGTGAAAGTAATAAAGCAGCTGGCTCCGCTTCAGTTATTCTCCCCGCAGGACGAGAAGCTTTGCATAAAAGTCATTACTGCGGCAGTCTGAAACCGGGTGACGTTGGTACATCTGTAAAATTAGCCGGCTGGGTTGGACGTCGCCGCGATCATGGTGGTTTAATTTTTATTGATTTAAGAGATCGCAGCGGGATTATGCAGCTGGTATTTGACCAGCAGTTTGGAGATAAGCTATTTGAGGAGGCAGAAAGCCTGCGCAGTGAATATGTAGTAACAGTAGAAGGTGAAATTGTCAGGCGCTCTGAAGAAAACATTAATCCGGCCCTGCCTACAGGAGAAGTTGAAGTGCGAGTTACCGCCATGGAAATTCTCAACACTTCAAAAACTCCGCCTTTTTATATTGAAGATGATATCAATGTAGAGGAAAACCTGCGCCTGCGCTATCGTTATCTTGATTTGAGGCGACCGGAAATGCTTGGCCGCCTTCAGCTGCGCCACAGGGCTGTTAAACTGGTCCGTGATTACCTGGACAATTACGACTTCCTGGAGATAGAAACCCCGATGCTGACTCGCAGCACCCCGGAAGGAGCGAGGGACTTCCTGGTGCCCAGCCGCCAGCATTCAGGTTCCTTTTACGCTCTACCGCAGTCACCGCAGCTGTTCAAGCAGCTATTAATGGTAAGTGGAGTAGAGCGTTATTTCCAGATTGTTCGCTGCTTCAGGGATGAAGATTTAAGGGCCGATCGCCAGCCTGAGTTTACCCAGGTCGATATCGAAACTTCCTTTTTCGGCCCGGAAAATCTTTTTGCCCTGATGGAAGGTCTCGTTGCCCGGTTGTGGCAGGAAATTCATGGTATAGAGGTAAAACAGCCTTTCCTCCGTATGCCTTACAGTGAAGCTATGAACCGTTTTGGTTCTGATAAGCCTGATCTGCGCTATGGCATGGAACTGGTTGCCCTTGACGAACTGGCGCAGAAAAGTAATTTTAAAGTTTTCGTATCTGCCTTGGAAAGCGGTGGATCAGTTAAAGCTCTATTAGTTAAAGGCGGTAACCGTATGAGCCGTAAAGATTTAGATGACCTGACCCTGCTGGCCCGCCAGCTTGGTGCGAAAGGGCTGGCCTGGACTTTTGTTGAGGAAAGTGGCTGGCGCTCGCCAATCAGTAAGTTTTTCGAAGAAGAACTAATGAATCAAATCAGTGCTAAAATGGAAGCCGAGCCTGGCGATGTTTTATTATTTGTAGCGGATAAATGGGAAACAACCTGCCAGGTCTTAGGCTACCTTCGCCGCCACCTGGCCCCTAAAGAAAAATCTCCTGAGCCTCATTTTCTGTGGGTCATTGATTTTCCGTTGTTCCATTATAATGAAGAAGAAAAGCGTTATGACTCTGATCATCACCCTTTTACCGCACCCAGGGCTGAAGATATGGCTATGCTCAACAGCGACCCCCTTGCAGTGCGGGCCCAGGCTTACGATCTTGTACTGGATGGCGTGGAGATTGGCGGAGGAAGTACCCGTATTCACGATAGCCAGGTTCAATCAAAAATATTTGACCTGCTCAGTCTATCGGAAGAAGAAAGCCGGGAAAAGTTTGGCTTTCTTCTTGAAGCCCTTTCATTCGGGGCTCCACCGCATGGCGGTATAGCCCTGGGGCTTGACCGGTTAGTTGCCCTGCTTTCCGGTGACGAATCAATTCGCCAGGTTATTCCTTTTCCGAAAACAGCTACAGCCAGTTGTCTGATGACCGGTGCTCCATCGTCTGTAGATCTCAATCAGCTTGATGAGCTTAAACTGGAATTGAAAAAGCTGCAAGACAAGGAAGGGTAGGGGTTGCAGTAATCAATTCAGAATGCTGATCTTGCGATTCAGCCGAATTTGTGCTATGCTTTTTATGAAATAGTTAGTCAATTGTAAGCATCGCCCTGCGGTGTACGTGAAAACCGATTAAGTTTTGAGCTAACACTAATACAACGGGAACCTGGTCTTCAGCTGTGGCGCAGCAGCCTCCGAAAAGAGGACCTGTAAAGCAGTTGAGAGGGTACCCACCTTTTGAGGGAACAGTTCAAAACAACGGTCCACGGCACAGCGGGGTTTTTTAATGCCTTTCTGCATGCTATAATTAAGGATGTTTGGGGGGATAAACTTGACTGTTGAGAATCTCTATTTACAAATTAGTCGTGAATTGAAGTCAGGAACCCATCCGGGAGATCTTCTCGACCTACTTGACGAGCTTGAGTTGGAACAAAAAGTTGAGTTGATGGAGAAGCTCTCCCCAGAAGATGCCGCCCTGATTTTTGAGGAAATGGAAGATTTTGAGCAGGCAGAAATACTAAAACTACTTAGTGAAGAGCGAGTCAGGTCTGTCCTCGGAAGTCTTGCTTCTGATGATGCTGCCGACCTGATTGGTGAATTGTCGCCGGAAGATGCCCGCAAGGTTTTGAACCTAATTGATCAGGAAGAAACGCCGGTTGATTTTGGCGACCTTTTAAAATACCCCGAAGATACTGCCGGTGGTATTATGACCACCGAATTTATATCCCTTCCTGCTGATATACCGGTAGAAGAAGCGATTGACCGTTTACGGGAAATCGCTCCCGAAGCAGAAACTATTTACTATGTTTATGTAGTTGATGAAAATGGTCAGCTGATCGGGGTTGTATCATTACGCGATTTAATTGCTTCTTCAGACGGTACCTTAATAAAAAATATTATGCGCAGCAACGTAATTAACGTTAATGCCGAGCTTGATCAGGAAGAAGTAGCACGTATTGTGTCCAAGTATGATCTGCTGGCAGTGCCTGTTGTTGATAACCAGGATAGATTATTGGGGATTATTACAGTCGATGATGTTATGGATGTTATGGAGCAGGAGGCTACGGAAGATATTTACCGCCTGGCCGGAGCCAGTGAAGTTGTAGGGGTGGAATTAACCAAGGCACCTGTCGGCAAGGTGGTTCGCATGAGGTTGCCCTGGCTGTTTATCAGTATGGCCGGCGGAATTCTTTCGGGAAGTGTAATCGGAGTATTTGAAAACACCCTGGAAGCAATAGTCATGCTCGCAGTATTCATTCCGGTTATTATGGATATGGGCGGTAATGTTGGCACGCAATCATCTACCATTTTTGTACGCGGGTTGGCCACCGGGGAGATTGAGCGTTCCAAGCTGTGGCCTTATTTTTTCAGGGAAATAAAAATCGGGGCTGTGATGGGTCTGCTATGCGGTATTTTAATATCCTTTGCTGCATATTTCTGGCAGGGCAATCCATACCTCGGTGTGGTTGTCGGCGTTTCAATGCTGGCAACAATAAGTGTTGCTGCCCTGATTGGGACCCTGGTGCCAATGCTTTGCAGTATGGTTAATATTGACCCGGCGATTACTGCCGGGCCTTTTGTTACTACTATTAAAGACGTTACAGGTCTTTTAATCTACTTTCTTATAGCTTCAAACTTTCTCGAATACCTGCGCTGACTCCACTTCCCTCCACCCCATAAGTTGAAAAGGTGTCAGAGATAAATTCAACTTATTATAGGTGTACGTTTTGCCTGCTGCTTAGTAAACCTGTTCCATCGCAGGCTACGTCAATGATTTATATGCTGGGGTTTTCCGGTTTCCCAAAACAATCGTCTCCTGACTGGATTTTGGCAGCCTGCATCCGGCAGGCTGACCGTAAAACTCCAGCATCTTCAACGGACGTAGCATCTGCTCTTCCAACGGTTTACTTAGCAGCAGGTAAAACTGCCTTCGCACTTTGTTTTTTTTTAGAATTAAAAACTTGCTACTTAAGCTGCGGGTCCGCACCGTTCTTGCTTCGCTGACAATTAACTGCACTCATTTTGCTTTCGCACCGGGGTTAAGAAAAAGCCGCTCACTTTCTTCATTGCTGGTATATCGCAAGTATAATAAACTGCAGGTTTCATTATTATGTCCTTAGACAGAAAAGTCTTTTGCACCTAAGCTAGTTGCTCTTGAATACAAAGTCAAGAAGTTTTTGCCGACTGTATTTCTGGTTCGTTGGAAAAGTATCACCTTGAGCCATCATCCAGCTTCGGTGTAGAGCTCCTGTTAACGGTGTACGAGCGTAAAGCGAGCCGCATGAAGTAGTCCGCTGAAGGCAAGGCCTGGAGCAGGACGGGCCGCAGGCGGTGGTCCGCCTCACGATGGGTTCCGGATGAACCCATCGTGAGGGCATCCCGGGCGGAAGGCTGCAGCTGAAACGTTCTACTTCAGCGCACAGCGATCAGAGAGTAAGCCGTCATCAGAAGCGCGTTGAAGTGTAAAAGTAAATAACTGGCAAAAAAACTGAATTTACTGCATAATTTCCGCTTTTTTTTATATTTTTTTAAAAAATTAGCAGGAATATGGGAAAAGGGGTTGAATAATAGAGTAAAGTGGTGTAAAGTGGAGCAAAGTGGATGTAGTTGCCCCAGGTGGAGGCGAACATATGTTTACCGGAGAATTTCAGCATACTTTAGATGGAAAGGGCAGGGTAATTATTCCCTCAAAGCTTCGTGATGGTTTGGGTGACCGTTTTGTTATTACCCGTGGCCTGGATCAATGCCTTTTTGTTTATCCCAACTCAGAGTGGGTTCGCCTGGAGCAAAAATTGAAGAAACTTCCTTTTACGAAAAGTGATTCCAGGGCCTTTACGAGGCTGTTTTTTTCCGGAGCAATGGAAGTAGAAGCTGATAAGCAGGGACGCATTTTGATTCCTAACAACCTGCGGGAATACGCTGGCATTGAAAAAGAGGTTATGTTTATTGGCGTTTCAAACCGGGTTGAGGTGTGGAGCGAAGAAGTCTGGAAGGGTTATTTCGAGCAGGCTAATGAAAACTATGAAGATCTAGCTGAAAAGCTGGTTGATTTTGATCTATAAAAGTGAGGTATTGGTTTGGTTGAGCTGCATCTGCCGGTCATGGAAAAAGAAGTGCTCCACTACCTTATCTGCAATACTGGTGGAGTTTATGTAGATGCGACTGTTGGAGATGGTGGGCACGCAGAAGCGATCTTGAAAAATATAAACACTGAAGGTCACTTAATTGGAATAGACTGGGATGAAGATGCCCTGCAAAGGGCAGAAACCAGGTTAAATAAATACAGGAACCAGCTAACGCTTGTGCAAGCAGATTACTCAAAGCTGCAGGCGGTTTTAAGCGGAGCAGGATTTTCACAGGTCGATGGTATTTTGATTGACCTGGGAGCTTCAACCCTTCAGTTGATGGATGCAGATAGAGGTTTTTCGTTTCACCACACAGGCAATTTGGACATGCGCATGGATCGTCGCCGTTCTTTGACAGCTAAAGAGATTGTTAATCATTATTCCGCTGACCAGTTGGCCGAAATATTTTTTCGCTTTGGGGAAGAGCGATTTTCCAGGCGTATTGCAGCCAGAATAGTACGTGAACGTGAGAAAATAAATTCAATTAATAGCAGCAGTGAGCTTGCTGAAATAGTCAAAGCAGCTGTGCCGGCTCGTTTTCGAAGGCACGGCGGACATCCTGCCCGCAGGGTTTTTCAGGCTTTGCGTCTTGTCGTTAACCAGGAGCTTGAAAACATTACTGCTGTGCTGCCCCAGGCGGTGGAAAGCCTGGCGGCAAAAGGAAGACTATCTGTAATTGCTTATCATTCCCTGGAAGATCGTCTTGTAAAAAGATTTTTTCGTGAAAAATCAGGGCATTGCAGCTGCCCTCCGAACATGCCTTGTGTTTGCCGGTCTAAAGCAGAATTAAGGGTATTAACCGGCAAAGCTGTAAAACCGACAGAAAAAGAAGTTGAAAGTAACCCCAGGGCACGCAGTGCAAGGCTAAGAGCTGCTGAAAAGATATAAACAAGCTGAGCGGAAAGAAGGTGAGAAAATGCAGCATGCCAGAAAACTGGGCTACATGAATCGCCCGGATACCATCACTCAACCGAACAGTAAACCTGTTGCCAGGCCGCTTCCCGGGTCATTGTTAAAAAAAGTTAAACTCTTATCTATCCTGTTAACTTGTTTTGTGCTCAGTATCACTGTAGTTGCCCAGTATTCATCGATGGTAGTTATGAATTATCAATTGAGCAGTACCCGCACGGAACTGGCCGAAGTCCGAGAAGCAACCCGATTGCTGGAGTTAGAAGCAGCTCAGCTCGGAACAATAGGGAGAATTGAGCAAGTAGCCCGTGATGAACTTGGTATGGTTGATCCGGAACTGAATCAGTTAAAAGTAGTATCCGCTAATAGAGAGATAGTGAACAGGCAGGGAGAGTGAAGTTTATGGCGGAATTTCCAGTGACCAGGGCTATTGTTCGGAAAAGATTAATGGGTATATTTATTCTTACAGTTCTTGTAACCTTGCTTTTAATCAGCAGGTTGGCCTGGATTCAGATAGTTCAAGCAGATCAGCTCTATGAGCAGGCCTGGGAACAATGGAACCACAACGTACCTATTAGCACAGCCCGGGGTTCGATCTATGACAACCAGGGCAGGCTGCTTGCGGGAAGCAAATCAGTATTTACAGTTGCAGCCATACCTCCGCAGCTTGATGATCCTGGGGCGGTTGCAGAGGCCCTGGCGCCCGTACTGGAAATGGACGCTCAAGATATATACGAGTTGATCACCTTAGAGCGGAGCGCTGTTTATGTAAAACGAAAAGTCGATCCGGACGTTTCGGAGTCAGTCAGGGAAATGAATATACCGGGCATAATATTTTTTAACGAAGAGAAACGTTATTATCCCGGTGAAAATATGGCCTCACAAATAATTGGTTTTGTAGGAATGGATCAGGGATTGGCCGGCCTGGAAGTCTATTATGATGACTATTTAAGTGGAAGCGAAGGAAGATTATTATATCCGGCTGACGGCAGGGGCAAGCAGTTACCGCATACTTTCAGTCGCTATACCTTACCGCAGCAAGGATACGATTTACACCTGGCAATTGATGAATCAATTCAACACATTGTAGAAAGGGAGTTGACCCGGGTAATGGAGAATTCTGCTCCAAGTCAGGTTATGGCCCTGGCCCTGGATCCAAATAGCGGTGCCGTGCTGGCAGCTGCATCGAAGCCAGATTATAATCCGGGGAATTATGAATTATATGACCCGGAAAGCTGGCCTCTTGCTCCGGTTACATCATCTTTTGAACCCGGCTCCACCCTTAAGATGGTTACTGTAGCTGCAGTAGTTGAAGAAGGACTTTTTAACCCTGATGAGGTTTATCACTGTTCCGGCCATACTACTGTAAATGGAACCCGTATTAATTGCTGGACAGTAGACCGCGGCGGTCATGGTGATATCACCTTTTTTGAAGCGGTTGGCGGTTCCTGTAATACCGCTTTTGTGGAACTTGGCCAAAGGCTTGGCAAAGAAAAGCTTTACCAGTATCTAAATGCTTTCGGGTTTGGCCAGGTTACTGGTATTGACTACCCGGGTGAAAGCAGCGGCGTGATTTTTGATCCTGAACAGGTCGGTCCAGTGGAACTGGCAACAACTACTTTTGGTCAGGGTATAACAGTTACACCGATTCAGCAGGTTATGGCAGTTACAGCCATGATCAATGGGGGCTACCTGTATAAACCATATTTTGTAGAGGAAATATCTGATCAGGATGGTCGTTCAGTGATAAGCAGAGAGCCCGAGTTGGTCAGGCAGGTTATATCGGAGGAAACTTCGGCGCAGCTGGTTGAAATAATGGAAAGTGTCATCCTGGACGGTACCGGTCATGCTGCTGCAATCGAAGGTTACAGGGTGGCCGGTAAGACCGGAACCGCAGAAAAGCTTGACGGAAGTAGTAGTTACAGCGATAGTGATTATATTTACTCACTGCTTGGCTTTGCCCCGGTTGAAAATCCGGAGCTGGTTTTATACGTAGCTGTTGATGGTGTTACAAGGGGGCCTCGAATGGGGGTGCATACCAGCGCCCCGTTATTTAAAAATATCATGGAAGATAGTCTTAATTACTTACAGATAAGGCCGTCATTAACTCCTGATGATGAAGATAGCGAAGATGAGGAATATGAAGATGAAGAATATGGAGAAGAATAATGAGGAGGAAGTAACTTGAAACTGAGGGGAAGCGAAATAGTCACAGCCTGCAAAGGCGAGTTGCTCCAGGGTAATCCTGAAAAGCAGCTATCTGGCGTCGCTATTGATTCACGAGAAGTAAAAACCGGTGACCTTTTTATTCCCTTCATTGGTGAACATACCGACGGTCACCTTTATCTAAAGCAGGCACTTGATGCCGGGGCGGCCGGTGCTTTTCATCACCTGGATAAACCGGTAAGCCATCAGCTGCCTGAAGACTTTCTCTTAATCGGGGTAAAAGATTCTTTAACAGCTCTTCAGCAGCTGGCTGCTTCATACCGGAAGCAATTTGACTTACAGGTTATTGGCGTTACTGGAAGCAGTGGCAAGACCACTACCAAGGACTTCATTGCCGGGGTGCTTTCGACTGAATATAAAGTTTTGAAAACAACTGGTAACCTGAACAATGAGATTGGGTTGCCGTTAACCATATTGCAACTTGAACAAAATCACCAGGTTGCTGTGCTCGAAATGGGCATGACTGCTCCCGGTGAAATCATGACCCTGTGCAAGATAGCCAGGCCGACGATTGGCGTGATTACCAACATTGGGGAAGCGCATATTGAACAGCTTGGTTCGATTGAAGCTATTGCCAGGGCAAAAGGAGAATTACTTGATTACCTCGGCTCAGGCGGGGTAGCCGTTTTGAACGGTGATGATCCCCGCCTCCTTGAAGTCAGAAAACGCTACCCGGGGAAAGCATTTTATTATGGCTTTAACCAGGGCGATATAAAAGGCTTAAAGTTGTCTCATAGGGGAGAAAATAGCTTTTTCCGGGTGCGTTTTCCTGATAAATCGGAAGGGTGGTTCCAATCGCCTCTTCCTGGACGTGAGTCTGCCGGCAATGCCCTGGCGGCTCTCACAGTCGGCTACATCCTAGGGTTGTCCCTGCCGCAAATAGAAAAAGGACTCGCAACAAGCGAAGCCACGGCAGGGCGGCTCCAGGTATTAAGGGATCAAGAGGGCATGGCAATAATAGATGATACCTACAACGCCAACCCCAGTTCGGTTCAGGCAGCAATCAATGTGCTTGTGGAGCTGGGTGGAAATAGAAGTGTTGCTGTGCTTGGTGACATGCTTGAGCTGGGAAGTATTGCTGAGGAGGCACACAGAGCGGTAGGGCGTATTGTCGCAGAAAGTGGTATTGCTTTTCTGGTTACTGTAGGGGAGATGACCCATCTCAGTGCCGAAGAAGCTAAAAAAGCCGGGATGAAAGTGTTCCACTGCGCAAACCATCAAGAAGCACTGGAAGTGTTGGGAAAGCTGAACCTGAAAAAAGACTGGCATGTCCTGGTAAAAGGTTCCCGCGGTATGCAGATGGAAAAAATAGTTCAGGCACTTATCCAGGCGAAAGGAGCAGGGGAATAATGGGTATCCATGTAGCAGCTACCCTGATATTAACATTTCTTATCACAATTATTTCCTATCCATTATTCATTAAACGTATGCGGTTGCTGCAATACGGTCAACAGATCAGGGAAGACGGCCCTTCCAGTCACTCGCAAAAGGCTGGAACCCCTACCATGGGTGGCGTAGTATTTGTTATTGCTGCGACCCTGGTCAGTATTATCTTCAAAGGACAATACACACTGATCTATGCTTTACTGCTGGTAATGCTGGGTTGTGGATTACTCGGATTCCTTGATGACTACTTTAAAGTAGTGTATCAGCGATCCCTTGGATTAAAAGCGCGCTCCAAGCTGGCCGGTCAAGTTATCACTGCAATTATTTTTCTTTTAATTTTGAACCAGTTTAACATTTATTCATCGATAATAATTTTGCCTTTTACAGCAATCACCTTTGATCTGGGATATTTTTATCCGCTATTTGTCTTTTTAATTGTCACTTCTGCCACTAATGCTGTCAACCTGACCGACGGTGTCGATGGCCTGGCTGCAGGGACAGCGGTCATGGCTTTGAGCGCTTACATTTATATTGCCTGGCTTACAGGAAAACCAGAAGCGGCTGTCTTTGCAGCGTCTCTGGCTGGAGGCTGCCTGGGATTTTTATTATACAACCGCAATCCAGCCAAAGTATTTATGGGAGATGCCGGTTCTCTTGCACTCGGCGGCGCCTTTGCTGCACTGGCAATTTTGACCAAGAGCGAAATGCTGCTAATCATTATTGGCGGTGTATTTGTGATAGAGACTTTATCAGTAATTGCGCAGGTGGCAAGTTTTCAACTTTTTGGCCGACGTATTTTCAGGATGAGCCCTCTGCATCATCATTTTGAATTAACGGGATGGTCGGAATGGCAAGTTGCTAAAATGTTTTGGGCTGCGGCGGCAGCCTTTGCTGTTTTGGGAATGTTTGCTTATAATCTTCAGGGCAGTTAATACTTCGGAGGTAATACCTTGATAGAGCAGATTAAAGGTAAAAAAATTATGGTAGTTGGGATGGCTCGCAGCGGCCTGGCAGCAGTGGAACTGCTGAGCAGGGAAGGTGCGGCTAAAATAACGGTTACCGATCAAAAACAACCTGAACAGCTCGAAAATGAACTGCTTAAACTGAAGCGCTATAGTAATATTGAAACGATATGCGGCAGTAATCCCGAAGAACATGTTACCTCTGGTTTGTCCATGATTGTAAAGAGCCCCGGGGTGCCGCCCGGACTGGAGATGTTTAAAAGAGCAGAAAAATTTGAAATACCGGTGATTTCAGAAGTTGAGCTGGCTTATGCCTTTATCAGGGCACCTATTATAGGCATTACCGGTACCAACGGTAAAACCACCGTGACTGCTCTGGTAAAGGAAATATTGAAGGAAGCACGGATCGAACCGGTGGTGGCAGCAGGCAACATTGGAAATCCATTGTCCGGGGTGGTTGGTAAAATTAGTGCTCAGGGTGCCGTTGTCGCTGAGGTAAGCAGCTTTCAACTCGAAAACATTCAAAAATTCCGTCCTGCTGTGGCAGTATTTCTTAATTTTGCCGAGGATCATCTTGATTATCACGGCAGCATTGAAAAGTATTTCCAGGCGAAGGTCAGAATATTTGAAAACCAGGGCCAGGCAGATTTTGCAGTACTCAATGCAGCTGAGCCCCGGGTAGCAGAATTATCCGCTCAGCTTCGGGCCAGAATTCTCTGGTTCAACGCAGCTCCAGTTGAAACAGGGTTTGGCGTGGAAAATGGTCTGGTCAGCCTTTATAAAGACGGATATAAGGTTATTGATGTCTGCCTGGTATCAGAGATTGCTCTGCCAGGTGCGCATAACCTTGCAAATACCTTGGCTGCATCGACTGCTGCCTGGGCGATGGGCGCGGATCCGGAGTCGATTGCAATGGTATTAAAAAGTTTTAAAGCCATAGAGCATCGTCTTGAATATGTAGCAACCATAAATGGTGTCGACTATGTTAACGATTCAAAAGGAACCAATCCTGGAGCGGCGATGAAAGCCCTGCTGTCTTTCCCGGGGCGTAAAAAGATCCTTATTGCCGGTGGTAAAGAAAAGGGCAGTGATTTTAGCGAACTGGCGGCTCTCTTAAAAAAAGAAGTGCGGCTGATGCTTTTAATTGGTGAAACCAGCGACAAGTTGGCTGATGCTGCAGAGCAAGCCAGCTTCAGCAATTATTGTAAACTCGGAAGCCTGGAAGATGCAGTTGCCGAAGCACGCAAAGAAGCACAACCCGGAGAAGTAGTTTTGCTTTCGCCAGCCTGTGCCAGCTGGGATATGTTTGCGGATTATGAAGCCAGGGGCAGATTATTTAAAAAACTGATTCTGGGTTTAACCAGGTTGACAGGCGGAAACGGAGGTGACAGCTGATGGTTGGTAGTAATAGCAATGTTAAATGTGATCGCAACCTGCTGCTGGTTACCTTTCTGCTTTTAGGTATAGGTTTGATCATGGTTTTTAGTTCCAGTTTTATCGTTGCTGAAGAAAGCAGTGGTGATCCCTATTATTTTCTAAAGCGTCAGGCCCTGTGGGTCGCCCTGGGCCTTATGGCAATGTATTTCTTTTCACGTTTTCATTACAAGTATTTAAGAAAGTTATCATTGATTATTTTATTGTTGAACTTCGTACTGCTGGGTTTGGTCTTCAGCGGTTTTGGTTCTGATTTAGGAACAGAAGCCAAACGCTGGCTGGTTGTAGGGCCGGTTACTATTCAACCTTCGGAGTTTAGCAAGATAGCTTTTGTTATATTTACTGCTGCATATATGAGCAGCCGCAGGTTAAACCTGAGAAGTTTTTGGACCGGTAGTTTTGTTCCGCTGTTCTTTGTTGCTATTGCATTTTTCCTGATCCAGTTTCAACCTGATATGGGAACGGCCCTGGTGGTCCTGCTTGCTACAGCCCTGGTGATTGTTTTTGCCGGGATGCCTTTTTACCAGATGTTTGGCCTGGGACTTGTATCAGTTCCGCCAATTGCTTATTTTACTTTTAAAGAAGAATACCGGGTACAAAGAATTTTCACATTTATTGACCCCTGGGCTGATTCCAGTGGTTCTGGTTACCAGATTATCCAGTCTCTATATGCCCTGGGTCCGGGACATATTTTCGGGGCAGGCTTGGGACGCAGCAAACAAAAGCTTTTTTACCTGCCTGAGCCGCATAATGATTTTATCTTTGCCGTAATTGGCGAAGAACTGGGTTTTATTGGGGCCACTTCGGTTCTTTTACTTTATCTTGTTTTAATCTGGCGCGGATTCCTGATTGCCCAGAGAGCACCGGATCTTTTCGGCAGCTTGCTGGCTGGTGGCATTACTTTTGTTATTGCTGTCCAGGTCATTATTAATGTCGGGGTAGTAACTGGCTCAATGCCGGTTACCGGCATTAACTTGCCATTGATCAGTACAGGTGGAAGTTCAGTATTTTTTGCCCTGATTGGTCTTGGAATATTATTGAACATTTCGAAATACGGGCGAACAGCAGATCCGTCCGGAAGGAGCGTCTGAAAATGAAAATATTAATCGGTGGAGGAGGAACAGGAGGCCATATCTATCCGGCACTTGCTTTAGCACGCTTTATTCAGGCAGAAGATAGTACCGCCGACATCTTATTTGTCGGAACTGAGAAAGGCCTGGAAAGCACTATAGTTCCTTCAGCCGGTTTTCAGCTGAAATTTATAAAAGCACGAGGTTTTCAGCGAAACATAATACAGTTAGTTTCGACGGTTATTGATTTACTACGCGGTCTCTGGCAGGCTGGACGCATTATAGATAAATTCAAACCAAATGTTATTTTAGGCACGGGTGGTTATGTGGCAGCTCCTCTGGTTATATCCGGCCTTGTAAAAAGATATCCGGTTGTTCTTCATGAACAGAATGCCCTGCCGGGCCTGGTAAACCGAAAATTGGCACCTTTTGTTAAAAAGGTTTGTTTATCTTTTGATGAGACCAAACACAGGTTGCCACGGCGCAGTAAAATAAGTTATACGGGAAACCCGAGAGCCTCTGAAGTTTCAGCGCTCACCAGGGAAAAAGGATGCCGGTTTTTCGGCCTGGACCCCGATAAGAGAAATATTCTGATTTATGGAGGAAGCCGTGGTGCATTAAAAATAAACGAAGTCGTTTCTGAATATATTAAAGCAGAACTGTACCCTGAAGGGGTTAATTTTATTTATGTAACCGGAGAAATCTACTACAAGGATGTGGTAGAAAAGCTGGTGAAAAATGATGAAATGTTTAAAATTTTCCCCTACCTGGAGGAAATGCCCGAGGCGCTGGCTGCGGCAGATTTAGCTGTAACCAGGAGCGGGGCCACCACA
>JBNJHL010000004.1:0-44066 GCA_051748445.1 Bacillota bacterium
CCTGAAGCCGTGCATGTCCGACAGGCAATGGCAAATCTAATCAGGAAAAACATACCTTACAATCTGGAATTCGATATAATTACCAAAGACAACTCCGAACACCGGACCATAACTTCTCTTGCTGAAGTCGAGAGGGATGAAACAGGCAATGCACTGAGAGTTCATGGAATAATACAGGATATTACCGATCGAAAACGGGCTGATGAGGCACTCCGTGCCTTCAATGATGAGCTGGAAGAGCGGGTCAGGGAACGCACTGTCCAGTTGGAAGCGGCTAACCGTGAACTTGATGCTTTTACCCATTCTGCATCTCACGACTTACGCAGTCCGCTGAACAGAATCAGCGGCTTTAGCAATGCCCTGCTTGAGGATTGTTCCGATCAGCTCGATCCACAGAGCCGGGATTACCTGCAGAGGATTAACAGCTCGTGTGAACACATGAAACTTCTGATTGATGATCTGCTTAAGCTTTCCAGGGTTTCGCAAATGCAGGTTAGCCGCGAGCCCGTGGAGCTGAGTGTGCTGGCCAATATTTACCTGAAAGAGCTTATGGACAGTGAACCAAACCGCCAGGCTGAAATAGTAAATACCCCCGGCCTGGTGGTTGAAGGCGATACTGCTCTTTTGCGCATTGCCCTGGAAAATTTGCTGGGCAACGCCTGGAAATATACCGGTGGCAAAGAAAAAGCCCGGATAGAATTCGGCAGCATGGTTCAGGATGAGAAAGAAGTTTACTATATCCGTGATAATGGCACCGGTTTCGACATGAAGCATGCTGAAAAAATATTTACCGCTTTCCAGCGCCTGCATGACAGCAAGAAATACCCCGGCACCGGTATCGGTTTAAGCATCGTCTCACGGATCATTTCCCGTCACGGCGGTGAAATCTGGGCCGAGGGGGAACCGGGTAAAGGAGCCTGTTTCTTTTTCACACTTTCCTGAACATACTACAAACATTATCAGATCCTGCCAGTTTGCCTGAACAAGTCCTCAAATATTACGAGAATTACAACGCTATTATTTATCTGCTTTACTTTTAACCATCACTATCTAACGCAGTGATATGCTTAACTTTTTGTCCTTATGCAAAAGTACTCAAGTAATTAAATATTTAGCAGGTAAATGATTAAAGGTTTTATAAATGCCCGCTGGATTAAATGCCGGCCAGGGTTTATACTATGCTATAGCGATTAGCGAGGAAGGCAGGTGCCAAACCACAAAATGCAGGAACAAATATACCAGCGGCTGAGCAAAGAACTGAGCATCTCTGAAGATAAAGTTGTCCAGACAGCAAAACTCCTTGATGAAGGGAATACCGTTCCCTTTGTTGCCCGTTATCGCAAGGAAATGACCGGTGGGTTGAGCGACGAGGATGTCCGCCTGCTGCAGGAGAAACTTGGCCAGTACCGCAACCTGGAACAGCGTAGGGAGGAAGTAATTCGGCTGATCGATGCCCAGGAAGCTTTAACTCCAGAGCTGCTAAAGCAGTTGGAGATGGCTGCAACGGTAACCGAGCTTGACGACCTTTACCGGCCTTTTCGTCCCAAAAAGCGGACCAGGGCCTCGGTTGCCCGCGAAAAAGGTCTTGAACCCCTTGCCCTGGCTATCCTTGACGGTTCAATAGAGCCCGAAAACGAAGCCGGGCAGTACCTGGATCCTGAAAACGAACTGGTTGACAGCAAGATAGTGCTGCAGGGGGCATCCGATATTATTGCTGAGATCATTTCAGATGATGCCGCCGTCAGGAAGAGCCTGCGCCAGCTTTACAACAGGATAGCTAAAGTTAAAGTGGGCAAGAAAAAAGACCAGGAAGTTAATACTTACAATGATTATGACGGTTACAGCGAACCGCTGTCTAAAATAAAATCCCACCGGGTCCTGGCTATTAACCGCGGGGTCAAGGAAAAAGTGCTTGACTATAAAGTGATGATCCCTGAAGAAAAAGTACTGCCGGTAATTACGGCAAAATATCTCACTGAAGAAATAAACGAACCCTGCCGGGAATTCATCAGTATCGCTGCCCAGGACAGCTTCAGGCGCTTAATTCATCCTTCCCTGGAGCGGGAAGTATGGCTTAATCTACTTGAAAAAGCGGTCGAGGGAGCGATGGTCGTTTTCAAGGAAAATCTTAAAAAGCGGCTGCTCGTCCCGCCGGCCCGGCAGCGCCGCGTTCTGGGGTGGGATCCCGGCTTCCGCACCGGCTGCAAACTGGCCGCCGTATCTGAAACGGGAGAGCTGCTGGAAACGGCCGCGGTTTTCCCCACTGCACCCCGTAATGATGAAAAAGGTACTGCTGTTAAGGTTCTCAAAATGCTGGAAGAATATAAACTTGACTGCATAGCTATCGGTAACGGAACCGCTTCACGGGAGAGCGAGCAATTTGTGGCTAAGCTGATTAAGGAGCAAAGTCTGGAAGTGGAATATACCATAGTTAATGAAGCCGGGGCTTCTGTTTACTCTGCTTCTAAAACTGCCCAGAAAGAATTTCCCGAGCTTGATGTAGCCGAGCGCAGCGCTGTATCAATCGCCCGTCGCCTGCAGGATCCCCTGGCAGAACTGGTCAAGATTGACCCGAAAGCGATCGGTGTTGGTCAATACCAGCATGATATGCCGGCTAAAGAACTTGATCTGGCTTTGCAGGGCACGGTGGAGGACTGTGTTAATAGCGTAGGGGTCGATCTAAACAGCGCTTCAGCCGCTCTGTTGGCCTACGTGGCCGGGGTCAACAGTACCGTGGCGGGGCGGATAGTTGACTATCGTAACAGTAATTGTTCCATTGGAGCGCGCAGTGAACTGCTGGAAGTTAGCGGGCTGGGGCCAAAAGTATTTAAACAGTGTGCCGGCTTCCTGCGCCTGCCAGGCAGCGATGACTACCTGGAAAGAAGTGCTGTCCACCCGGAATCCTACAAACTGGCCGGGCAAATCATGACGGAGCTTAAACTAGAGCCGGAAAACCTGGGGTGCGATGAATTTGTTCCTGCTCTAAGCGATGGCGAGATAAAGTCCCTGGCTGAAAAACTGCAGGCAGGAGAACCAACTGTGCGGGATATTTTAGGCGAATTTCGCAAACCCGGGCGCGACCCCCGTGAAGATCTGCCGAAACCGGTCTTTACCCAGTCGGTGACCGAGCTTGATGATCTCGAACCTGGCATGACCCTGATGGGAATAGTACGCAACATAGTTGACTTCGGGGCCTTTGTTGATATCGGGGTACACCATGATGGCCTGGTTCATATTTCAGAGATATCCGATAAATATGTCAAGCATCCCCTGGAAGTGCTGCAGATTGAATCGGTTGTGCAGGTGAAAATTCTTTCCATTGACCGCGATCGTAACCGCATCGGCCTTTCCATCAAACAGGCAAAGCAGGAAGAAAACAGTTAGCAGTGCAGCGATAACAGGCAAGCAAGAGAACCAGTGCAAGTATGAACATATCAATAAAAACAATAGTGCATTTAATGCTTGCTGTCTCCAATTTTGTTTGTATTATCTGATCATTTTTTATAGAATGTTAAAAAGGGGATGGTTAGATGAAAGCACGTAAGTTTTCACTGGCGATAACCGGTTTGCTGCTGCTGACTTTTGTTTTCTGGGCAGTCGGGACTGATTATTCAACTTTCGAATACAATTATCTAAGGCAGATAGGCTTGCTTTTAGCAGCCCTGGGGCTGGTCATGTTATTCATACAGTTTGTGCTGGCCTCCCGGATTAAACGGATTGAAACAGGACTTGGCCTGGACCGGATGTTCAGGTGGCACCGTTTTTTCGGGCGGGCAGGACTGGCTGCTTTGACCGGCCACGCGATTTTGATTGTCACCTATCGGATCACTGCATTTGGTGAGCTTTTTCCCACAACCTTCATCTGGATCGGCTTAGTGGTGCTACTTGGTTTTATGATCACCGCCTCCCTGGCCTCGACATACAGGATCATTGGCCTGGCATATGAAATCTGGCGCAATATTCACCTTTTAAACTATCTGCTTTTTCCACTCGCCTTAATTCATGTATTTTATCATACGACCGGGGGCTCAGCTCTTTACTATCTCTGGGTTCTGCTGGCGTTCTTGTATACAGGAATAATTATTTACCGTATCTACTGTATTGTAACTATCAGGTTTAACCCTTACGAAGTAACTGCCGTAAGAGAGGAAGCCAAAGATATCTGGACCCTGGAGTTTTCAGGAAAAAAATTAGATTTTTTACCGGGACAGTTTATGTTCGTCCAGCTCCTGCGCAGCGGCAAACTATCCTCGGCCCATCCTTTTACAATTTCGAACAGCCCCACCCGCGAAAACCTTTCAATTACTCCAAAAAAACTTGGAGATTTTACCCTATCTATTAAAGACACCAGGGTGGGGGATAAAGCATTTATCGATGCTGCGTATGGTGTTTTCAGCTTCCTGAACTACCGGCATGAAGAGCTGGTCTTCATTGCCGGCGGTATCGGGATTACCCCCTTTATCAGTATGCTTCGCTATATCAGGGATAAAATGCCGGATCAGAAAGTGACTCTTTTCTGGATAAACCGCAACGAAAACTATCTCTGCTTTAGAGATGAACTTGAGGAACTGGAATGCGAGCTGGACAATTTCAGGTTAGTCATAATTATGAGCGATCAGCCGGACTGGGAAGGTGAAAAAGGACATTTGAATGCAGCAATGATCCAGGGATACTTAGAAAGTTTTGACAACAAGGAGTTCTTTGTATGCGGCCCTCCGGATATGACTGCCACCATAATCTTTGAATTGAAAGAGCGGCAGGTTCCACCGGCCAGGATCCACAGTGAACTTTTCAGGCTATAGGTTTATAACTAAAAGGAAGGAACCAATGTAAATTGCAAACAATACTTTATAACGGTAAAGTAAAAACCATGGATTTTAGTGATAATAACTGATATGAACAATATGAAGCTGTAGCCGTAAAAGACGGCTTGATTGCTGCCTTGCGCAGTAGCGAGGAGAACCTGGGCCATGAAAACGGGCCAGAGTGAATTAATTGACTTAAAGGGGCGCAGCATGCTGCCCGGTTTTAATGACTGTCACCTGTATTTAGTCGGTCATGCCCTGACCATGACAAAAGTTAACCTGAGGGTTTTTTACTGGTAATACTGTTTTTCAAAGATAAGGAGTCGTTGCTATGTATAACATACTGGCGATAAATCCCGGTTCCACATCAACAAAAATTGGCCTTTTTAAAGATGGTGAAGCTGTATTTAAAGAAACCCTGAGACACAGCCTTGAAGAAACATCGGCCGAGCTGTCTCGCGAGGAGCAGGCTCTTTTTCGCCGTGAAGCCGTGGTTGAACTATTGCAGCAGAAAAATTTTGATCAAGGGGAACTGTCGGCCCTGGTAGTACGGGGCGGACTTTTAAAACCGCTGGCTTCCGGCACCTACCTGGTCGATGATAACGTTTATGAAGATTTGCTCGAAGCTAAATATGGCTGGCACGCTTCAAACCTGGGGACAATTATAGCCCTGCCCCTGGCCCGCAAACTTGGCATTCCCGTATATACAGTTGACCCGGTCACTGTTGATGAATTTGAGCCACTGGCTCGCTATTCCGGGCTTAAGGGGGTGCCCCGTCTCAGTATGTCCCATGCCCTGAATATGAAAGCGATGGCCAGGCGCGCAGCGGCAGAAGTCGGGAAGAACTATGAAAATCTTAACCTGGTTGTTGTTCACCTGGGTAGCGGAATCTCTGTCTCTGCCCATCGTCAGGGCAATATGATTGATGTTAACAATGCCAATGAAGAAGGACCCTTTTCCCTGGAGCGCTGTGGCACAATGCCGGCCCTCGGCCTGGTTCGCCTTTGTTACAGCGGAAAATTAAGCCAGGAGGAAGCAATAAAACTGCTGACTTCGCAGGGTGGAATATATTCTTATCTCGGTACAAAAGATTTCAGTGAAGTGGAAGAATCAGTAAAAGAAGGCGATGAAGAGGTAACGGAAATAGTTGAGGCGATGGCTTACCAGGTTTCCAAGGAAATCGGGGCCATGGCCGCAGTGCTTGACGGAAAGGTCGATTATATTGTGCTGACCGGGGGAATGGCCCATGCAGAAAATTTTGTGCGTATGATTGATAAGAAAGTTTCTTTTATAGCGCCCGTATCGGTAATCCCGGGAGAAGAAGAGCTTGAAGCCCTGGCCGCCGGCGCACTGCGCGTTTTACGCAAGGAGACGGAAGCGCTGATTTACTGAAAACTTTAAGCTACTTATATAGCGGGAGGTTGATCAAAGGTGGCATTTGAAAACTTTTACCAGGTCATATCGGCTGTTAAGGAACTGCCCCCCTGCAAGCTCTGTGTTGCTTCGGCGGCAGAAGAATCGGTTTTGGAAGCGGTCAGAGACAGCCGTAAAGAAGGATTGGTTGATTTTGTCTTAATTGGCCATGAAGAGCAGATCTGGCGCCAGGCCATGACTGTCAGCCTGAATCTGCAGGGCATTGAGATTATTGATATTGCTGATCCTATCGAGGCTACGCATCGGGCGGTAAAGGAAGTTGCTGCCGGCAGGGCCGATATATTGATGAAAGGGATGGTTAACAGCTCTGATTTCCTGAGGGCGATGTTGAACCCGGATGGAGGTATGCGCAGGGAGCGCATCTTGAGTCACTTTGCTATCTACGAGGTGCCTGGCTATTACCGCTTGGTTTACATGACCGACGGTGGGCTTAATGTTAGCCCGAACCTGGAGCAAAAAAAGGCAATTTTACTTAATGCAGTCGAATTTCTGCAATCAATTGGTATCAACCATCCCAAGGTTGCCATACTGGCAGCCAATGAGAAAGTAGACCCGAAGATACCGGCTACGGTTGAAGCCCGGGAATTAAAAGAAATTGCAGGTGAAGCTTTCCCCGAGGCAATCGTAGATGGACCTACCCCGCTCGATATTGCGGTAAGCTATGAATCCGCTCTCCACAAGGGGATAGACAGTCCAATTGCCGGCAAGGCCGACCTTTTAATGGTGCCAAATATTGAATCGGGCAATATCCTGGGCAAGGCGATCATTTATTTTGCCGGAGGGCGGATGGGTGGCCTGGTTCTTGGGGCCAGTCGGCCGGCGATCCTGACTTCCCGTAATGAACCGCCAATGGGCAAGATGGCATCAATTGCCCTGGCTGCTTATTCAGTGGCTCGCAATAGAAAGGACTGATCATAGTTAAAAGCATTACTGCTCTTGGTAGACCGGTAGATTTAGCCTATCCGACCAACCGGTTAATTGTTATTATATCTGTCACGGTGTTTGCTGTATATTTTGCTTACCTGCTTGTTACAGCTGTTCCGGCAGCAGCAGCCCTGGCGGAAGCCTTTGGTGCCGGTATTGCCCTGTTTTTAAGCTGGGCACTCGGGCGGGAAATAGATCCGGTTTATCAATGGTCTGCTTTTTATGCCCAGCCTTTTGTTCTTGCCGCTTCACTTTACTACGGGGCCCCCGCATTGCTGAACCTTTTTTTTATCCTGCTGATCATGCGGTTTTTAAACAGAAGCACCGGCCTGCGCCCTACTGTTTTAGATGCCTTAATGCTGATTTTATTAGGAGCCGTGCTTTATTATAACGGAGTTTACAGCGGACTGCCATTGCTTCTACTTGTACTGGTAAGCGACTATGTCATGGAGCCCGTCAAGAGCAAGCTGGTTACTTTTATTTTGCCAGCGGTTTTTGTTTCAGCGCTTAGTTTTTACTTTTTTAATGATTTGGTTTTCGACATAACCGGTCTTTCTGCCCGGGCTGGTTTTTTAATTTTTATACTGGTGATTTTCTTGATTTATGTTATTATTGCAACAGGTAAAGTTAGTGTGGCCGGTGACAATAAAGATGTTCAGCCGGATACCAGGCGAATTAATCTGGCCCGTCTTTTTGCGGTCCTTTTTATTGCCACTGAAGTAATGCTAAAAGGCGAGCTTGCATTTGTCATGTTTTATCCGGCTGTTTTAGCCGTGGCAGGTTCAGCCCTGTATCACCTCATCCAAAAAATAAAATCGTAACTGCATAGCCTTCTGTAAAAGCTGAAACAATTATGAAGTGCCGGCATGAAAATGCCGGTGAAGCGAGGCTGGTGCAGTAAAAAAACATTAACAAGGTGATCTTGTGAGAGGCCTAAAATTATTACTGGTATTAATAATTTTCATGATCCTGATCTCGGTCGGCTGGGCTTACCAGGCTGGAGTCAGTGCAAACTGGACTATTTTCAACCAGGGGTACTATGAACAGGTAATGGCTGAAACTAACCTCAGCGCCAGTATCCATGAGCATCTGCAGGAAATAATTCTTGAAGAAATGTCTGATGAGATGCCTGATCACATGGCCGCTGTGGTTACCAGAGTTTTGCTGATAGTCTTTAACGAAGAGTGGTTTGAAGAGCAGACCATAATAATTACAAATGACTTTGTTCGCTATGTTACCGGTGAACAGGAATCACTCCAGGCAGTAATTGATTTGCGTGATGAGAAAGAGCAGTTAAGCAGCAACCTGGAAAATGCGCTCTCTGTCATTCCTGATCAGATTTTGCAAATATTTGGCTTTGATCCGCAAGAATTAAAACCTTTAGCCGGATCTTTAGTTGAGGAAATGCCTCTGCCTGATCGCCTTCCAGTAGAACAGGTTTTAATGGAGCATGAAGCCGGGAGAGAGCTGCTTGAACTGTTGAGTTTGGCCCGCCAGTTTTGCAGGGTTTATCGTTACCTGACTGCCGCTGTTTTTATTACCGGCCTGCTTCTGCTATATTTCCTGGCCGGGCCTTTTGGCGCCTTGAAGTGGTTTGGTACGGCAGCCTTGCTCTCAGGTATCAGCTTTTACCTGGCACTTAAGGGATGGGATGTTATCATCCCGGTAATGCTTGAGATGGGCTTAATCAGTGGCGATCTTTTTGCTACAAATGCTTTTTATGATGTTTTTGGTTACAGTGTGCAGTTAATTATAAGTGTGCCCTTCTATTATGGTCTTTTTGGGCTTGCTGTTCTGGTTTCTGGCGCTGCCGCCGGCAGGTTCATTTCCCGTAAAGACCAAGCCAGGTAAGTAATCCCCTGCTTTTAAGTATTATAGATTTTTTTGCTGTGGACCTATTCCTGGCCGGCTTATGTTATAATCAGGAAAACCGACCGACCGGTCGGCCGGAGGTAAATCTGTATGAGCCTGTCTAAAATGGCAGTTAAAAGGCCTGTTGCTACAGGTACCATATTATTGCTGATAATATTAATCGGCCTGGTCAGCCTTTACCAGAGCCCTTTGGATCTTTTGCCCGATATTCAGCCTCCGGTCCTGGCGGTAATTACTGCGTTCCCCGGCAGTTCACCCCAGGAAACCCTCGAGCTCGTTACCAAACCGGTGGAAGAAGGGGTTGCCGCCGTTAGCGGATTGACCAACCTGACCTCAATTTCCCAGGAAAGTATGTCCCTGGTGATCATGCAGTTTGACTGGGGTGTTAATATCGGGGATATTCGTGAAGATGTAAGCACACGTATGGATCTGCTGGATCTGCCCGATGAAGTGCAGCGTCCCATGCTCCTGGAATTCGATCCTACCCTGATGCCAATCATGGCAGTTTCTGCAAGCGGTAATGGTAACCTGGTTGACTTGACAGAATGGCTGGAAGATACAGCTTCTCCCCGCCTTGAATCAGTGATCGGTGTGGCTTCCGTTACTATTCAGGGCGGAGCCAGGCAGGACATCTTTGTCCGGACCAAGCCAGAGCTGATCGACCAGTATGAGCTGTCATTTGACCAGATTGCCAGCGTTTTAAGAGCCAGCTTGCTTGATCTTCCGGCCGGGATTATTGATCTTGAGGATCGCCGGGTGCGGATCCGTTTCCTGGGCCGTCAGAACGATCAGGATATGTTAAGCGACCTGGTGATAGGTTTTCAGGTTGACCAGGAGAGACTGGAAGCGATGCTCGGGTCGGAAATAGACGTAGATCTGAACCAGCTGCTGGCCGGAGAGAATGGCATTTTTGGCGGTGGTTTTGCCGGTTCAGGGGATGGTTCTTTTGAGATTCCCCGTTACGAAGTGTACTGGGATGATTATTTTGATTTTGATCAGGCCTATATAGAAGGCAGTAGTTTTTACCTGCCCTTAGCTGCGCAATGGCTGGATGAAAATGAAGACATCGCTGATAACTTGCAGCCCTTTACTGCCAGCTCCCACATTACTTATCATGAGGCCCGGCAGTTACTTGAGCTTTCGCTTGATTCGGTTGGCAGTTCAAATTTAAATAACGACAACGGTGTTTTTAAACTGCCAAACTCTGATATTGTTCGCCTGAACGATGTTTGGCTGGTCGAGCGGGCCGTTTTGGATGGGGATCGGATTATTGTACCGCTTGATCCGGTCAGCCTGGAACGGTTGAATGTCAGCGCTGCCGAGTTAACAGCCCTGGCAGAAGAAAAGCCCCTGGTTATTGGCAGCGGAAGCAATTACCTGGTCCTCAGTTTCCATGAAGACTGGGAAAGCATTCGAAGGGAGCCGATTATTTCAGTCCCTGACCTGGGCAAATTTTTAAATGAATTCGATCCGGCCGCTAATGGCAGCTTTGAAGACGTTAATGCAGCATTGGAAGAGTTACTGGTGGATTTTGCTGCATCCTCGGTTGCCGGGTCCATGTCGCCTGGCGGTTCTCCGTTGGGAAATTTCGATTTTGATGAAGATTTCCCGATTGATATTATTACGCTGGATATGGTTGCCGGTATTGCCCGGGATACCTACACCCCGGATTCGATTACTCGTTATAATCAGCAGCCCAGCATTAGCCTCAGTATTCAAAAAGAGGGAGATGCCAATACTGTCCTGGTTGCCAATCGGGTCCGGGCTGCCCTTGATCAACTTTCTGAAGAAAGCAGTGGTGGTTTCTCTGAGGTGGACTTCAACGTTTCCCTTGACCAGGGCGAAGAAATAGAAGGAGCCCTGGCTGACCTTGCTGAAGCTTTACTTGGCGGAGCTGCCCTGGCTATAATTGTCCTGATCTTTTTCCTGCGCAACTGGCGCACCACGATGTTTATCGGGATCAGTATTCCGGCAGCAATTATCACCACGTTTACCATCTTGTATTTTACCAATACGACCATTAACCTGATGACTTTAGGGGGCCTGGCTTTGGCGGCAGGAATGCTGGTTGATAACGCCATTGTTGTTAGTGAAAATATTTTCAGGCATTACCAGATGGGTAAAACTCCTGCCGAAGCAGCCGTTCAGGGCGCCGACGAAGTTGCCGGGGCGATTACCGCTTCAACCCTGACTACCATCAGCGTCTTTTTTCCCGTTGTTTTTCTAAGCGGCCTTGCCGGCCAGATTTTTTGGGAATTTGCCCTGGTTGTTGCCTGTGCGATCCTGGCTTCCCTGGTTGTTGCTTTAACGGTTATACCTCTGCTGGCATCACGGTCCCTGCACAGAAGCTCGAAAAACAGGAACGGCAAAAATGGTGTAAACCGCCGCCTGCATACTTACCGCAGCGCACTGTATTTAGCAGTACATCATCCCTGGTGGGTGATTATCTTTGCTGTTGTTGTTGTCGGAATAGCGGGCCTTGGGTTTACCACGCTCGGGACGGAACTGTTTCCTTCAACCGAAGAGTCGGCTTTCACCATGGATGCCGGTCTTCCACCCGGCACTGCCATGCCTGTAACCGATCAATACGCGGCGGAAATTGAAAAAATCCTTGAAGCCCGCCCTGAAATTGCTTCTTACACTGTCCAGATCGGCAGTTCCGGTTTTATGGGTATGCCCGGTGGTGGGGGTGGTGGTGCAACCAACCTTGCGGAAATCAGGGTTGAGATTGAACCCGGCCATGTCGGAGAGATTGATCGGGTAATTGAAGAAGTGCGCGGGCAAGTCCTGGCCCTGGACTGGGATGCCGAAGTTAAAGTTAACAGGGAGTCGCTACTTGATGCCTCCGGGCTGGAGACCACTCTTGACCTGACGGTTAGCGGCAGGGAACTGGATACAGTAATTAATCTTACCAATCGGGCAGCTCAGATTCTTGAACAGAAACCGGCTTTTAGCGACGTCCAGTCTTCACTGGAAGCAAGCAGGCCGGAAGTGCATATTCGCCTGGATCAAAGTGAGGCTCTCCAGAAGGGGGTTACCCAGGCCCAGGTGGCAGGCGCAGTTCGCCAGACCCTGGAAGGGGTTCCCGTCAGCAGGATCGAGACCGATGCCGGTATCTTAAGCATTATTCTCGGTTATGAAAAAAGAGACCTGGAGACTATAGATGATCTTGGTAATATCGGTTTTTACACTCCGGGTGGAGAATATATTCGTCTACATGAAGTAGCCACTCTATCGGAAGACTTCGGGCCGCAGAGTATTCCTCGCGAGAATCAGCAGGTGGTTGGAGAAATCCAGATGCAGTATGGCGATCTGGACCTGGGAACGGCAACAGATATGGCTCTTGCAGACCTGGAAGTAATAGCCCTGCCTGACGGTTATGAGATAAAACCATCTGGTTCTTTTGATTTGATGGGAGATGTTTTAGATGAACTGGAACTGGTTATCATTATGGCGGCGCTGCTGGTTTACCTGGTCATGGCGGCCCAGTTTGAAAGCCTGCTCCATCCTTTTATCATTATCTTAAGCCTGCCCCTGGCATATGCCGGCTCGATTGCCGCGCTGATGATAACCGGCAATAACATCAGTGTGCCGGCCTTGATCGGGGTGGTGGTCCTGTCGGGGATCCTGGTTAATGACGGGATTATCATGGTTGACTATATTAACCAGCAGCGGCGCATCCACGGATTACCGCTGCAGGAAGCAATAATTGACGGAGCGACAGCCCGCCTGCGCCCGATTTTAATGACCACGATTACAACCGTCCTGGGCCTGCTGCCGCTTGCCCTGGGATTGGGGGAAGGTTCTCAGCTCCAGGCGCCAATGGCAATTACAATCATCGGCGGTCAGATCACCGGAACCCTGCTTTTAATCCTGGCAATGCCTTCTGTTTACAAGGTAGTGACCAGGGAAAAAACTGTTTTTCAACAAGAAGATTCAGGTCAGGTTTACTCGGACGGCTATTTGGAAAGGATCAGTGATGGTGGAAGCAGGCACATAAAGCCGGTCAGTTCAAACCGATCCCTCCGCAGTGCCGGGACATATTTAAAAGGCAAGCCATTTATTACGATGATTCTGCGCATGCTGGTAGTCATGCTCATAGCAGGCATTATTTTATACCTGCTTGGTGTATCGGGGGATAGTATTTTTAAAATTATTCAATAACTGCCTGGTTTGAAGGAGAGGAAGGGAGTGCTTTAATTGCCAGAGGGTAGTAACAGTAATAGTGCAGGTGTCAATAAAAAGGAGCAGATTTTACTGGCAGCGGTAGAAATGTTTCTTGACAGGGACTATTACCAGGTTACCATTACTGACATTGCCGAACAGGCCGGGGTCGGCAAGGGCACAGTTTACGAGTATTTCCCCAGCAAGGAAGATTTATTCAAGGAGAGTTTCTCACACTGTGCAGACACCTACCTGCAGCTTTTCAGACAGCACCTTTCCACCGGTGTCCCTGTCAGGCAAACCATGCATGACTTGATTGCGGCCCACCTGGATCTGCTCAGGGAAAACCGGCAGCGCCTCTACCTCCTGTTTAACGAACGGCCTCTTAGCCTGCATGAACTGCAGGGCTGGGTGATTGAGAAGCGGCGTGAGATACTAAAACGGATCACCATTGTGCTAAAAGAAGGGATTGCTACTGGGGAGTTGCGTCCTGATCTTGATGTAGAGATAGCCGGACGCCTTTTTCTGGCAATTAATTTTGATCTGATTGGCGGTATGGTAATTTTGGATGATCAGGATGTGAGTGAAGAAAAAGTAGCCGGTTTGATCAATATTATCTGGAACGGGGTAGTTGCGAATAAACAGGTTGAAGCTTAACGATAACCGTCGAACCAAGCCCAAAGCGAGCTTAAAGTGCAGGCATGGAAATGAAAGTGAAGTCTTACACAAAATAGATAAAACAATACAAATTTGAGGTTGCATTCAATTGTGTTGAGCCGACTGAACAATTCTTCGCTCGCTGATCGTTTAGGCTGGAACTGCAGCGGCTTAGCTTCTGCCTTTCGCCTGGGTTATCCTCGCGATGGGCTCATCCGGAGCCCTCGCTCGGTGGCCGACTTCCTGTTGGCCAACCCACTCCAGGCCTTGCTTCACCGGCACTTCCATGCCTGCACTTTATGCTCGCTCCAGTTTTTCAGTCGTCTCAACACCCAGTTGCTTTAGCTCATAAATAAAAAACACAGCTACCCAGATAAATATACATTTTCCCTTTGACTTTTCAAAGAATATATCACATCGACGAGAGCGTTACATAAGCGCTTCGCCGATTTCCCTGCCAAAGTCAACACATTCTGCCCTGGCCTCAGTATCGGGATTCCACAATATCTTAAGGCCTTTCTCGTTAATCAGCTCGATACCCGATTCTTGCAGAGACTCATTAAGCAGCTGCACTGACTCGCCGCTCCAGCCGTAGCATCCGAAGGCAGCCCCTTTTTTCTCCTGTAACCCCAGTCCCTTAAGCAACTCCATCAGCGCGGCAACCGGGTCAAGGATTCTCTTGTTATGGGTAGGTGACCCGATAATTACTCCCTTTGACTTGAATATTTCGGTAATTACATCGTTTTTATCAGCTTTTCCAATGTTGAAAAGTTTAACGTCAATCGTGCTGTTAGCTTCCTTGATTCCTTCGGCAATAAACTCAGCTGCATGCCTGGTTCCGTTCCACATTGTATCGTAGGCAATAGTAACCTGGTTTTCCTGGTAGGCGTCGGCCCATTCCTGGTATTTTTCCACGATCTGCATCGGGTTATCCCGCCAGATGATCCCGTGGCTGGGACAGATCATATCTACCGGCACGCCAAGGCCAACCACTTCTTTAATCTTTGCGGTAACCAGTTTGCTGAAGGGGGTCAGAATATTGGCGTAATACTTGATAGCCTCCTCAAAAAGCTCACACTGGTCTACCAGGTCATTGTAGATCAGTTCACTGGCATAATGCTGGCCAAAGGCATCGTTGGGAAATAGGATATTATCACCGGTCAGGTAGCAGAACATGCTGTCCGGCCAGTGCAGCATTTTAGCTTCTACAAATAAGAGTTCCTGCCCGCCGCCTAAATCCAGCTTGTCGCCGGTTTTTACCGGTTGGAAATTCCAGTCTTCGTGGTACTGTCCCTTCAGGGATTTAACTCCGGCCTTGGAACAGTAAACCGGGGTACCCGGTATCTCGAGCAGCAGTGCCTTCAGTGATCCGCTGTGGTCTATTTCGCCATGGTTTGCAACAATATAGTCTATTTCTTTCAGGTCAATTTCTTTTTTAAGGTTGCTGACAAATTCTTCAGCAAAAGGTTTCCAGACAGTATCGATCAGGACAGTTTTTTCTTTGCCCCTGACTAAATAAGAATTGTATGAACTGCCGCGGTGAGTTGAAAGCTCTTCGCCGTGGAAGTGGCGCAGCTCCCAGTCAATTTTTCCAACCCATGTTACATTGTCATTAATTTTAAAACTCATTCTGACAGCCTCCTAACTACGTAATAATTTAAGAACGGATCATAGCCAGCATCATTTTAAAGTGTTCATTCGCCTGCAAAGCATGTGGTTCGTGGGCAGGCATGATGATCGTTTCGCCTTCGCCAGCTCTTTCATGTTCAAGGTTGTTACTAATAAGTTCTGTTCGTTCACATGATCTCCTCCATCCAACAAAAACAATTAATAACTATAGTAGTTATGTATATATTAGCATAAGTTTCCCGGTGACACAATTTTTTTGCAGGAATTGGCCTGCTTTTGTCTAATCAACGTACTGAAAAACATTTAATAGCCGGGAGTGGGTAACTTTGCGAAAAAGTAAAGTTGTGGTTATAACTTTAATAGTTTTAGCGGTATTGGCAGTGGTGACACTTTCCGTTTTAACCCTGGATGGGATAAAACAGGAAGACACGAGAGATGACCAGAACAGGATTGTTGTGATCAACCTGAACGGGCTGATCCAGGAAGGCCAGCTTGGATTCATGGCTGAGGGAATCAGCCCTAACTTGGTGCGGAGCAGGCTGGACCAGGTTGCTGCCGATCACTCAATTGATGGTGTGGTTTTAAGGATACAAAGTCAGGGTGGCTCAATTGCCGCGTCTCAGGAAATTGCCCAGATGGTCAGCGATTTTGAAAAACCGATCGTGGTTTCCATGGCAGATATGGCCGCTTCTGGCGGTTATTATATATCAGCCTATGCCCAGGGTATAGTGGCCCAACCGGGGACGATGACCGGCTCAATCGGGGTAATCAGTACAGTTATGAACCTGGAAGGCCTTTATGAAATGATTGGAGTGGAAGTGGAAACATTTAAATCCGGAGAGCATAAAGATATGTTTAACAGTGAACTCAGTGAGGAAGAACGACAAATTATGCAGGATATTTCAGATGAAGCATACGAACAGTTTATAAGTGATGTGGCTCAGGGCCGGGAGCTCCCTCTCGAGCAGGTGCGAGAGCTGGCGACCGGACAGCTTTATATCGGCAGCCAGGCCTTAGAGCTTGGCCTGGTAGATCGTTTGGGAGGGGTGGAAGAGGCTATTGATTTTCTGGCCGAGCTAAACAAATTTGAAAACCCCGTCCGCTACGATTTGCCCCAGCCATCGCTGTTTGATCAAATGTTTGGTTTTGGTTACCAGACAGTAACACTTTTGGAAAAAGCACTGCTTGGCCCTGAACTGATCAAGCTTGAGATGCTGCGGGAAGGATTTCCTCCCGATATCAGGTACCAGGTCTGGTAATGATAGTTCGGTTTAAGATAAGGCGCTGCATTTTACTAAGATGATTATGATTATCTGTAACTGGTTATTATTCTGTAACTTTATTGCCTGAAATAAAAACATGCTCAATACTTGAGTCCAGGCTTAATATATCACCGCTGCAGATAATAATGTCAGCGTCTTTCCCGGTTTCCAGCCTGCCCACCCGGTTATCAATGCCGATGATTTCTGTGCCTTCCGGACAGGAAAGGTTTGGCCCGATAGCTTCGATCCTGCCATCTTTGATCAAAATATTTTCACCCTCTTTAGAGGTATTATTGGTCATGATCAAAAGGTTGCCGTGTTTTATTATTAACATCTCCTACCTCCAGTTAAATAAATATTTTATTATAAGTAAAGAGGGGGCTGTGAGATATAATTCAGCCACCCTCTTTAGAGGTATTAATATTATTCTAACCCTTTTGTTGCAATTAATTATTATTCTTCAATATAAACATCCTGCAGCATGAACATGCTGGCTGGAGTTACCCAGAAGTTCTGCACATCATCATTAACGCCGACCAGGTTTTCATTGTAAACCAGGTAAAGCATGGGGGCGTCTTCAATGAGCAGTTCCTGCAGCTCACTGTAAATTTCCAACCTTTCCTCAGGATCAGGTTCCTGCCTTCCGGCGTCCAGCAGAGCGTCAGCTTCTTCGCTCCTGTAAAAGGCGCGGTTACCCGGCTCCCCTACATTGTCTGAATGGAATAATGCGTAAACCGCGTAATCTGCATCCAGGGTCGGCGTGGACCAGCCTAAAATGAACATATCGTGTTCACCGGCGGCGGTGCCTTCAAGGTATGCGCCCCACTCAATAACTTCAATTTCCGCGTCAATGTTTAGCTCACTCAGTTCTGATTGCAGGTATTCTGCTATGATCATTCTCACCGGGTTATCATTGGTCCAGATGGTTGCCTCGAAACCGTCTTCATAACCTGCCTCGGCCATTAGCTCTTTGGCTTTTTCTAAGTCATAGGGCAACCCGGAGACATCGGGGTCATGACCAAATACGCCAGGTGCAATTGGTCCCTCGGCGGGGATGGCGGTTCCTTCATAGGCCCCTTCAATAATTTCCTGCTTGTCAATCGCCATCGAGATGGCCTGGCGAACCCTGATATCGTCATAGGGTTCTTTGTCCAGGTTATAGCCCAGGTAAGCCATAACAGTTACAGATGTTATATCCATACTGGCGTTATCCATAGCTTCAACGCGGCTTATATCGCTGGGTTCAACCGGATCAGCGATGTGTGCAAAGCCGGTTTCCAGTTCGGAAAGCCGGGTTAAACTTTCCGGTACAACTTTCCAGGTTACGCTGTCGAGCTTGGCGTTTTCACCCCAGTAGTCATCGTTACGTTCCATAACCAGTTGATCGCCCGGATCCCAGCTCTCTAACTTAAAAAAGCCGGTACCGGCAGGATTTTGCGATAGATAAGTACCCGCTTCATTTCCGGCATCCATTTCTTCGTAATCGGCTTCAATTGCAGCCGGGCTGATAATAGCTCCTCCACTATGAGCCAGGTGAGAGGGCAGCGGAGCGAAAGGAAATTCCGTAACAAACTGCACGGTGTAATCATCTACTACGATTACTTCTTCAAGCATTGAAAACAGGAAGAAGCGAGGCGAAGCTACATCCGGATCAAGCAGACGATCAAAGGATGCTTTAACTGCTTCAGCATTAAAGTCAGTGCCGTCATGGAACTGAACTCCTTCACGCAGTGTAAATTCCCAGGTCAGGTCGTCAATCGCTTCCCAGTCAGTGGCCAGCAGTGGCTGCAGTTCGCTGTTTTGATCAAATTCGACCAGTGACTCGTAAATGCTAATGCAGACATTTGCCGACGGCACATCATTGGAACCGTGTGGATCGAGTGATACGGCGTCTGAGAGTGTGGCGATAATCAGATCCTGGCTTTCACTTACCTCTTCAGTGTCATCCGTTTCAGTGTCATCCGTTGGTTCATCTACAACTTCTTCTTCTGCGGGGCCGCAGGCAACGAGCAGTGCGGGCACCAGTAACAAAACAAGAACAAACCAGGCAAATCTTTTAAAGCTCATCTTTAGTCTTCCCCCTTAGTCCTTAATAAGTTATAATTATGCTGATTAAATAGCCGTTTATTCAATCCATATGAACATTGCTTGAATTAATTTGTTATGATTGAAAAATAAGGCTATTAAAATACAACATAATTGTTTATACTATACATATTATTGGTTAAAAAAGCAATATGCTTTATTTCTCCCTGATAATATTTTTTTATAAAGCTTGTTACTGCTTAATACAGGAAGGAACGATGGTTAGAATGGCTGAAAAAGAAGTAGTTCTTGCACCGGAAAACCAGCAAATTGTTAACGAGCCTTTCAGCAGGAGCATGGTCTTGAAAAGGTTAAAAAGAAATAAAGCTGCCATGGTTGGTGGTTTTCTGATAGTATTTTTTATACTGGTTGCTTTAGTTGGGCCTTTATTAACCGTACATGACCCCACTAAAGTTGATTTTGGCACGAAGCTTCTTCCTCCATCATCCGATTTTTGGTTGGGGACTGATCATAACGGGAGAGATATATTTACCCGCCTTGTCCATGGGACATCAATTACCCTTTATGTTGGGTTCCTCTCTGTTCTTGTCGGCCTGGTAGTTGGAGTCCCCATGGGGGTATTATCCGGTTATTACGGAAAGATGCTCGATAGTGTATTAATGCGCTGTATAGACGTTTTGCTGGCATTTCCGGGCATCTTGCTGGCTATTGCTCTGGTCAGTGTACTTGGGGGTAGCATCAATAATGTAATTATTGCTGTTGGTATATTTTCCGTGCCTGGCTTTGCCAGAATTGTCAGGGGATCTACCATGGCTGTTAAAAAACTTGAATATATAGATGCCGTTCGCGCCCTTGGAGCCAGTGATTTGCGAATTATTATCTTACATATACTGCCCAATATCATATCACCGATCATTGTGCAGGCCACAATCAGGATTGCCATTGCCATTTTAATTGCCAGCGGTTTGTCATTTCTCGGCTTGGGGGCGCAGCCTCCTACTCCTGAATGGGGTGCTATGCTCAGCCAGGGACGCAGGTACATGTTTGATCATCCTCATGTGGCTCTTTATCCCGGCCTGGCTATCGTTTTCGCTGTGCTGGCCTTTAATCTTTTTGGCGATGGGCTGCGTGATGCTTTTGACCCGCAGAGTAAAGATTAAAAGAGAGGTGCTTTTCATTGTTCCAGTTTGCAGTTAGAAGGCTGATTCAAACAATTCCGGTTGTCCTTGGTGTAACTATTTTTGTCTTCTCTCTGATGCACCTGATTCCGGGAGACCCGGCCCAGATTATTGCCGGTGAAGCTGCTCCTGCAGAACAGGTGGAAAGAATTCGCGAAAGGCTGGGGTTAAATGACCCCATCCCGGTTCAGTACTTTACATACATGGGAAACCTGCTGCAGGGAGACCTGGGTCAGTCTGTGCGCAGCAGCCGTTCTGTTGTTGAAGAAATAAGACCCCGGGTCTGGATTACCATGCGGCTGGCCACATATAGCATGATCTTGAGTATTATTCTGGGGCTTATTGCCGGTGTAGTATCGGCAGTGCGAAGGTACAGTCTTGCCGACAGCCTGCTCATGTTAGCGGCTCTTTTTGGGGTTTCCAGGCCGGCTTTCTGGCTCGGTTTAATGTTAATTAAGCTATTTGCCATTGATCTGACTCTGTTACCCCCGTCGGGCTGGGGTACCTGGCAGCAGGCCATACTGCCGGTTATAACCCTGGGCACTGCTGGTGCGGCAATCATTGCCAGGATGACACGCTCCAGCATGCTTGATGTTATTAACCAGGATTATATCCGCACTGCCAGGGCGAAAGGTTTAAAAGAACGGGTTGTTATCTATAAACACGGGTTAAAGAATGCCCTGATTCCTGTAGTAACTGTAATTGGGATTGAAATGGGAATGCTGCTTTCCGGTACTGTTTTAACAGAAACTGTATTTGCGATAAATGGCATGGGGCGCCTGGCTATTGATGCTATAAGGTCACGAGACTTTCCAGTTGTTCAGGGTGTTGTTCTGTTACTTGCCCTGATTTTTGTCTTTGTAAATTTTGTGGTTGACCTTTCCTATCGCTATTTAAATAAAAGAATAGATTTGAACTAAAAGGCATTATCTTTGTCAAGGAAACTAAGGAGGTGTGGTAATCATTTGAAACCTTCCAGCAATATATTGCAGATTAACAACCTGAAAACATCATTTTTCACAGATGAAGGAGAAGTTAAAGCAGTTGATGGTGTTACCCTGGGTATTCCAAAAGGTGAAACTATTGGGTTAGTAGGTGAGTCAGGTTGTGGAAAAAGTGTAATGGCCCTTTCTGTCCTCAGATTAGTTGATAAACCAGGGAAAATTATTGGCGGAGAGATTATTTTAAATGGCCGTAATATCCTGACTATGTCACAAGATGAAATGCTCTCTATCAGGGGTTGCGCTGTTTCAATGATCTTCCAGGAACCGATGACTTCTTTAAACCCGGTTTTAACAATTGGTGAACAAATCAGGGAAGCTTATAAGATTCACCAGGGCATGGGAAAAAAAGAAGCAGGGTTGGAAGCAGTGAAAATGCTTAAGCTGGTGGGCATCCCATCTCCACAAAAGCGTATGAACCAGTACCCATATGAGCTATCAGGCGGAATGAGACAAAGGGTAATGATCGCTATGGCCCTGGCTTGTGCTCCGGATCTATTGATTGCCGATGAACCAACTACTGCTCTTGATGTTACCATTCAAGCCCAGATCCTGGAGTTGATTATGGAACTGCAGGCTAAGCTGGGCATGTCGGTATTAATTATCACCCACGACCTGGGAATTGTTGCTGAAACATGCAGTTATGTGGCAGTAATGTACTGTGGTAATATCGTAGAATATGCAGATGCTGATACTTTGTTTGAAAAACCTAAGCACCCATACACAGCTGGTTTGTTCAATTCCCTGCCTCGGCACGATGTAGACAAGGAAGAACTGGAAGCGATCCGGGGGTCTGTACCCAGCCCCGCCGAGATGCCCCCCGGATGCCGCTTCATGCCGCGCTGTCCCTATGCTGAAGAGATCTGTGCGAAGAAAAATCCGGAGTTAAAGGATCTGGGTAATGGCTGCCTGGTCCGGTGCTGGATCTATTCAGATGATTGGCAGGGTAAGAAAGAGGTAATCTACTATGGCTGAAAAAGAACTGCTGAGGGTTAACAACCTTAAAAAATATTTCCCTATTCTGGGTGGTTTTTTAGGCCGAACGGTGAACCACGTTAAAGCTGTTGATGATATTACTTTCTCTGTTTATGAAGGTGAAACAGTAAGCCTGGTCGGAGAGTCAGGTTGCGGTAAATCAACTGTGGGCCGGACTATACTGCGTTTGGAAGAACCGACAGCTGGAGAAATATTTTTTAATGATGTTGATTTAGCAAGCCTGGGGAAAGCTGAGCTGCGCAAGACTCGTAAAGACCTGCAGATAATTTTCCAGGACCCTTATGCATCAATCAATCCTCGCCAGACAGTATCAAGGGTATTAGAGGAAGCATTGCAAATTCAAGAAATTGTTCCGAAGGAGCAGAGAAAATCACGTGCTTTAGAGCTTTTAGAAGCAGTAGGCCTGGCACCGCACCAGGCTGACCGTTTCCCTCACCAGTTTAGCGGGGGGCAGCGGCAGCGTATCGGAATAGCCCGGGCCCTGTCATTAGATCCAAAGCTGATTATCTGTGATGAAGCGGTTTCTGCTCTTGACGTTTCAATCAGGGCCCAGATATTAAACCTGCTGAAAAACCTGCAGCGGGAATACCAGTTGACATATTTATTCATTTCACACGACTTAGGGGTGGTCAGGCATATCTCGGACCGGATTATAGTTATGTACCTGGGGCGCATCATGGAAATTGCCGATAAAGGAGAACTTTTTAACGAGCCCAGGCATCCTTATACCAGGGCCCTGCTCTCTGCTATCCCTGTTCCAAAACCAGGCCGAAAAAAAGAGCGGGTAGTTTTAAGTGGAGATGTCCCTTCCGCTATTGATCCCCCGGAAGGCTGCCGTTTTCATACCCGCTGTCCCTATGCCAGGGACAACTGCAAAACTGAAGTTCCGGAGTTGCGTCCTGTTCATGATAATAATGCAGGGCATCTGGCTGGCTGCCACTATTTTGAGGAGATTTAGTTCTCTTTGCCGCTAAAAAACGACAAATATAACAAAGAAGGATAATGAACTAAAAGCATATATCACTTTTTCTTAGAAGTGGCAGTAATTACAACGAAAACGGCGCTGCCGAAATAATTTAAGAAGGGGTTTTGTCGTGGATGATAAAATATTTGAATGGCTTTATGGTGTAATAGTTAGTCCGGCAGGCACTTTAAATGACATTGCCCGGGAAAAGCCTGTATGGTGGGGTTTGCTGATTTACCTGGGAATCTCTGTTTTAGGCAGCCTGGCAGCTCTTTTTGATCCGGAAGTAGTGGCTACCTATGAAGAAATAACCCATCAATTTGCTTTTTCAATTCCGATTATACCCCTGGCTATTGGCGGCATATTGTTCTCTATTTTACTGCTTCTGTTTTACGTGGGGGCATTGCATCTGTTCGGTCGGCTATTTGGTGGCAGCGGCGGTTACTGGAACCTGTTCTCAACATATACTTTTGCCAGTTTTCCCGGTATTATCGGGGTGCCGGTAACGGCGCTGGGCGGAGTGCTCGGAGGCATTGGTTCGGCTTTAAACAGCATGGTTGCTCTGGGTATTTCAATCTGGGTCATAGTGCTGCAGGTTATTGCTTTACGGGAAAGCCATAATCTTTCAACCGGTATGACTATCCTCGCTTACTTTATTACATTTTTCCTCCTCGGTGTAGTACCGGTACTCCTTGTTATCGGTTTGGTAATAGCTTATATCTTTATTTAAGGTTTTTTCATTAATTTCATCCTGGCAGCTTCTTATCCGGCATATAATTACAAGGAATTTTGCCGGGCGGTGGATCGTGTTTTATTGTTTTCCATAAATCAAGAGGCTGAATTATATTAAACGGCTGCGGCTGCTTTTGCCGGAGGCTTTCGGTTGGTATGAATACTTCTGACGGTCACAGCAGTTAAGACAACAATTCCGCCGATTATGGCCCAGAACCCAGGGACTTCACCAATTATTAGAAAAACCCAGATCGGGTTAAGCAGTGGTTCAATAGTTTGAATCAATACAGCATCCAGCGCCGCTAAATATTTGATAGCACTGCAATACATTATAAAGGAAAGACCTATTTGTAGCGTTCCCATGTATAATAGTGGCAGCCAATCTAAAGCATCCGGTGGTTCCTGGACTATAAAAAAAGAGCAAACCAGAGCGGTAATAATATTACCGATTAGAATTGTTTCAAGCGTCGATCCGTTTTTTTGCAACCTCAGGAATAAAATCATAAATGCAAAGGTAACAGCGCTGATAATTGCCATTATATTGCCCCAAAAACCGCCGGGTGTAAATTCATCTAAAAAAAATAAAGCCATTCCACCCAGGACTATCGCAATTATGGCCCAATCATACCGGGATACTTTTTCCTTGAGCAGCCATGCTCCAAGCAGGGCGGTAAAAACAGGTGCTGTATAATGCAGGAAAACAACATTTGCGGCTGTAGTCATCTTTGTTGCTGAAACAAAAAGAATAACAGTTGCAGAATATGTCAGTGCGCCCGCCAGCTGAGGGAAAGACCAGTTGAAACGCAGGTTTTTATTGTAAAGGGCTAACATCATTATTGCCGCTATACCGCTGCGAACACCAACAATAGTAAGTGGACCTAAATCGATCAACTTTATAAAAAGACCGTTTGTGCTCCAGAGGGTAGCAGATATAAATACAAATAAAATAGCTTTATTACGGCTAAACGGTTTATGATCAAAAAAAGCTGCTGCCAATTAGCTGCCTCCGTTTATTTAATATTTGATTTGTCTTTGAACAATATAACATTCTGCCACGGAAAAGCCCATACCAGGATATATTTATCCTGGTAAATATGTTATTTATAAATTTGATCCACTATTCAAGTTAAAAATTAGGGGGTTTCAAGATCCTTTCCAGGCTTCATGATAAAATCTAAACCTTACTGTGCCGGGTTTAATTATGCGGCTTAAATGATTCACTCTTCGCAGCAGTCATTATTTTCGGGCAGCATTAACTCATCCAGCGGCTTTAAGGCTTCTACTACCCAGTTAAAACTGCATTCCTTGCTTGCTTCCAGGGCCGCCGGGGCTGCTTCGGCCATTGTTTTACGGACAATTTCCCGGGCGGTTTTTTCATCGCCCCGGTGCTGAGCATTACGAGCTTCAACCAGGGCACGGTGGATTTTTTTCTTCAACGCTTCTTTGTCACCTGAGCGAAAAGGATATTTATCTTTTCCTTTGGTCATTTTTGATGCAGCCTTGTTGGGCGGGGATAACTGCTGTTCACCTCCCTGTTACCGGGATGTCTTCAAAATACTTTACCTGATCAATTCGTTATTTCAGACTATAATCCTGTTTCTATAAACAGTTTTTCAATTGATGTATTCCCAAAACGGTTAAAATAAGCGATAATAGATAATAATTTGAATATCAGAAATGAGATGCTATAACTATTGCAAACACAAAACAAGATTTACCTGGTTATGATTCTAATGTTCATAACGATTGCCGGGGGGTCCGTTGGTTTTATAATTATAGAAGACATGAGTCCCCTGGAAAGTTTATATATGACCATAATAACTATTTCTACTGTCGGTTTTGGAGAGGTTCGTGAGTTAAGTGATGCAGGCAGGTTTTTTACGATTATTTTAATTTTCAGCGGACTTTTTATTGCAGCTTTTGCTGTTACAGCAGTCAGTTCTTTTATTATAGAAGGAGAATTAAGGTATCTACTGCGGAGGAGAACAATGGAAAAAAAGGTAAGAAAGCTAAAAAAGCATTATATTATTTGTGGAGCCGGAGATACGGGCAATTACATTGTTAACCAGTTTCGAAAGCGCAAAAAGTCTTACGTGGTTATCGACAAAGACCCGGCAAAAGTGGAAAGTGTTATAGAACAGGGCGGGGTTGCTTTAATCGGTGATGCTACCCTGGAAGAAGATCTGCTTAAAGCTGGCATCGAAGATGCAAAGGGGCTTCTCTGCTGCTTATCCACTGACGCAGACAATGTTTTTACCGTTTTAACCGCCCGAGAAATGAAGCCCGATTTATTTATTGTCTCCCGGGCCATAGACGACAAAGCAGACCGGAAGCTTTTGAAAGCAGGGGCCGATAAGACGGTTTCTCCCAATGAAATCGGTGGGGTCAGGATGGCTTCATTAATTTTAAGACCAGCTGTGGTTTCATTTTTGGATGTTATAGTTAGGGCCGGGGATCTTTTAATCGATCTTGAAGAAGTCCGGGTTAAAAAAGGATCGGAAATGGCTGGTCAGAACCTGGCTGAAGTGCGTATACCGGAAAGGACCGGACTTGTTGTCCTGGCTGTAAAGAGGGCAGGGGATGATACGATAATAAATCCGGGTCCGAACTTTAAAATCAAAAGTGATGATAAGCTGATTGTCCTTGGTCAGGAAAACCAGGTTGAAAAATTGCAGGCTATGGCAAATTAATAGATTGGGATCAATGTGCACTACAGGGGTGAAGAACAGTTAATCACGATAATGGTGATGATTTTGACCGCGAATTGAAGGAAGAGTTAAATCGAAAATATCAGGGTCGGGAAGAGCTCAGTCGCGGAGAATTAGAAGAAAGGTTTAAATCGCGTCGACGCATGCTGGGTTTGACTGCCTTGCTGCTGGCCCTGGTATTTCTCTTTTCTGTAACCGGCCGCTGGCTTGTTCTTTTTACCGGGCCGGCTTTTACTTTCCTGCAGGAGTCCTGGGCTCTTGCTGATGACCCGGTGGTAGAGGATTTGCGGGGTGCCGTAGTGCAGGTCTTTGTGGAAAGCCGTGGTAATACACCCCGGGGCAGCATGCGGGGGAGCGGTTTCAACCTGCATGCTGATGGCCTGGTAGTGACAAATCGGCACATGGTTGAAAACGCTGTTTCAGTGAGGGTTTCTTTTCCCGGCGTGGGAATGTTTACGGTGGGAAAATGGACGGTATACCACGACGCCGACCTGGCCGTGCTTGAATTTGAGGCTGAGAATCTGCCTGTGGTTGAGCTATCAGGAGCACCGGTTTATCTTGATCAGGAAGTGCTGGTCATCGGTAACCCGCTGCAGTTTGCCCGTATAGCAAACCGCGGGGAAGTGGTTGGCTACCGCGATAATCCGCAAAGTGATATCCCTTTGATTATTGTTGAAGCGATGATCTACCCTGGCAGCAGCGGCAGTCCCGTGTTCAACGAACTGGGCGAAGTGGTCGGCGTGATCTATGCCACTTTAAGAAACAGCGAGCCCGCCGAAGTGAAGGGCCTCGCTGTATCCGCCGCAGAACTGCGGCAGTTCCTGTCAGAATTTGAGTTTGATTAGAGCATTCAGCCACAGGCCGTTTGCGGCAGAAAAGCGAAAGTAACGAAAGTAAACTGCTTTGTTTTAATGGACTTTTATGCCCTCGAGGCAGGATGATAAGCGATCACGGTCAATTTTACCGTGTCCAGCGCCGATAGCTTTACCAACCAATAGTTCTTCGTTGGCGCCGCCATTGCTTCTTCCATTTCCTTTGCCATCCTTGGCCCCATCTCCGGGTCGGGCAAGGTCTCGTATTAGATTACGGTAACTTTCGATCAGCTCACCTTTACAGCTATTGTAGCAAAAGCTATTGTTTTTATTTTCACCTGTATTTTCTTTAGTGTTATATACCCTAACCTGATTTCGACCGGCTTCTTTTGCCATAAACAGGGCTTTATCGGCCTGGTTAATCAAATCGGTGATGTTGCTGCTGCTTCCGGGATAATCAGAAATGCCGATAGACAGGCTCAATGCATTGGTTTTAGTGTCTTTTGAGGGGAACATGAGCCGGTTATAACTGTTGATCAGCCTTTCAGCAAAAACCGCGGCATTTTTCGCACTGCAATCCGGTAAAATAATTACGAATTCATCTCCACCATAGCGGCAGACAATGTCATGAATTCTTGTTTTTTTATTTAAAAAAGCAGCGCTTTTCTTGAGGGCCAGATCACCCATGATGTGGCCGTTTAAATCATTATATTGTTTGAAGTGATCGATATCAACAAAAACCAGGGACAGGGGCTGGCCATTTCGCCTGGACCTGGCGGCTTCTTCAGCTAATCTTGACTGGAAAAAACGGTGGTTGTAGGTCTCGGTTAGACAGTCTATGGCAGACAGCCATTCCAGGTTTTTCTTCTTGGTTTGCTCCATGTTCTTAAAGTATGCTATAACTGCTGATGCAGCAGATGTGTAAAAGATCAGGGCAATAAAAACGGCATAAATAGTTTCGTGGCTGCCCAGCCAGTGATAAAAAGCCAGGGTTCCCGCGGCTGTATTTACTGCTAAAGCAATGAGCAGACCCTTCAGGTTGAAAAAGTAAGCAACCATTAATGTAGTAACGGCCAGGGCAGGCAACAGCTGCTGCTGAAGAGTAACGGGTATAGTTAAAAATGGCTGGAATAATAGAACCAACAGGAAGAGCAGCAGGGCCAGGAGAAAGTAACGCCCCTGGATTTTTGAGGTCTGGTTGCTTAATCTACCTGCTTTAATTAAGGTCAGCGTATTTCTAAACATAATATTGCAAACCTCCAGCCTGTGAAAGATTATTAGTGTACAGCATAAGTGTTAACGTTAAGTGTTTCTGTTATTAATATCGGCCAGTGACGGCAAAAATTAAGCATTCCGGCCAGTATTTATGAAGATCGCAGATATTATGAAATATGAGCAGGTTTATTAATCTTAAAAAAACTTGTAAAAAAGAGCCTGCAAAAAACAGGCTCTTGAAACTGATGGTTAGATGTCTTTAACTTTTCGTTATAATGGTGATATTACTGATATCAGGCCGCCTTTGGTTTCGGTCTTGGCCTGGTATAACGGTTAATCAGCGGAACCAGCAGGTTCATACCGATAATGGCGAAAGTTGTTCCTTCGGGCAGCCAGCCCCACAGGCGCATGGCAATAATAATCAGCCCCACACCGAACCCAAAAATATAGCGTCCCAGCTGGGTTTTAGGAGAGCTAACCGGGTCAGTGGCCATAAAGAAAGCCCCGATAATCAGGCTGCCGGAAAAAAGGTGAAACAGAATGTTCTGGCCGGTCAGCAGGGAAACCAGGACCACAGCGGCGATAACACTGACCGGGATACGCCAGTTGGCAAAACGATTATAGATCAGGTAGCCTGCTCCTATAAGCAGTAGCAGGGCTGATGTTTCGCCAAGGCTACCTGGAATAGCGCCGAGAAAAAGATCGGACAGCGGAGCAAGGTTGCCCTCGCTGCGGATAATTTGCAGGGGAGTTGCTGTCGTGGTCAGGTCAATCGGACTTAGCCAGGGTCCCATTGTTCCGGGGAAGGCGTAAATTATGAAAAGTCGGCCGAATAAGGCAGGATTAAAAAGATTTTTCCCGTAACCACCAAATAACTGCTTGCCGACCACAATTCCAAAAACTGACCCTGCCGCTACCACGTATAGGGGCAGCGAGGGGGAAACGGTCAGGGCTAGCAGCAAACCGGTTACTATGGCGCTTAAATCTTTAATTTTAATCGGTTTTTTAGTGAAGTAATGGTATAAAGCTTCAGAACCAACGGCTGCTGCAATACTGACGGCAATTAAAAGAACTGCGTTTAAGCGATATGAATAAATGGCAAACAGTGCTGCCGGTGCCAGGGCTATCAGCATGCCCTTCATCATCTTCATGCAAATTCCTCCAGTTTATATTTGTATATTATCATTATAGCATAATAGTGGTTTTATTCAACTAAACCGACTGATTTAGTAGAAAATCATAGCAGGATACTCAGTGCAACCTGTCGAACTATTTTTATAATCCGAATATAGATGGCTTGGGAGGATAAACTATGGCAGAGTTAAAGCATGTAGGGGTTTCCACACCCCGCAAAGATGGTGAAGATAAAGTGAGCGGTCGTTTGCGCTACCTTGCTGACAAACAGGCGCCGGATTTGCTGCACGCGGCCTTGAAAACCAGTCCCCATGCCCATGCATTAATCAAAACAATAAAAGTGGATCTGGCTATGCAGGCGCCCGGAGTACGAGCCATATTAACGGGAAAAGATATACCGGGCAACATCGGTATATACCTGGGTGATAAGCCACCACTGGCAAAAGGCAAGGTCCGTCATTACGGCGAGCCTGTTGCTGCGGTGGTAGCAGACAGCGAAGCTGCGGCAAAATCGGCCCTTTCGCTGATTGAAGTAGAGTATGAGCCGCTTGATGTTATTCGCTCCCCTGCGGAGGCTTTAAGCAAGGATGCGCCCCTTTTGCATGAAAATATGGCTGACTATATCCATATTCCTGCTATATTACCTGAACCTGGCAGCAATATTGCCAATCGCACTAAAATTCGCAAGGGTAATGTGGAAGACGGATTTAAAGCCTGCAAGACAGTGGCTGAAGGATCGTTTAGTTTCCCGCCCGGGGATCATGTGGCCATGGAACCCAGGGCCTCGACTGCCGAGATCCTCAAAGATGGTCAGGTAATTATTCATTCTACCACCCAGGCTCCCTTTGTTGTCCGTAGCTTGCTTGGGGCATCATTTGGCCTTTCTCCTGGTAAAATAACAATCATTACCGGTCCGCTGGGCGGTGGTTTTGGAGGCAAGGCCGGAATCCAGCTCGAAGGGCTGGCTTACCTGCTTTCGAAAGCTGTCGGTGGCCGTCCGGTCAGGCTGGTCAACAGCCGGGAAAATGACCTGGTTTCATCACCGGGGCGAACCGGCCTGGAAGCAAAGGTTAAACTGGGTTGTTCCAGGGGTGGCAAGCTGCAGGCGGCGGAAATCTTTTTCTGCTTCGACAGCGGTGCTTATGCCGACTATGCTGTTAATATCAGCCGGGCTGCTGCTATTGCCTGCACCGGCCCCTATGCTGTGCCCAACGTCTGGTGTGATTCTATTTGTGTTTATACCAACCATCCCTTTGCTACTGCTTACCGCGGTTTTGGCCACGTTGAGCTGGCCTTTGCCGTAGAAAGGGCTATCGACTTGCTCGCGGAAAAAGGCGGTTTTGATCCACTTGAGCTTCGTAAAATTAATGCCATTCAAAAAGGTGATACCACCCCGACTCAGAGCCTGATGGACGCCAGCACCGGCAACCTGCGCCAGTGTCTTGATAATATTGAGGAAATGCTTGACTGGAATAAGGGCGCCAGGACGGAGCAGCCGGACGGAAAAGTGCGGGCAAAGGGAATCAGCTGTTTCTGGAAGGCGCCGGCCATGCCGACCAATGCAGACGGTGGGGCAATCTTGACCTTCAACGAAGATGGCACCGTGAACCTGCACTGCGGTGTAATTGAAATAGGGCAGGGCATTAAAACTGCCCTGGCCCAAATCCTGGCTGATAAAATTGGTCTTGAACCGGACCAGGTCCATGTCATAAATGAAGTTAATACCAGGGCAGCACCGCATGACTGGGCAACGGCAGCCAGCCGCAGTCTGTTTATGATCGGAAGGGCCTTGATGGAGGCGGCCGATGATGCGATGAGACAGCTAAAACGGACTGCGTCAATTGTTCTGCGCTGCCCCCCGGGAGATCTTGAGGTTTCAGGAGGACGGGTTTTCCTGGCTGATGAACCGGAAATTGGTCTTCCCCTGGCCGAAGTAGCGCTCGGCTATATGTTCCCTGAGGGCAATGCTATCCAGGGACAAGTGATCGGAGTGGGCCGCTATATTTCCCGCCGTCTGACCGAAATTGATCCCGAAAGCGGAGCCGGCCGGCCGGCCCTGGAGTGGACCATGGGGGCCCAGGGGATTGAAGTGGAACTCGATCCTTCTGATGGCACCTACAGGGTACTGAAGGCAGCCTGTTCCATGGATGTGGGCAAAGTGATCAATCCCTTCCTGGCCAGGGGCCAGGTAGTCGGCGGGATGTCGATGGGGCTCGGTTTTGCCGGCTGGGAAGCTTTCACCCTCAACAAACAGGGTAAAATGGTCAACGACAGTTTGCGTAACTACAAAATATTAAGATACGGGGAGGAGCCGCAGTACCTGGTGAAGTTCGTGGAAACGCCTCAGCGTGACGGGCCTTACGGAGCGCGCGGCCTGGGCGAGCAGGGTGTACTCGGTATGCCCGGTGCCCTTGCCGGTGCCCTTTCCAGGGGTCTGGGAAGCCAGCTGACCAGCCTGCCGCTTACCCCGCAGAAGATCTGGGAAGCAGGAAAGGAGGCCGGCCAATGATTCCCTTTAATTTTGAGTATTACAGGCCGGAAAGTGCCGAAGAAGCAGGTGACCTTTACCGGCAGCTTGATGATGCCGGTAAAGAACCGCTCTATTATGCCGGTGGAACGGAAATCGTTACTTTTTGCCGACAGCAGGTTATCAGGCCGGGAGCGTTGATTGACTTGAAAGCGATACCAGAGACAAAAAAGTTTGAGTCCGATGGCGACAGGCTAAACCTCGGTTCAGCTGTAACTCTAAGTGTGGTTAGCGACCGCGATGAATACCCCCTGCTGGCGCGGGTTGCCCGCAGGGTTGCCGACCGCACTGTACGCAACCGGCTGACCCTGGGCGGCAACATCTGCGGTCGTCTTCCTTACCGTGAAATAATCCTGCCCCTGCTGCTGGCAGGTGCAGAAGTAGATTTGACCGGCCCTGACGGCAGCCGCAGCATTGCACTGGCAGAGCTTTTTGACAAGCGAATCAGGTTAAATTCCGGGGAAATGCTGGTCAGCCTCAGCGTGGACCAGGACTTGCTCAAGCAGGATGGTTGGCACAAGCGGCGTGAATATCATGGGCCGGTTGGCTACCCGCTGTCTCACCTGGTGGCGGTGCGTAAAGGAGATTACTTGACTATGGCGGTCAGCGGTCTTTGCGCTTTCCCCTTCCGCAGTGAAAAGCTGGAACAGTTAATCAATGAGCAAGGACTTAATGTGCAGGAAAAGGTAAAGCAGTCGTCCAATTTACTGCCGGGTCCGGTGCGCAGCGATGAAATGGCCTCAAATAAATATCGTGAAGCCATGTGGCAGAAAGACCTGCTACAGATGCTCGGTGAAATGGAGGGAAGGCAATAATGAAATCATATAGCGACGTTGCGAAAGTAACGATTGATGTCAACGGGGAAGAACGCAGTGTACATGTTCGTCCGGCCGATACCCTCCTCAGGGTTCTGCGAGAAAAAATGGGCCTGACCGGGGCCAAACCCGGCTGTGAAAATGGTGACTGCGGGGCCTGCACAATTCTCTTAAACGGCGTTCCTGTTAAATCCTGCCTGGTGCTGGCAGTTGAAGCCGACGGCAGGACAGTAACCACTGTAGAAGGTTTGGAAAATACAGCTATTCAGCAAGCTTTCATGGAAAAAGGGGGCTTCCAGTGCGGCTACTGCACCTCCGGATTTTTAGTAAACGCTTATGCTCTGCTGGAAAAACACCCGGATGTAACGGGAGAGCATGACCGTGAATGGCTGGAAAGTAACCTCTGCCGCTGCACCGGTTACGAAGGAATCAGCCGCTCGATCGCAAAGGCCCGAAAGTTATAGCCAAGTACACGGGGACGGAGGTTTTGTACTTACTATCGGCCAAATTATACTAAGAATTAGACTGGGACATAAATGTTGAGTACAAAACCTCCGTCCCCGTGTACTTCCGTGTACTTTCGTCCCCCTGTACTTTCTTCTTGAAATTGAATAACCTGTGTAAAGATCTGTGGATAGGTTGTTGAGTTGCTGTTGATAAACTCATGTAAAGCATTACATAGTCAGGGTTTGCAGTATTTATAGTGTGTGTGGAAAAGTGGATAAATTTATTGTTGCTACACTAAAAGGGGGCCTCTGAAAATTTGTGACTATAGCAAGCTGGAAGCGCTGTTTTCTAAATTCAACTTTACCGATTACCGCTGGATAAAAGCCACACAGATAGAAGTGGCCCACTGGGTCCGCTTCAAGTGCATGTTTGGCTGCAGCAGCTATGGCAAAAAGGGATCCTGCCCGCCGCAGGTTCCTTGCGTAGAAGAATGCCGCGCCTTCTTTTCCGAATACGATGATGCCGTAATCTTTCACCTTGCCAAAAAAGTAGAGCAGCCAGAAGACCGTGTGCACTGGAGCAGGGCAATAGAGAAGGAACTGGTTAAGCTGGAACGCGAAGTATTTTGGGCCGGTTACCACAAGGTTTTTATGCTTTTCATGGATGAATGTCGTCTCTGCGTAAACTGCACCGGTTCGAGGGAAGACTGCGTTAACAAGGATGATTCGCGGCCCGGCCCTGAATCGCTGGCTGTAGATGTTTTTTCAACCGTCCGCAGTGCAGGCTATCCAATTGAAGTGTTAAGTGATTATAAACAGGAAATGCACCGCTACGCAATCCTGATGGTTGAATAACGAAGTACGCGGGGACGGGGGTTTTGTACTTAATAAGTACAAAACCCCCGTCCCCGCGTACTTGAGCCTGAGTGTTTGTTTCTATTCCTCTTCAGGCGTAAAAGTTCTTGAACCGAGTTCCCGGTCCAGCATTAGGATGCCGTGACCTTTTTCACCAACTCGCTTGATCTGGCTTAATATTTTACCCATGCTTGCCTCTTCTTCAACCTGTTCGTCTATAAACCACTGAAGGAAACTGATACTTGGATAGTGTTTTTCCTCCTGGGCTAAATTCATCAACTCGTTTATCAGGCTGCTGACCAGCTTTTCATGTTCCAGCGCCAGTTCAAAAATTTCCTCAGTCGAATTAAAGTCACGCTTCGGGTCTTTGAATCCGCTGATAATTGCCTCAGCGTCCTGGTCGTTGATAAACTCAAAGAATTTCATGGCATGAGAACGTTCCTCTTCGGCCTGCACAAGGAAGAAGTTGGCAAAACCGTCTAAGTCTTCTTTCTTGAAATATGCAGCCATGGCCAGGTAATAATGCGCGGAGAAAAATTCATGGGTAATCTGTTCATTTAGCTTTCCTAACAATTTTTCTGATAACATTTTCATTCTCCTTTCAGGATTTGCGTTTTTTATGCGCTTCAATCTGTTCTAAGGGTGATGTTTATGCTTCCACACACCACAACCATCATCATTCTTATTATATTACAATCTATCAATATTATCAATGCAAACTGCTCCTTAGCTTTTCCTGTTAGCTTTGATCTTTTACCGGACAGTTCGTCGCTTTTACTGGCTAGACAGTCTATTGCGTCTTTTTTTTAATAGTTATTTTTATTAACTTGTAGCAGGATTCACTAACACAAAAAGAGAAAACTTTCAGGTCTGTTTATGTTTAAGCAAGAGGGAGCAGAGATGATTGGGCTGTTTTAACTGTAAAACTTTATATTGCGAAGCAAAACAAGAATAAGCGGTAAAGGGAGTGATACCATGCAAGAACAATTAAACACTGTATTTGCTTCATACCAGGGTGAGAAGAACGAACTGATCCCCGTCCTGCAGGATGTTCAGGAAGAAATCGGTTACCTGCCTGAAGAAGCAATGCGTGAAGTGGCGCGTTTCGTGCGGCTGCCCGAAGCAAAGGTTTTCGGTGTAGCCACTTTTTATGCCCGCTTCCATCTCGAACCGAGAGGCGAGCATATTGTCCGCCTCTGCTGCGGCACGGCCTGTCACGTGCGCGGTGCGGCTAAGATTGCCGACAAGGTTAAGACAGTGCTCGAGGTTGACGTAGGTGAAACCACAGAAGATATGAAATTCACTTACGAGGAAGTGGCCTGTATCGGGGCCTGCGGCCTGGCGCCGGTGATGACCATTGATGATAAAACCTTTGGTAAACTTGATCCCGATAAAACAGAAAAAACAATTAAGAAGTACGGTGAAGACAGTGCGGAAGGAGGGGAAGCTTAAGTGGAAAAGTTTATCGATCACTGCTGCGAAAAATGCTTCAATAGCGAAGAAAAAAGATGCGATGTATTCGTGTAATGCTGCCTTGAAGGGCCGCTCTGCCACGAGAGCGAACCCTGCAGGAAGGCCCGCGAGGCGATCGTTGAAAAATATTCACACAGCTCAGCTTTCCGGGACCATTAGCAACTTAAGTATATACTATCTTTTGACAGGAAATATCCTTTGAAAGGAGAGAAGGCCAACGTGTATGAGAGACATATTTTAATTTGTGCCGGAACGGGTTGTATCTCATCGGGCGCTGAAGGAGTGCAGGAAGCCCTGATCGAGTCGCTTAAAGAACACAACCTGGAAGATAATGTGCGTATTATCATGTCTGGTTGTCATGGTTTCTGCGAGAAAGGCCCGATTTTTATTGTTTACCCTGAAGATGTATTCTACTGCGGGGTGCAGGCTGAAGATGTCCCGGAAATTGTCGAAGAATACCTGGTTAAGGGTAACATGGTTGAACGGTTGCTTTACAAAGATCCTGTTACCGGGGAACATGTAATCAACCATGATAAGATTATGTTTTACAGCAAGCAGAAACGTTTGGCTCTGCGCAATTGCGGGGTTATTGACCCCGAGAATATTGATGAATATATAATCCGGGGTGGTTACCTCGGGCTGAAGAGAGCCCTGCAGATGAAACCGGAAGAGGTTGTTAACGAGGTGAAAGCCTCCGGTCTGCGTGGGCGCGGTGGAGCCGGTTTTCCTACCGGGATGAAGTGGCAGTTTGGCTTGGGTAGCCCCGGTGATAAGAAATATATAGTTTGCAACGCTGACGAAGGTGACCCCGGTGCTTTTATGGACCGCAGTACCCTGGAAGGCGATCCACATGCCGTGCTTGAAGGGATGCTGGTTGCCGGTCATGCGGTTGGGGCAGATGAAGGCTATATTTATGTGCGCTCCGAGTATCCCCTGGCTATCAAGCGCCTTAGCACTGCTATCAAGCAGGCTGAAGAATATGGCATGCTCGGTAAAAACATTTTAGACAGCGGTTTTAACTTCAAGGTAAAAATCAAGGAGGGTGCCGGTGCGTTTGTATGCGGTGAAGAAACAGCATTACTTGCTTCAATTGAAGGCAAACGCGGCGTGCCCCGTCATCGTCCGCCATTCCCGGCCGTTAAAGGCCTCTGGGATAAACCGACTGTTATTAACAACGTTGAAACCCTGGCCAATGTTCCCCTGATTATGCGCCGCGGCGCCGAGGAATTTGCCTCTGTCGGCACCGAAGGCAGCAAGGGAACCAAGGTTTTTGCCCTGACCGGAAAAGTTAACAATACCGGTCTGGTTGAAGTACCGATGGGTATTTCCGTTCGCGAAGTTATCTTTGATATCGGCGGTGGAATTCGCTACGGCAAGAAATTCAAGGCAGCCCAGATTGGTGGCCCCTCCGGCGGTTGTATCCCCGAAGAACACCTCGACCTGCCGATTGACTTCGACTCGCTGACATCAGCGGGAGCAATGATGGGTTCAGGCGGCCTGGTTGTAGTCGATGAAGATACCTGCATGGTCGACATGGCCCGGTATTTCCTAAGTTTTACCAAGAAAGAGTCCTGCGGCCAGTGCATCCCCTGCAGGATCGGTACTAACCAAATGTATGATATTTTGGAAGATATAACCAAGGGCAAGGGCAAACCCGAAGATGTGGCCCTGCTCGAAGAGCTGGCCATTGCAGTGAAAAAGGGTTCAATGTGCGGATTAGGCCAGACAGCGCCTAACCCGGTTCTGACTACCCTGCGCTACTTCCGGGATGAATATGAAGCACATGTCAATGAAAAACGCTGCCCGGCCCTGGTATGCAAGGCCCTGCTTCATTACTATATTGATGAAGAAAAATGTATAGGCTGCCAGCGTTGCGCCAAGGCCTGCCCCGTTGGAGCAATCAGTGGCGAGAAGAAACAACCTCACAAAATTGACCAGGAACTCTGCACGAAGTGCGGTGCTTGTTTTGACACCTGCCCGAAGAAAGTTCGTGCAGTGCAGGTTGTCTCTGAAGGCTTGCCTGAAGCTGAAGAAGCAGAAGAATGTGAGGAGGGTTGCAAATGTCAGAACTAATTACCCTAACCATAGATGGCCGCGAAATACAGGCTGTGCCGGGTACCTCGATTCTACGGGCAGCGCTGGCCAATGATATCTATATTCCCCATCTTTGTGATCACGAGGATCTGACCTCCGTGGGAATCTGCCGGGTTTGCCTGGTCGAAATCGAGGGACGCCGTCCTACCGTTTCCTGCATGACCCCGGTGGAAGAGGGAATGGTGGTTCACACTTCCACTGAAGAGCTGGACCAGATCCGCAAAGTTAACTTGGAGCTGCTGGTCCTGCATCATGATTATGACTGCCAGAACTGTGCGAAGAACAGCAGGTGCCAGCTGCAGGAACTGACCCGCTATATTGGTATCGATGAGGACAGGATCAATGCTATGCGTCAGCCTGAGCTGGATATACCGCTCGATGACTCGAATGCCTATTACCTGCGTGATTTGAACAAGTGCGTGCTTTGTGGAATCTGCGTACGTACCTGTAAAGAGATCCAGGGTGATGAATGTATTGATTTTACCTTTCGCGGTATCCAAACTAAAATCGGTGTATTGGGTGATAAACCGATTGCCGAATCTACCTGCGTTACCTGTGGTGAATGTGTTTCACGCTGCCCCGTCGGGGCATTGATTCCCCGCCATGCCGTGGAGCCGACTTATGAAGTCGACACGATTTGCCCATTCTGCGGATGTGGCTGCGGTGTCACGGTTGGAGCCAGGGGCGGCAAAGTGGTTTCTTCACATGCCGTGCCTGACAGCCCGGCCAGCGGTGGCAGTTTATGCGTTAAGGGACGTTTTGGTTTCGGGTTTATAAACTCACCGGACCGCCTGACTACCCCGCTGATTCGTAAAGACGGTGAGCTGGTCGAGGCCAGCTGGGAAGAAGCATTATCACTTATAGCCGAAAAGTTTGGCCAGTACAAAGGTGAGCAGTTTGCCACCATTGCTTCGGCCAAGTGTACCGTTGAAGATAACTATGCTATCCAGAAATTTACCCGCGCGGTGATGGGTACAAATAACATTGATCACTGCGCCCGTCTCTGACACGCTCCTACCGTGGCCGGTCTGGCCACATCACTGGGCAGCGGAGCGATGACTAATTCCATCGCAGAAATCGGAGACGCAGCCTGTATCCTGGCGATCGGGACCAGCACTACTGAAGCGCACCCGATCATTGGTTACCAGGTTAAAAGAGCAGTGCGGCAGGGTGGCAAGCTGATTGTAGCTAATCCCCAGGAAGTGCCTCTGGTCCACTTTGCCGATCTCTACCTCCAGATCAAACCGGGCAGCGATGTAGCCCTGCTTATGGGTATGGCCCGGGTTATAATTGAAGAAGACTTGCATGACCAAAAATTTGTCGAGGCACGCTGCGAGAACTTTGATCAGTTCAATCAAGCGCTTGACGAATATACCCCGGAATTTGTCAGTGAGACGACCGGTGTATCCTGGGAGAAAATAGTGGAAGCAGCTCGCATGTATGCAGAAAACGATCCTGCCTCGATTCTTTACTGCATGGGCATTACCCAGCATTCACATGGCACCGATAATGTGCTTGCCATCAGCAACCTGGCCTTAATTACCGGTAACCTGGGCAAACCTTCTGCCGGGGTTAACCCCCTGCGTGGTCAAAACAATGTCCAGGGCGCCTGTGACATGGGTTCGCTGCCGAACGTCTTTACTGGTTACCAGAAAGTGACAGATGACGCAGCCCGCCAGAAATTCGAAAAGGGATGGGGCGTTTCACTAAGCGGTGAACCGGGCCTGACCCACACCGAGATCTTTGATGCCGCCTATAAAGGTGATATCAAGGCCCTCTACCTGGTTGGCGAAAACCCGGTTCTAACCGAGGCCAATGCCGCCCATTCCACTGAGGCGATGGATAAGCTGGAGTTCTTCGTAGTTCAGGATATCTTTTTGAACGAAACGGCCGAAAAAGCCGACGTGGTTTTGCCGGCAGCCAGCTTTGCCGAAAAAAACGGCACTTTCGTGAACACTGAACGGCGTGTTCAGCGTGTGCGCCGGGTAATTGATCCGGTGGGCGAAGCAAGGCCTGATTGGCTGATAGTCAGTTCCATTGCCAATGAAATGGGAGCTGAAGGTTTTGCTTATAACAGTGCTGAGGATGTCTTTAATGAAATGACCACTCTCACACCCAGTTTTGCCGGCATTACCTACGACCGGATTGAAGAAGAAGGGATCCAGTGGCCCTGCCCGTCAGAGGATCATCCCGGAACCTCGATTCTGCACACCGAGAAATTCAATACACCGTCGGGCAAAGGCAAACTGGTGCCGCTTACCTACCGCCCCTCGGAAGATAGCTGTGATCTTGACTTCCCGCTTACCCTGACTACCGAGCGCAGTTTATACCAGTTCCACAGCACCATGACCCGTCATTCAGATGGCTTAGATGAACTGAGCGGTGGCGAGCGGATCAGGATTAACCCGGTCGATGCAGAAAAACTCGGTATTAAAGATGGAGACCTGGTTGAAGTTAAATCCAGGCGCGGCGAATTGAAAGTAAAAGTAGAACTCACCCGGCGCAGCCAGCCCGGTGTGGCCTCACTCAGCTTCCACTATGCCGAGTGCCCGACTAACCTGCTGACCAGTTCAGCTCTCGATCCGGTGGCTAAAACCCCTGAAACCAAGGCCTGCGCCATCCGCATCGACAAAGTACAATAAGTAGAAAATGTCTTAGAGATAATATCTATTTATTTTTACTGGCAACACCAGGTTAGTGCTAGAATAATTAGACAGAGCCCGGCCGGATTTAAACCCGCCGGGCTCTGTCTAAAAATGAAAATTAAGACGCTATTAGTAATAAATTCAACTTGTTAGTTATAATTCATTTTGGCTGTTCAGCCTTTGCTGTCATGATCCTGTAATGCCTGTTCTATTGTCCAAGGGTTTCTACTTCCTAAATCTCTCGCTGCCCTACTTCGATATCTCTTATTTTCAGCTCTTTCAGGAACTCTTTAATGTCAATGGCGTTGTCTGCTTCCGGGCTAAACACTCCGAAACGTTTAATCTTGTTTGCCGCCATCATCATTGTCCCGATGCTGAGCGGGAGTCCAGTCAGGCGGCGCATGTGATCGGTTACGGCGTAAGATACGGTAACATTTATGCCATTGCGCTTGCCCTTGATATCAACCCTGAGAGTCGAGACATTACGCTTTTTACTCTTCGGCATAACGGGCATGACTGCTTTTACAATCTGTCCGGTCAGCTGTTGTGTAAACTGGACCCGGGTTAAGCCTAAGGCAGAAACAAACCTGGAAAGGTAATTCAAATAACCTTCCGCCAATCCTCCCTTAAGGGTAACTTCATTGATCCTACCGAGGTAGCGGGGGATGGTAACAGGTTCCGGGTGGCCAAGGTGAAAAGTGTTTGCCATGCCCATGGGAGGCGGAAATTCAACCGGTTCCTTTTTTGAGCCTGCTTTTACTTTTATAAAGTGCCCTCCCTGGAACGAGGTTGCTTCCCCGGTGAAAATGTGCATTGTATGCAATATTACTGCCAGGCCTGCCAAATCGGCTGCACCTGTCGACCAGTAAATATTTATTGCCTCTACTTCATCAAGTTCTTCATAGCCTTTACGGGCCAGCAGGTTGCTCAAACCCGGGGTCCAGCCCATCCCGGTCAGAATGCGCCTGCCCTCCTGCCTGGCTATGTTGTCGAAAGCCAGGGCTGCTTCTACAGCATCAAGGTCATCACAGATACTAACATAATTGGCCCTGGCTTCTATGGCAGCTTCAATCACAGGTTTTTCAAAACGATAAAAAGGTCCCAGTGCTCCTGCCACTGCAGAGCTGCCATGCATGACCCTGACCAGGTCATTGTGTGAAGTAGCATCTATTTCCCTTACCCTAACTCTATGAGTATCCAGGCTTTCTATCAGTTTTTCGGCAGCATGCACATTTTTGTCTGCTATAACAATATCGGTTGCTTTAGAATAGCGAGCCAGGTCACGAACAGTTTCCGCACCCATTTCACCTGCTCCGCCAAGTACAACTATTTTCATATCGGTCTCCTCCCCGGCACTCGTTTTTTACTGTCATCTATCTTTGTCTTTGCCTAACAACCCGAAATTTTTTATATTATTCAACATTTTTAAGCTTAATCCTTTTTTTAAGTAGAAAAAAATGGGTTAATTGGCATAAAATCATCAAACTGTAGAATCAGTTTAATTGTCGCAACAAAGAAATTTATCTTTCTAACCTGTTATCAGTCTATCCGAATATGTTATAATGTTAGCTGTCCGGCTAATGCAGCCGGTAGAAAGGCGGGTAGTTTCTAAATGTTCCCACTGCGCGACACTATAACCTATCATGGTTCTACCGTTGCCACTATCGGCCTGATCGTTCTAAATGGCATAGTATTTTTCTACCAGTTTTCGCTGGGCATAACTGCTCAATCTGATATCTTTTATACATTTGGCTTTACACCCTTATTTTTTTTCCAGGATCCATCCGGAGAATTCTGGACCATCTTTACCAGCATGTTTATTCACGGTTCATTTGCCCATCTGCTTGGTAATGTATGGTTTCTCTGGGTTTTCGGACCGGCGATTGAAGGCAGACTTGGTTTTTTTAAGTTCATGTTTCTTTACTTTGCCTCAGGCTTAGCTGCTGCCCTGCTGCAGGGTTTTTCTCTGCCGGAAACCACAGTTCCCATGGTCGGGGCCTCGGGAGCAATATCTGGCCTGCTGGGAGCGTACCTGTTACTATTCCCCCGGGCCAGGGTATTGACGATAATCCCGCCCCTCTTTTTCTTTTTCTTCTGGCTGCCTGTTCCGATTTACATCGGCTACTGGATTTTAATCCAGTTCTTTTACGCTTTTGCCAATGTCAGCGGGGTGGCCTGGTGGGCCCATATTGGCGGTTTTTTACTCGGTCTGGTGATGGTTTTGTTCATGCGCCCGAAACGTAACTACCGCGCCGACCCATTCTGGGAATGCTGGCGCGATTACTGTTAGCACCTGATATTGTTATAACTGTCAAGCACAAAAGGAGTGAGTTTTTAAGTGGAAAACATATCGCAAATATTTTGGATCTTCATTATAATATCAGCGCTTACCCCGTACCTGCAGCAGCAGCTGCTGCTGGCGGCCCGGGCCCGCAAAATGGCCGAGCTTGTGCATAAGCGAAAAAGCCGCGTTATAACCTTAATCCACCGCCAGGAAGCCCTGAGCCTGCTCGGCATACCTCTGACCCGCTTTATAAACATCGAGGATTCCGAGCAAGTCTTGACAGCAATCCGCCTGACCGACAAGGATGCGCCGATTGACCTGATCCTCCACACTCCCGGCGGGCTGGTCCTTGCTTCCGAGCAAATTGCCGAAGCCCTGCTGCGTCATCCCGGCAAGGTTACCGTTTTTGTTCCTTATTATTCCATGTCAGGTGGGACCCTGATTGCCCTGGCTGCAGATGAAATCGTGATGGATGAAAATGCCGTTTTGGGCCCACTTGACCCCCAGCTGGGCCAGTACCCGGCCGCCTCGCTGCTCAAAGTGCTTGACAAAAAAGAGATGAAAGACATCGACGATCAAACCGTAATCCTGGCCGACGTGGCTACCAAGGCGCTCAGCCAGATCAAGGATACAGTCAAGTGCTTCTTATCCAAGCATATGGACGATGAAAAAACTAACAAGGTAGCCGAGAAGTTAACCCAGGGTACCTGGACCCACGACTACCCGATTGACAGCAGGCAGATGGCTGAAATGGGTATTAACGTTAATAATGAGATGCCCGAAGAAATATACAGCCTGATGAGCATGTTCCCGCAGCCGCGCAGCGCCCGGCCCAGTGTCGAGTATAACCCCGGCCCGGTTTACCCTTCCGGCCCGAAAGAATAAAAATATATTTAAGCCTGGTCATCGACTTTAATGAGTATGAAGATCGCCATACCTTTGATGAAAGAACTATAACGGATATATAACCAATCACGACCCGGATGGTATGCACCTGTACAGGATTGCGATCATGGTCCATCCCGATTACCGCTGGTTGCATGTCGGTAGCCGCCTCTACGAAAAGCGTAAAGAACTGGCTCAGCGCCTTAACCTGAAAAGTTTTCTTGTCGGCGGGCGCATCCCCAACTATCACAAGTATGCTGACCAGATGAGTGCGTATGAGAATGTGCAGCAGGTTATCCAGCAGAAAATTTACGATCCGGTATTAAGTTTCCAGCTCTTAAACGGCTTCAAGCTGAAATGGGTAAATCCCGAATACCTGGAGGATGACAGGGCTTCACATAAATATGCCGTTGTTTTGGAGTGGAGCAATGTCGATTACCTGCCCCGGTCGAAACGTCTTTACCTGCGTGCCTTCCCGGTACGGGACCATTGAGAACCAGTATAAGCT
>JBNJHL010000005.1:0-40715 GCA_051748445.1 Bacillota bacterium
GGCAATAGTAACCTCTTCCATACAATCAGCAGCCTGGCAAACCAGGTCACGCCACTTTTGCATATCTGCCGGCTTACAGTCAAGGTTAAGTTTATTCAGGGCCAGCTGGTCCAGGTTCTGTTCCTGTAATAAAAGCGGTACTTCATAAATAACATTGGAATCAAGGTTTTGCACTACTTCATCCGGTTGTATATTACAGAAAAGGGCTATCTTTTTTCTTAAATCGTTGTCAAGTGGATGATCGGCACGACAAACAATTATATCCGGCTGAATACCGATACTGCGAAGCTCTTTTACACTGTGCTGAGTCGGCTTTGTCTTTAGCTCACCGGACATGGAAAGATAGGGGACCAGGGTAACATGGATGAAAAGAACATTTTCCCAGCCAATTTCATAACGCAGCTGACGGATAGCCTCTAAAAAGGGTAGACTTTCAATATCACCCACAGTTCCCCCAATTTCTGTAATCACAATATCAAGATCACGATAATGGTCCAGCCTGGTGATACATCTTTTAATTTCATCTGTAATATGGGGAATAACCTGGACAGTATTACCCTCATAATCACCTTCCCGCTCAGCTTCAATAACAGACCAGTAAACTTTGCCGGCAGTTACATTATTGTCACGGGTTAGCGGTTCATCAATAAAACGTTCATAATGTCCCAGATCAAGATCTGTTTCTGCGCCATCTTCTGTTACAAATACTTCTCCATGCTGATAGGGGCTCATTGTTCCGGGGTCATAATTAATGTATGGATCGAATTTTTGAATGGTCAGCTTTAAACCCCTGCTTTTGAGAAGACAACCCAGGGATGCAGCTGTAATTCCTTTTCCTAAGGATGATACTACCCCGCCGGTAACAAAAATATACTTTGTCATAAGCGCCCCCTTATTTCCGCTGGTTTAATACTAGTTCGCTCAGCAACTGCTGCAGCTGTTTTTAGTTCACCCACCGCAGCTTGAGGAGGTAGTTCCACCATCAGAAGAACCGCTCCCCGTTCGAAAAAGCGAAACTACTTTTTCTGCTTTCTTACCACAGGAAGGGCAGGGCAAACTGTTTTGCAAACTGCTGCATAGTTCTTCAAACTTTTTACTGCATTCAGGACAAAAAAACTCGTATATTGGCAAAACAGCACCTCCTCGATTTATATTAAGATTAATATCATACCGCCGCTAAGCGGCTTGTTAGGTCCGGCCCTTCAATCTTTTTCTTTTCTTGGCCCGTCTTCTTTTTTTGCGCCGACGTTTTAGCTGCTTGCGAGTTTTATCTTTTGCCATAGTCTAAAAAAACCCCTCCTTTACTTTACTTTCAAAAGCGTAAAAACCTATTGCTAATTATAACACTGCTTTAGTTGCGAAAAAAGAGTTATTTTACCCCTGACTAAAAAAATATGCATAAATTGTAAGATAAAGTTTTTCACAAAAACATTTCCACCTTTTTAAAGGATAAGTAAAACATAAAGAGAATGATAAATAATAGTTTATTCTAACAAAGTCACTGTTGAATCATATTTACCGATTTAGGAGGCATTGCTAAATGGAATTAAGCCCTAATGCTCGTATTACTTTTGAAAAACGTTATCTGATTAAAGATGAAAAAGGTGATCCGGTAGAAACACCGGAAAATCTGCTACAAAGAGTTGCAGAAAATATCGCATCTGTAGAAAAAGAATATGGTATAAAAGATACTGAGATAGAAAAAGTTAAAAACAATTTTTACAGGGTAATGGATGAAGCACGTTTTATGCCAAATTCTCCGACCCTGATGAATGCCGGAAGGGAACTGCAACAGTTAAGCGCTTGTTTTGTACTTCCACTTGAAGACAGTATGGAAGGAATCTTTACTGCCCTGAAAAATATGGCCCTTGTTCAAAAAACAGGCGGAGGCACGGGTTTTGCTTTTGACCGTTTAAGACCTAACAATGATCTTGTCCGTTCCACAAACGGGGTTGCCAGCGGCCCGATATCCTTCCTGAAAATATTTGATGCAGCTACTGAGGCTGTTAAACAGGGAGGCACCAGGCGTGGTGCCAACATGGGATCTCTTATTTACAACCATCCAAACATACTTGATTTTATCTGCTGCAAAGAAGACGAAGATGAAATCAATAACTTTAATTTATCTGTAGCCATATCAGATGAGTTTATGCGCAAGGCTACAGGCGAAGACCCCGATCCCCTTTATAACCTGATCAATCCCCGTAACGGTGAAATATATTATGATCCTGAAACTGGTGAAGAAGTTAAACTGGATGCTACTGCTGTATTCGATTTGATTGTGCAAAAAGCCTGGGGAAAAGGCGACCCTGGCATTATTTTTATCGATCAAATGAACAAACATAATCCAACTCCACATATTGGAATATACGAAACTACGAATCCTTGTCTTCCGGCTGACACTTTTATTCAAACTTCAGAAGGACCGAAAACAGTTAAAGATTTAATTGGCAAACAAATTGCCCTGATCGTAAATGGAGAACCTTATTTAACAACTGAAAAAGGATTTTTCTCTACGGGGATCAAACCTATCTTCTCTGTAAAAACAAAAGCAGGCTGCTGTATAAGAGCCACAGGAGATCACCCTGTAATGAGGGTCAAAAAGAAAACCAGGGACAAACTGGAAAAAGAGTGGGCAATAATTAACGACCTCAAACCAGGTGATGAAATAATACTTCATAATCATCGCAGCTTTACCGATTGGGATGGACTTTATGGTGAAAAGGAAGGTTATTTAGCAGGCTTGCTTGTTGGGGACGGGACCCTGAAAACTGACAAAGCCCTGCTTTCTGTATGGACAAAACCACAAGAGGAAACTGCAACCTCGGTTATGAACGAAGCACTGGCTGCAGCTAAAACACTGCCCCATCGCAGTGACTTTCAGGGTTGGCAAAAAGTAGCCGGTAGAAATGAATGCAGGCTAAGCCTTGCATCAATCAAAAAAATTGCACTTTCCCTCGGCATGGCCCCAGGCAACAAAGAAATTACCCCTTACCTGGAGACAAGAACTTCTTCCGGATTTGCCAGAGCCTTTTTAAGAGGACTATTTGATGCAGATGGCTCAGTGCAGGGGACTCAAAGCAAAGGGATTTCAGTAAGACTATCTCAAAGCAACCTCGAACGACTTAAAGCAGTGCAAAGAATGCTGGCCCGCTTTGGTATAATCAGCACAATATATGAGAACAGGCGGACGGAAAAATACACTTCCCTGCCAAATGGTAAAACCGGCAACACCAGCTATAAAACAAAGCCACAGCATGAGCTGGTAATAGCTAATGATAACCTTGAAATATTTAAAAATATGATCGGTTTTTATGACAGCAGTAAAGAGTCACGTCTTTCTGCATTGCTTGAAAAATATCACCGCACCCCAAACCGCGAACGCTTTGTTGCTGTTGTTGAATCGGTACTGCCCGCAGGACATGAAGAGGTGTTTGATGTTCAGGTCCCTGGAATCAATGCTTTTGATGCTAACGGACTGGTAGTGCACAATTGTGGCGAGCAGCCGCTGCTTCCCTATGAGGCATGCTGCCTGGGATCAATAAACCTGGGCAAGTACGTGACCAGCGAATCAAAAATTGACTGGAACACTCTTGCTGAAGATATTGAAACAATAGTCCGTTTTCTTGACAATGTTATTGATGCCAGCAACTATGTCATTCCTGAAATTGCTGCCATGCACAAGGAAGGCAACCGCAAAATTGGCTTAGGGATAATGGGCTGGCATGACATGCTGGTCAGGCTGGGCATTACTTATGACAGCGAAGAAGCTATTGCTACCGCTGAACAGATCATGCAATTTATTAATACGCGGGCAAAAGAAAAGTCTGCTGCCCTGGCTAAAGAACGTGGCGTTTTTCCTAATTTTGAAGGTAGCATTTACGATAACGGCAAAGAAGAAGACAGGGTGCGCAATGCTACCCGGACAACTATAGCTCCAACCGGCACTATTTCGATATTGGCGGGAGCCAGCAGCGGCATTGAACCATATTTCAGTATCGCCTTCATTCGAAAAAATATCCTGGGGGGTCTTGATTTACCGGAAGTTAACCCCCTCTTCCTGGAAATTGCCAGAAAAGAAGGTTTTTACAGTGAAACACTTATCCAGGAAATAGCCCGCTCCGGTAAAATACCTGTAAGCGCAGATGTCCCTAAAAAATACAAGGAATTATTTAAAACAGCGATGGAAATTGACTACAGCTGGCACGTAAAGCACCAGGCGGCATTTCAAAAACATACAGATAATGCTGTCAGCAAAACTATAAACCTGAAACAAGAAGCTACTACTGATGATGTCAGGTATGCTTATATCAGCGCCTGGCAGGCAGGCTGTAAAGGTATTACTATTTATCGCGACGCCTCCAGGACCAAGCAGGTTTTAAATACGGGCGACGGCAAAACAGAACCGGAAGAAACCCTGAAACCGATCAAACGCCCCAAGACTTTGAGCGGTAGCACAACCAGCGTTAGAACCCCTATGGGTAACCTTTTTGTAACTTTAAATTCTGCAGATGATAAACCCTTTGAACTTTTTGCTCAAATCGGCAAAGCCGGAAGTGATGTTGTTGCTTTTACCGAAGCAATTGCCCGACTCATATCCCTGGCATTGCGTTGTGGTGTCAGCGTTGATGAAATTGTAACTCAACTGGAAGGCATTGGAGGAGCACGTTCGGTTGGTTTTGGGCCAAACAGGATCATGAGTGTGCCTGATGCCATTGGTCAATCTCTTCGCATCCTGGCCCAAACTAAATCAGATTCGAATACTGATTCAAATGGCAGCAATCTTGAACTATGTCCCGATTGCGGCACCTGCGCCCTGATCCGGGCAGAAGGATGCCTGAAGTGTGAAGCCTGCGGATTTACTGAATGCTAAAAATGAAATACTTTTGAAACAAAAAAAGGAATTTTTCATTTTTGTTAGAATAAGTAATAATTAGTCATTTAATCAAACAAATAGCAACACTGTAAAAACAACAACCTAAGAACTGTGGCTACGTTGCGTAAACAGGGAGGCGTAAGCGATTACACAGGCCAACAATCAGGCAATAAAAGATATTGAAACAATAATTGCCCAGGTTCAGGGGGTAGTGTCAGGGAAAATCATTACCAAGGGTAGTGAAATAAAAGAGATCCATGTGTTAGCTAACTCAGCTCGCTCTCCCAAACAGGTAGTAAGAGATATAGAATCTGCTGTCCTCATTCAAAAAGGACTGCAGCTAGACCATAAAAAAATCAGTGTAGCACAGCTTGAATCCGGCAATCCACTTCCTGTTGAAAACGGAATCAGGTTTTTATTTAGAAGCATTACTTTCAAATCTGAAAGTGGAAGAGCTGAAGTTATTATAACAATCGATGTCGGAAATGAATCTTATACAGCCGGCGTTTCCGGCCCAAATACCAGGCAAAACCGGTTGCGAATGGTTGCATCAGCAACCATCGAGGCTGTTGAAAAATCACTGGGAGTAAAACACATACTTTCAGTTGGTGATGCACAAAAAATGCACCTCTGCGGACAGAATGCCATAGCAGTAGGTGTATGTTTGCATTCGGGGGGCCAGGAAGAAATATTATTGGGTACAGCAATAAATAAAGGGGATGACCTCGAAGCTACGGTTCGCGCCTCGCTTGATGCTATTAACAGGCGTATGGATGTATTTACCGACAACTAGGGCTTGAAGCCGGCAGCAGTTAAGATCCAGTCTTAATTTGTATTTCGAGCGGATAATGAGCGGAGCGTCGCCAGCGGCTATAGCGGAAAACTGCTGAGCTAACTGGCAAAGGGGGCTAAATCATGAAAATGACCCTGATAAAGGCGCTCATCGCATTAGCAGGTCTTGTTCTTTCCGGCGCTGCAATGTTTAGGTGGTAAAAAGATATTAAACTGCCTGCCGGCTTCATGATAGTTATAAGTAAAGCTAATAAAAACAGGGAGATTACGGATGGCTAAAGCTCTACCTAACAAGGCATTGGTTTATATAATATTTGTGTCCTGTCTTGCATTAACCATCTTGGCTTATACATTTTTGATTATGGACTGGGACAAGACCTACTGGTTTGCTATTTTAGTCTTTTTGGTAATGATCATTCTTGCTGATTTATTTCCGGTTACACTTCCGCATGGGGGAAAAGTATCGGTTAGTTTTGCAACAATCGCCGCATCAATTCTTTTGTTCCAACCTTTTATAGTAATACTTATATCGGTATTTTTAGAGCTGTTTCTGCTGATTAAGGAAAAAGAACGCATTAAACATTTTTTTAATGTTCTGCAGTATACGGTTGCTACCGGGTCAGCAGCCCTTGTATACAGGATATTGTCCCCAGGCACTGCAGATTTTTCTGTTAGTCATATCCCCGCCTTCATTATAGCAATGATTGTTATTTTCCTTCTGAATACCACCCTGGTTACTTTAATATTAGCTTTTACCAAGCAAGAAGATCCTTATGCAATTTGGCTGATTAATTTAAAGTGGGCAACACCAACCTTTATTAGCATGGTGCCACTTGGAGCGTTGATTGCAGTAATCTACATTAATATCGGCTTCTGGGGCCTGGTCCTGTTTTTGCTACCGCTTATAATAGCCAGGCACTCATTTCAGTCTTACATGGACATGCGCGAAGCTTTCCTGGATACTATAAAAAGCCTTTCTCTTGCTATTGATGCAAAAGACCCTTACACAAAGGGACACTCTTCAAGAGTTGCCGATTACGTTGTTTTGTTAGCCCGGGAATTAAAAATGCCTGAAGACAAAATTGAGTTTTTACACTATATCTCCATGATCCACGATGTAGGAAAGATTATCGTGCCTGAGCATATTTTGAAAAAAGATACAGGGTTATCCAGGGAAGAATATAACATCATGAAACAACACAGCCGGGCCGGAGCAGATATCATCAAAGATGTTCATTTTTTTGCCCAGGGTTCGGATATTATTAAGTTCCATCACGAACGCTGGGATGGTCACGGTTACCCCGATAACCTGAAAGAAGAAGAAATTCCCGAAGGAGCACGCATTTTAGCCGTAGCAGATGCATATGATGCAATGACCACTAATCGTCCTTACCGAAAATCCATGAATCCCAAGGATGCCTTACATGAATTGCGTTACTGTTCGGGCTCACAATTTGAACCCAGAATAGTAGAAGCATTTGAACAAATCTATCCAAAACTTGTTCCTGAAGCAAAAGATAATAAAAAGGTAGAACGCATAACCCAAAATGCTTTAAATCGGGCTTAAAGAAATCCAACTAACAATCATTTCTTTGGGGGTACTTTATTTGCTCTGGGAATCTGTAATCCTGGGCATTATAACCGGGTGGCTGCGTAAAGGCAGTATAAAATCTTTAAACCAGTTACCTCTACCTGGTCTTCCCCTGGTTGCCATAGCCCTTTTATTTCAAGCAGTTATCTAGATTGACTTTTCTACAAATTCATTTCTTTTTAGACTTTATTATCCTTATCTTTACATTGCTTCTTTTTTGCTCTTGTTAGTTTTTTTGTTCCATGCTTTTTTCCGTAACAGCCTGCATGTTGGTTTTTTTATTGCCGGGATTGGCATTTACCTTAATTTGCTTGTTATTAGTGCCAATAGCGGTTTAATGCCGGTTAACAGCGCTAATATTCCAGCGCAGGTCTCAGAAGAACTGTCCTCAGGTGAAAGCAGCCCTTTTCATACTGCTACCTCCGATGACACCAGGCTTGAAATCCTGGCTGATATCATATCACTTCCATACAGATACAACCAGCTGCTCAGTATCGGTGATATCATCATGGCAGCCGGTGTGTTTTATATAATCCAGCATCAAATGGCCAAAAAGTAATAGCCAGTTTAAACTTTTTTTTGATTTATATAAAAAGACCACCCTCCAAGGTGGCCGTTTTATATAAATCTTTTTTTCTGGTGCCGGAGCCCGGACTCGAACCGGGACGGTTATGTTATAACCGAGGGATTTTAAGTCCCTTGCGTCTGCCAGTTCCGCCACTCCGGCGAAAAGTGGAGGCGACACCCGGATTCGAACCGGGGATAAAGGATTTGCAGTCCTCTGCCTTACCACTTGGCTATGTCGCCAAATAAATGGAGCGGAAGACGGGAATTGAACCCGCGACCCTCGCCTTGGCAAGGCGATGCTCTACCGCTGAGCTACTTCCGCAAACTGGTGCCGAGAGGCAGAATTGAACTGCCGACACGCGGATTTTCAGTCCGCTGCTCTACCGACTGAGCTATCTCGGCCATATTGGCGGAGCTGACGGGACTCGAACCCGCGATCTTCGGCTTGACAGGCCGATATGTTAACCATCTACACCACAGCTCCATGTGCAATGATAAGTATACAAAAGCTGTTACTAAAAGTCAATACAATCATAGCCTTACCAGAAAAAAATATTTTATTGCTGTTATCAATAAACTATTCAAGCGTAAAAGATTTTGGTGATTTAGTTCCTTTTGTCTCTTTGCGCAACCTTTCCACTCGCTCTTCTTCAGCCGAGCTGTAATAGATTAAACTTTGCAGCTCCAGGGTTAAATCGGCATTGTGAACTTGAACATAGTCAGGATAGTTGAGCTTTACCGGGGCGAAATTTAAAATTGCAATCACTCCATGTTTTATAGCCAAGTCAGTAACCTCCTGGGCAGCTGATGCCGGGACTGAAATAACCGCAACCTTGATGGCATGTTCTTCTATAAACCGAGGAGCATCTTCTAAAGAATAAATATCAATATCATCAATCTTTTTCCCAACCAGTCGGGGATCATTATCAAATACAGCAGCAACATTTACATAGGGATTTTTGGTCGAGTTATAACGGGTTAATGCTGTACCCAGATTACCGGCACCAAAAACTACAGTTTCAATTTTTTTGTCCAGCCCGATAATCTTAATTATTTTTTCCCTGAGATATGCAGTGTTGTAACCGGCACCACGTGTCCCAAATGCCCCAAAATAAGCAAGATCTTTACGAATTTGTTCGGCAGTAAACCCGGATTCATAGCTAAGTTCCTTTGACGAAATTATCTCTACTTTACGCTGAATCAGCTGATCAAGAATACGTAAATAAATTGGCAAACGCTTTATAACAGACTTGGAGATGATTCTATCCGGCATCAATCCACCCTCCTATACGGGTATTAGAGATACATCAAATTATATAACCTATTACTTTTTACGCAGCAGCAAATCACGGGCAAGCTGCTCCAGGACCGCTGCCTTATAATTGTGTTCAGAACTCAATTGTCTGGATAACCCAGCAGCCTTTGCGGCATATTCCTCTGCTTTTTTATATGTATAAGCAGGGCCATCACCATCTAAAACCGTTCTGGCAACAACTCCAACCTGACTACCACATGTCCGGTTATCCTCGATAAATTTGCTAATTGTTTCTTCTTCAGATTGTTGCTTTATTGTCCTGATCAAGGGCAAAGTAACAACCCTATTACACAAATCACCATAAAGCGGTTTGCCTGTAGCGGAACCTTCACCGGTATAATCAAGGAGATCATCGATTAGCTGAAAGGCAATGCCCAGATTATAACCGTACTCAGACCATAACATCTGTTCTTCCGGTCCATCCCCACCGAGCAGGCTTCCTGCTTCACAGCATCCGGCAAAAAAAGAAGCACTTTTTTTACCAATCCAGCTAAAATACCTCTCTTCAAGATCGGCCATGGCAGTATTGGCAAAAGCCTGCTCAACTTCACCTTCGGACATATTACGAACAATATTTACGACAATATTCATTAAGGAATGATTTTTATAGCTAACCAGCAAATCAAAAGCACGGCTTAAAAGATAGTCGCCACTTAAAATAGCAATTTTATTACTCCATTTAACATGAACCGCCTCTTTACCCCTGCGTAGATCCGCCTGATCTATCACATCATCATGTAGCAGCGAAGCAGTATGCATGAGCTCAAAGGCAACTGCAGCCTCAATTAAATGTAATAAATTCTTCTCATTTCGATAAGCAGCAACTAAAAAAAGGGTCGGTCGAATCCTTTTTCCTGTACCGTTAAAAATATAGTCACCGATTACTTGAATTTCAGGACCAGCGCTTTTAATAATTTCCTTCAACCGCTTATCTATAAGCGTAAGTTCTTGCTCGATCAAATCCATATTGAATTTCAGTTTTTATAAACTCCCGTTCTTCAGCAATTTTGATGCACAAAAAACAATCATTAAACATTTTAAACATTGTTTTGTTCGACAGGTTTCAAAGAAAATCCTTTTATTCAACCTTGATCAGAAAATTCTTTTTGTATAAAGACAAGTTCCGGTGGATTATTACTCCTGTTAAGGTAATTATAATGCATAACCACAAACTCTGCTGAAGACAGCTTCTTGAAAACCGGAAGCAAACCATCTTTTTCAACTTTTCCTTCCCTGTGCCCGGGATACATTACCACCGTTATAATCCCTCCCGGTTTAAGAAGAACCAGTGCTTGTTGTATACTGCGTAATGTAGTATCAAACCTGGTAGTTACCCTGCTACCTCCACCGGGAAGATATCCAAGGTTATACATAAAAACCTTAACAGGCTCATCGATATACTCAGACAGTTTTTCATGATTATCCTGAATTAAGAACACCTGTTGATCAATACTAAGCTCTTTAAGTTTATCAGCAGTCTGCGTCAGAGCTTCTTCTTGAATATCAAAGGTATAAACTTGACCCTTTGAACCAACCTTTCCGGCCAGGAAAATCGAATCAATTCCGTTGCCTGCAGTAGCATCAACAGCTCTGTCTCCGGGTTGCAGCACCTGGCTAACCAGGAGGTGAGCAAGTTCAGTTACTTTGTGAAATGGTGACATGCCAATGCTCCTCTTCTAATAATTTTCAATACGAGAAGAAATGATTTCCACTCCATTTTCTTTTTCTACGAAATCAAATATTTTTTCCATGATACTATCTGCTCCTGCACCATTATGACAAACAACAGCCAGGCCTAGTTCAGTCCGCTGCCAGAGATCCTGGTTGCCAATTTCTGAAACTGAAACATTGAAATTATTGCGCAGGCGCTGAATCAAACTTTTTGTTACCTGGCGTTTTCCTTTTAAAGAAGTTTTTCCGGGAATATAGAGTTCCAGCTTGCATATGGCTACACGCATTTTTCTAACCGCCTGTCTCTTCATATAAAGCGAAGCATCAATTGTTTGACATATTCATCAACGGATATGCCTTTCTGTTGCAATTGCCGGTAATTGCTTTCCACCGGATCAGTGAAATTACTGCATTGCATATCGGACATCGTCCTGTAGTAACCAGTTCTTCTGCCAAGCTGAAACTTTTCTCGCTTCTCAGTTGACATGGACAGGTACTTATTGATTACACCGAGCATTTTACTTTTATCGCCGGGCAGCTTACCTCTTACATCTTCCAAAAGGTTTAATATATGATCGCTGTAAAATTCACTATCGATACCCTGAAGATTTTCTATAAATAGCTTTTCTTCCCTGACAATATCATCATCAGATAAAAGCTTGAATTCGCCCTGTAATATTTTCTGGTATAGTGGACTGACGTGAGGGACAGCCAGAGTTCTTACCCTGATAAAATCGGGATTTATATAGTTTAACGATTCTGCTGTATCAAGTGCATGTTCGCGCCACCTCTGTTCACCACCAAGACCAAGTATGACATATTCACTTAAAGAAAGGCCGGCTTTCTTGACTCTCTGCCCTGCTTTAATCTGTTCCTCACCGGTAACACCTTTTTTCATAAACTTCAATACCTGGTCATTACCACTTTCCAGCCCAACATGAATCCTGTTTAAACCTGCGTTTTTTAATATTCTTAAGTCTTCAATGTTATGTTTTAACAAAGTCTTCGAACGGGCATACGTAGTTATTCTTTTAATTGATGGAAATTTTTCAGTAAGCAGTCCTAATATTTCTGAAAGCTGTTCAACAGGCAACAGAAGGCTATCCCCATCCTGGAGAAAAACGTTTTCTCCTCCCCGGTATAACCAAAAAGCAACCTGGAGCAGTTCAGGACGCTGTGACTGTAATTTTGCTACTACCTGGCGGTTAATGTCACCATTAAATCCATTTGCTTCAGAAACAGCTTTGACTTCTTCAGCTGCTTCAACTATGGCGAATATGTCATTTTTTATTTCTTCGATATCGCGTCTGCTAAACTGCTCTTTTTTATAAACCGGGCAAAACAGGCATCGGTTCCAGGGACAATTACGGGTCAATCGCAGCAGCAAACTGCCCGCCTCGCTAGGAGGACGAATTGGCCCCTGTTCAAATTTTACTGCGGCCATTTTAAGAGCGGCCTCCTAAGTAAAGTATAAATAACTCTTATCTACTCAGCTATATTCCCTCGCATTTATCTGCTTAAGAAAAATACGCTCGCTGATCGTTTAGGCTGGAACTGCAACGGATTAGCTTCACCCTTACGCCTGGGTTGCTATTTTTACAGGGCTATAGGAAGCCTTCACTTTATACTCGCTTCAATTTTCTAAAGCTGTCTGGGTAGCACTATGCGATATAGGCTGAATAGTATCAAATGTTCTTTATTTAAAGGGCACAGTAAACTGTGCCCTTTAAATAAAGACTTGTTATTTTAAATCACTATGAAATGACCAAGCTTATTTATTAATTATCAGGTAAATACCCTTTTAATACATCCCAAAGTTCCTGTGGTTTAAAAGGCTTTGTCATATAGTCGTCCGCCCCTAAATCCATTGCCCTCTGCCTGTCTTCTTCTTCAGCCTTGGCAGTTAGAACAACAACCGGGATTTTACTGGTATCTTCTTTATCCTTCAATTTTTTCAATACCTCGAATCCATCAACCTTGGGCAATAAAAGATCCAGCAAGATCAAATCCGGGTGTTCCTGCTTTATTGCATTTAATGCTTCCTCTCCATCTTCAACTATTTCAACATCATAACCTACAGCATCGAGGCAGGTGCGAACCCCGAGGATTACATTTTTTTCATCTTCTACTAGTAAGACTCTTTTACCCATATACCTTAACTCCCTTCTTGTTCAACCTCTGGTAGCTTGACAGATTCATTTCCCTGGTAAACAGGAAAAGTAAAGGTAAAGGTTGTTCCTTTCCCGACTTCACTTTCAACCCATATTTCACCACCATGAGCCATAACTATATCTTTAGCAATCGCTAAACCCAGGCCGACACCGCCTGAACCTTTGCGGCCCTGGCCGCTAACCTGGACATACTTCCTAAATATTTTGTCCTGGTGCTCTTTTGGTATACCGCTACCAGTATCTTGAACGGAAAAAAATATACGTTTTCCACGCTGCCTGACACGGACAGTAATTGTTCCACCTGAGTCAGTATAACGCATAGCATTACCAACCAGGTTTGCTAAAACCCAGACTGATTTGTTAAAATCCGCTGCAACCGGAGGCAGTTCAGGGGGTAAATCGGTAATAACTTCAATTCCCTGTTTTTCTGCCTGGATTTTAAGAGGGCGGACAGCTTCTTGAACCAGATCGTTAACATCAGTTGGTTCCGCTTCAACGTAAATAGTGCCAGATTCAATTCTTGAAAGCTCCATAAGGTTGTCGATTAATCTGCTTAACCTTTCACAGTCAGCTCCTATAGCATCAAGAACTTCTTTGCCTCGGGGTGTCAGGTCACCGAGCATACCTTCTTTTAGCATTTCCACCCCCACGGTAATAGTGGTCAGAGGAGTACGGAATTCATGAGAAACAATTGAGACAAAATCAGTTTTTATTTTCTCCATTTCGTGGAAGCGGGTTACATCAGTAAGCTGGACTAAAGCTCCCCACAGCTTGCCCTCGTGAAAAACAGGATTGATAGCGATTTTGAAAAAATATCGCTGATCAAGCCTTTTTACTTTTACAGAAGCTTCTTCATAGGAACATTTGAGGGGTGTTTGCTGCTCAAAAACATCATTTAGCAGGTCTTCAAGTTTAGTAATAGCTGTCAATTCTGCAATATTTTTTCCCTGAGAATTTTCAAAACTGGTGTGGAAGAATTCTTCAGCTATCTGATTTAACCATACTACTTTCATCTCATGATCGACCATAAACACGGCATCATTGAGGCTTTTTGCAACAGTTTCCAAATTTACTGGTTCCGGTAATTTACTCAACTTCACACCTGCCCTTCATTAATAACTTATTAAATTGTATTGAAACAATTATTAAATTTCGTTTTCCAATTATACCATTTTCAAGGGCTATTGAAAAGTATTAGCTACCTTTTTGCAATAATAAAGGTGCAAAGCTCACTTCAGTAAGCTTTGCACCAAACAGATAAATATTATGCTAACTTTTACGTTTGTCAATTATAGTCTGCGCTGTTATAAACTTTTCCATGCCTATTGTATTGGCAACAGCATCGAGTGTGCTTAATTCTACAGTAACCGGAACATTAAATTGAGCCTGCAGTTTTTCCTGGAGATCTTTTAGCAATGCCTGATCTTCGGTTCCTGAAACACCCTTAACTACTACCTTTAATGTATCTTCCGGGCCACCATTGTTAATTTCAGCAAACCAGAGCAACACATCTTCCCGGGTAAACATTACTTTACACAATTCATTGGCATTAAACTCCACCTGACCATCTTTGCCCTTGAGCTTGAAGTATAGTGACTTGCGCTCTATATCACCCATGATCCGAGGAACGGTCCTTTTGCAATTAGGGCATGGTTCAGTAGCAAGGCCCCCTGTAGCAATATCTCCCGTTTTATAACGCAAAAAAGTGGTTCCTTTTGCATCCAGATGAGTAATCACCACTTCCCCCGGCTCTCCTTCTCCCTTAGCTTCACCGCTGTCCGGATCAACAATTTCAATTAAGACATGATCGGGATTGGTATGGTAACCATAGCCCGGTGCACATTCGGCCCATCCTGATTTTGCTTCAGAAATAAAGTAAATACGCTGAACCCGGTTTTCTTTTGCCCCAGCCGATTCCATAAGCTTACTTATTCTATCCACAGCTTCCAGCGGGGTGTAATCAATTCCCAGAATAATACGTTCCAGGTTTTCTGCACTAAAACCAAAATGGTTTAGGGTATGTAAGGCAAACCTGCCATAACCCGGGGCAATAGCCATAGCCGGCGCTTCCATGCTATCCATTGCTTTTAAGATTTTTTCCATACCCAGGACCTTACCGCCGCCGGTTTGCAGGGCAGTACTGCCGACGCCGATGGTACTGTAAAACATTTGCCAGAAATGTACATTTGGAGCATAAGTAAAAGCATTAATTAATGTATCATCTCGGGTTAAGTCTAAGATATCAAATGCCCTGGCGCCAGCTTCCTTCAAATTATTTAAATCATAATAAGTATACTCAATCGGAACAGGCTTTGCCGTTCTACCTGCTGTAAAATACAATGTGTGAAATTTGAACTCAGAAGGATCGGAACCGGTTTCTTTTTTGCCAAAAAGGGAGAAGCCTTTCTTTTTTTGCTTTAGCTCATCCTCAGTTGGGACATCAAGAACAAATTTTTTGGGGTGCTCAGGATTATCCCCAGGTGCCACTATGTCTTTTTTTTCTGTGAAGGGCAGCTTATCTAAATCCTCAACCCCTTTGATATCAGCAGGATTGATATTTTTTTCTTTAAAGAGTTCACGGTAATAAGGATGCCTGACCGCCAATTCTTCACCAAGCATTTTTGTTAACTGCTCATTTTGAATTTTTCTGATTGCCGGTGCCGGCATTTTGCTGATTTTACTCCATGCCTGCATACTTTGCCTCCTTTCATCTCTAAGCCCTGGTTTAGCTGGTAGGCCTGTTATCAAGGATACGTTTTTCTTTTAGTTCAGTTTCCATTCCCAGCTGTGACACTACTTCCGGTACGCTCTTGAAAATAATATCGGTAAGTGAAACTTCTGTATCACGCAGCACTTTCTGCTTTAAATCTCCTGCAATTTTATCCTTCTCTGTACCTTCTTTAACTGCTAAATGCAGATAGATTTCATCTAAGTCAAATGGATCGTCGTTACGCTTGCGCATCTCAACCTGCCACTCTTCTATATCCGGATGACTCATCATCAGCGGGAAGAAGTTATTCAGGTTGACCAGAGTTCCTTTTACCTTGGTCATGTTGAATTCTTTCAGCTCGGATTTACGCTGAATATTCGAGCTGATCCGGGGAACGGTCCGTCCGCAGTTGGGACAGGGCTCAAAAAACATACCGCCCTTTGCAATATCCCCGGTACGATAGCGCAGTACTGCTGTTCCCCTCCAGTCGAGGGCTGTATAAACAATCTCTCCTTCTTCGCCTTCTCCAACCGGTTCACCACTTTCAGGATCGATAGTTTCAAAAATCTCCATATCCGGATAGAGGTGATATCCATGATATTCTTCATGGGAGGGACATTCCGGCCAGGCGACCTTGGCTTCGGTCATACCATAAGTAGCCAGTACCATTACATTTTCAGCGCCCAGCTGGGCAAACAGTTCCTTGATCTTATCTTTTAAACCAGGAGGGACTCGCTCTCCTCCGAAAAAGATCCTCTTTATCGACGAAAAATCTCTTCCCTGTTTTACAGCCTCACGCAGGAAATAGTAACAGTAGCCTGGTATAAACACCGCAACGGTAGGACGCAGATATTCAAAGGCGTCCATCAGGTTTTTGGTTCCCACTATTTTCCCCCCACCACTGTGGAAACCTGCAACATTAGCTTTCTCTCCGGCAAAAAAGGTCTGCCAGAAAGCCAGGTGGGGCGCAAAGGGGAAACAGTTTACAACGATGTCTTCGCTGGTAACCTCGAAAACATTAAGCAAGCGCGCGCCTGCTTCCCTGATATTCTCAAGGTCACGCTTGGAGTAGACAAAAGGAGTCGGTAGAGCGGTTCTACCGGTAGTAAAGTGAATATGAACAGGTTTAAAATCATAAACCTTATCTTCTACCATCGCTTTACCGCCGGTCATCGACATCTTGGCCAGGTGGCCGTATTTTTCGGAAACTTCTTCATCCGGTCGAATAACAAAGTCTTTTGCTTTCTGCGGTTCTTCATCTGTTGGAGCAATATCCCACTTATAAGTAAAGGGAAGATGACGCAGGTCATCTACACCCTTTATTTTAAAAGGATCAATTTTTTCTTCTTTCAACCTTTCTTTATAGTATGGACTATAGAGATAAATCTGGTTGGCGATAAAGGCCCGCAGCTTACGATCCTGCATCTCCTTAATTTTTTTGTAAGGCATTTTTGATAGTATGTCCCAATTCTCCATAAAGCCATCACCCCCTGCTAATATTTTAACGGCCGATAGAGGCTTTCCTTCACAGGAAAGCCTCTTAAAAGGCCGCAGGAGTTACTTGGGAAAGACATCATAAAGGGTAGTCATAAACCATAAGAAAAAAACCGAAATGAACACAACAGCTATCGGTAAAGCTTTACTGTTATAGCGCTTCGGATCATAGTCGGTCCAACCGTGCATCTCATCAACCTGGCGCTGTAGTTCTTCTCCGGGCGGAGGTGTCAGCCATGATACAATCACAGTTAATATAAATGAGAATGTAACTGCCAAAACTGTGAATTTAATCCACCCCATCGGTCCATAAAGATAGGTATTAAAGAATGGGAAAGGCACATCGACCGGGTTCATACCAACCAGTTCGATCATGATCCAGCCGTAAAAGGCAATCAGACTGCCGACTGTCATGCCCACACCAACACCCTGTTTGGTAGTCCGTTTCCACCAGATGCCAAGCACAATAGGTACCCCAAGACCAGCAGCAGCTATACCGAAAGCCCACATAATTGCTTTAAGGATAAACTCCGGTGGATTTAATGAGAAAAGAATAACCAGCACTCCGACTACGAACATAGCCAGGTATGACAGCTTCAGTTTCTTCTCATCATCTACCTCCGGTTTCATTTCGCCGTAAAGGTCATGTATCAAGCCGGCACCCATGATCATCAACAACCCGGATACAGTGGATAGCCCTGCCGCAACTGAACCGGCCACTGCCAGGGCCAACCAACCCTCCCCGGCTAAAGCTTCAACCAGGATGAAAACCATGTAGTCATAGGCGGCTGGGGTCAAATCAACCCCGGGAGTGGTTGACATATAGTAAACGGCGGCGAATCCGGTTGCATAAACCGTAGTATTAACAAGGCCAACCAGGAACACACAGAGGATCATGCTCCAGCGAGCTTCCTTGGCATCGCGCACGGTAAAAAACCTCATCACAAAATGAGGTAGACCGATAATACCGAAAAATGCCCCAAGAAATATCGCTATATAGGTGATCGGATGCTCCAGCATAGCCCAAAAATAATGAGGCACAAACTCGATCATCTCCGGGACCATGTCACCGTAACCCAGGGGCGGGAAAAACCAGCCGGCAGTACCCAGGGCCTTCAGGACCACCGCCACCGGCAGCAACAGGCAGAAAAGAAGAACAATAGTCTGGAAGGTCTGGTTATAGGTAACCCCGTACATCCCACCCAGGGTTACGTATAATGTTACGACAAGCCCTCCTACTACAATTCCTACAACTTCAGGCACGCCCAGTAAAAAGTAAAAAACAATACCAATCCCTTTTAAATTACCTGCCAGGTATAGTACACTGACGATCATCATAACAACAACAGACATATAACGAAGAGTTTTACTACCGTACCGTTCTGAAATAAAGGCCATTGTTGTAAATGACTTATGGTTACGCAGGTAGGGAGCTGCCAGGATCATTAGACCAATAAACGCTGCTGTAAAAGATGCATAGACTGCCACGGCAATGTATACACCTTCAATGATAAGAGCTGTCAAACCAATAAAGGTAGTTAAACTAAGAGCCAGTGAAACCATGGCCAAACCATTGTTAATAGCACCGATACTGCGGCCAGCCACATAGTAATCACCCAAACTACGGGTAAAGCGGCGTGCCCATACAGATATAAGAACAGAAATCAAGAGTACCACAATACTTAAAACTAATCCCAATACAAAAACTTCTCCTCTTGGTTCCATCGAGTATTAATCCCTCCCCTCTCTTATGCTCTTTGCCTTTCTTCAATTCTATCCATGATGATGCACCAGATTGCGCCAACCACTGTGACCCCAATCCAGCTAAACATAATCAGCAAGAAATAATGCAGCGGGAAACCCATTACTGTAAGATTTTCTTTAATCAAAAACATTGTCTCTCCGTAAGAAGCAACCAGCCCTTCAGGTGTAGGCACCTGCGTAAAGAATACTTCATTTAGAATAACAACAAATGAGCTAAAAAACCCGCCGGTTATAGCTACAATAATGAAGCAGATCAATGTTGCCCACACTTCAAGTTTATAATCTTTCATTCGTTAATCACCTCCTTAATTATGAGCAATTCGATGTCAATCATTAGTTATTGAATTTTTATATATTTTATCCCCTTTCATATATTTTTCATTTTTCACAATTCATTAATTTCTATTATTCGACCTGAAGGTGTCCATTCCTGCTGGTAATAAGTTATATTGCCGCAAAATTATTTGTTGCCCTTTTCTTTCCGGCGAATATGCTATGATTATAGCTATCAAAATTTTTTCTGTCATGCCGCAAAACAATCAATTTTTTGGAAGCACTGCTAACCGTCATGCCCGGTTTACCAGGGATATGAGCAGGAATGCTTAATAATAGCTTGGTTTATTTTTAGAGTATTTTAATGTTAATTCAGATTTGTTTATAATCTTTTTAATAAAGAAGGGAATTAAAATATAACATAGAATCTTTTTACTTAACGATATATACCACAGCACACAAATAAAAGGAGGAGTATAATAATGGAAAAAGTTTGGCTCGAAAATTATGAACCAGCAGTGCCTCGCAGCATAGATTATCCCTCAAAGTCACTTTACCAGCTATTCCAAGAATCTGCCCAAACATACAAGCAGAACCCTGCCGTTCAATTTATGGGCCGTGAACTAAGCTACGGGGAACTTGCCGACCAGGTTGACAGCATGGCCAGTGCCCTTTCAGAGCTTGGTGTAAAAAAAGGGGACCGCGTTGCAATTCATCTTCCCAATAGTACTCAGTTCCCCATAGCATTTTTTGCTGCTCATGCTATAGGGGCAATAGTTGTACCCTGTAATCCCCTGTATGTAGCAAGAGAAATGGAATACCAGTTAAAAGATTCAGGTGCTGAAACAATCATCACCCTGACCCGTTTCTATAAGATGATCAAAGATATCCAGCCCAATACAAACCTCAAAAATATTATTGTCTCCAATATAAAAGATTATTTCCCTGGGTTTTTAAGTTTTCTTTACACGGTAGCAAAAGAGAAAAAAGAAGGCGATCGGGTGGAAGTAGCACCTGAAGATTACAAGTTTACTGACCTGATCGAGAAACATAAGGGTAAAAAACCTCCCGCTGTTGAAGTGCTTCCACAGGATCGGGCAGTCTTCTTATATACCGGGGGAACAACCGGTGTATCAAAGGGCGCTGTCTTGCAACACCGCAACCTGGTAGCAAATATGTTCCAGGTAAAATCGTGGTGCACTGACTACGAAGACGGTAAAGAGGTGGTAATGGGGGTTCTTCCCTTTTTCCACAGCTACGGTTTGACCACCGTCCTAAATCTTGGACTTTTAAACGGTGCCAAACTGGTTCTGCTGCCCCGCTTTGTTCTTGAAGATGTCCTTAAAGCAATTGACAAACAAAAACCTACCCTTTTCCCCGGCGTTCCAACTATATACGTTGCAATTAACAATGCTCCCGATCTGAGTAAGTATGATATTAAATCAATCCGGGTTTGCATCAGTGGAGCTGCGCCTCTTCCGGTAGAAGTCCAGCAACAATTTGAAAAGAATACCGGAGGCCGACTGGTTGAAGGTTACGGACTATCTGAAACCTCACCGGTTACCCACGCCAACCCGGTTTACGGAAAAAGAAAGCCCGGAAGTATTGGTTTACCCGTACCTGACACTGAATATAAAATAGTTGATGTGGAAGTTGGAGATAGGGAACTGCCCATCGGAGAAATCGGCGAACTTTGTATTAGAGGACCCCAGCTCATGGAAGGTTATCTAAATATGCCAGATGAAAATGCCCAGGCCATTCGTAACGGATGGTTATTTACCGGAGATATCGCCCGGGCAGATGAGGAAGGCTTCACCTACATTGTAGACCGGAAGAAAGATATGGTTATTGCCGGCGGTTTTAATATTTATCCCCGGGATATTGAAGAAGTGCTCTACACTCACTCGAAAATTATGGAAGCAGCAGTGGCAGGAATTAATGATCCCTATCGTGGTGAAACCCTGAAAGCATACATTGTGCTAAAAGAAGGCGAGTCGATGACTGAAGAAGAAGTAAAAGAACATTGTAAGGCCAACCTTGCTCCCTACAAAGTACCCAAGCTGGTTGAGTTCAGAGATGAGCTGCCAAAAACCATGATCGGGAAAGTTCTGCGGCGCATGCTGCGCGAAGAAGAAGAAAATAAAAACAAGCAGGACTAACTCAACCCGGCTTAATATTTTCACAAGCGGAACCTTCTAAAAGGTTCCGCTTTTTTATCAACCACTTAATCATCTACTACCTGGGTCAAGGTCATATATGAACATTTTAACAATTTTTTTCTGCTACTGAATGAAAAAGTGAAAAAGGCCGGGTTTGATAAAAACTGGCCTTCAACTGGTAGAGGGTTATATAATCAATACAATAATACCTATAATCAGAATGTACCTTATTTACCCAGGTCATGGCGGGCAATTTCAAGCTGCTTTTTTACTGCTTCAGGAGCAGTTCCTCCCCTGCTTAAACGTGCTTCCACTACCCTGGCCGGATCAAGAAGTGAAGAGATATCTTCTCCCAACGCAGAATGGAATTTACTACGCTCTTCGGCAGTAAGTTCAGATAAGCGGACCCCGATATCACGACTGTGAGCAATCATTTTGCCCACAATATGATGAGACTCTCTGAAAGCTACTTTATGTTTTACCAGGTAGTCAGCAAGATCTGTCGCACAAAGGTAATCATCATCTACCGCCTGACACAATCTGGCACTGTCAACCATCATAGTCTGTAGCATTTCTGATAAAAGAGGCATCAGGGCCTTCAGTGTATCAATTGTATCAAAGAGACCCTCCTTGTCCTCCTGCATGTCTTTGTTGTACGCCAGGGGCAGACTCTTCATTACAGTAAGAATTGAAAAAAGGCTGCCATAAACTCGTCCGGTTTTGCCGCGGATCAGTTCTGCCACATCGGGATTTTTTTTCTGAGGCATCATACTGCTACCTGTTGTATAGGCATCATCCAGCTCAATAAAACCGAATTCAGCAGAATTCCACATAATTAGTTCTTCACAAAGTCGGCTTAAGTGCATCATAAAAACGGAGGCAAAAGATAAAAATTCAATGATATAATCCCGATCACTCACCGCATCTATACTGTTTTCATAAAGCTTGGAAAACCCAAGTTTTTTGGCAACCATCTGCCTGTCAACCGGGAATCCAGTTCCGGAAAGGGCACCGGCACCAAGTGGCATTAAGTCCACTCTTTTAAATACACCGGCCAGGCGTTCCCGGTCTCTTTTTAACATCCAAAAATATGCCAGGAAATGATGGCTAAGCAGCACAGGTTGGGCTCTCTGCAGATGTGTATAACCAGGAATTATTTCACCCAGATACTGTTCGGCCAATTTAACCAGTGTTTCCTGGAGCTGCACCAGGTAACTATCAATAATAACTATTTCCTCTTTCATGTAAAGATGCATATCCAGGGCCACCTGATCATTGCGGCTCCTGGCAGTATGCAGTTTGCCGCCAACCGGCCCGACCTTTTCAGTAAGACGTTTTTCGATATTCATATGAATATCTTCAAAACTGAGATCATATGGAAAGGATCCTTCTTCCAACTCTTCCTGAACTTCTTTAAGCCCTGAAATAATCAACTGTGATTCTTCATGACTGATTATTCCATTGGCAGCCAGCATTTCAACATGTGCTAGGCTGCCCTGAATATCACAAAACGCGAGGCGCCTGTCGTAAGGCAAAGAACAGGTAAAATTAAGAACAATCTCCGCAGTATCTTTAGTAAAGCGTCCCTGCCATGGTTTTTTCAGTTTTTCTTTACCTCCCGGATATAATCTTTTTTTTGTCTATCCATCATTCCCTTGATCTTCAGGGGAAGTCCATATAAATTAATAAAACCTTCAGCATCTTTCTGATTAAAAAGCTCATCAGCTTCAAACGTAACCATCTCAGGATTATAGAGGGTATATTCCGATTCTCTTCCGGTTACTACCATATTACCTTTGTAAAGTTTCATCTTAACACTACCGGTTACTGTTTTCTGCGTAGAAGTCACAAAACTGTCAAGCGCTTCACGTAAAGGAGTAAACCAGAGGCCGTAATAAATCATCTCCGCATATTTTAAAGCAATTACTTCCTTATAATGATAGGTTTCCCTGTCCAAAGTATACTGTTCTAATTCACGATGAGCAAACGATAACAGGGTCCCGCCTGGAGTTTCATAAATTCCACGTGATTTCATACCAAGCAGACGATTCTCCACCAGGTCAACACGACCTATACCATGTTTGCCGGCTATCCGGTTTAACTCTTTTATCAGGGCAACGGGTTCAATCTTTTTTCCGTTTACAGCATATGGTGTTCCCTGATCAAAACTGATTGACAAGGCCTCGGGTTCATCAGGAGCATCCTGGGGAGCGCAGGTCAGCCTGAACATATCACGATCCGGCTCCCTGGCCGGATCCTCAAGAATCCCGCCTTCAAAACTAATATGCCAGATATTACGGTCTATGCTATAAGGCTTTTCAGCAGTTACCGGGATTGGTATATTATGCTGACAGGCATAATCAATACAATCAGTGCGAGAACGCAGGTTCCATTCACGCCAGGGAGCGACAATCTTCAAATATGGGTTTAATGCTTTTACTGCAAATTCAAAACGAACCTGATCATTGCCCTTACCGGTAGCCCCATGCGCTACTGCCGTTGCACCAACTTTTTCTGCAATTTCCACCAGTTTCTTGCCAATTAGTGGCCTGGCAATTGCTGTTCCCAAAAGATACTTACCCTCATAAACAGCGCCTGAACGCACCATGGGGAAAATATAATCCCTGACCAGCTCATCACGCATATCTTCAATGAAAAGTTGAGCAGCTCCTGTTTTTATAGCCTTTTCTTCAAGACCTTCCAGTTCACCTTCACCCTGCCCAACATCTGCAGTAAGGGCAACAATCTCATAATCATATTCCTCTTGAAGCCACCTGACAATCACCGAGGTGTCCAATCCTCCCGAGTAAGCTAATACAACTTTTTCTTTTGCCATAAAAAATCTCCTCCGTTTAACTAAACTACTGATCAATCCCATTTAAACCTAACACTGAGTATTTATTCATAAACTGACGTTGCAATCTCTTTCAGTATCCGCAGACCTTCCATTAGTTCACTCTTACTGATATTTAGCGGGGGAAGTAGACGAATAGTTGTATCACCTATGGCATTGATCAACAGCCCTGCCTTAAGGCATTTTGTTAAAATATCCTTAGCCCCCGCCTGCTGTAACTCCAATGCGCAGATTAAGCCCATACCTCTGTACTCTTTGAACAAGTTTGGAAATTCCTTAATCAAACTTTCCATTTCCTGCTGAATGATCGTACCTTTTCTGCTTACATTTTCTAAAAAGCCCTCTCCAAGAATAAGATCAAAAACTACCAGTGCAGCACTGCATACAACATGATTGCCGCCGAAGGTAGATGCGTGATCGCCTGGCTGCAACACTTCTGTATAATTGTCTGCTGCAACCATTACCCCGATTGGCATGCCACCGCCAAGCCCTTTGGCTGTCGTAAATAGATCGGGCTGCACCCCATAGTTTTCAAAGGCCCAGAGTTTACCCGTACGGCCCATTCCACATTGCACTTCATCAAAAATCAGCAGGATTTTTTCATGATCACAGAGTTCTCTTAAACCCCTGACAAATGATTCTGTAGCAACATGAACCCCGCCTTCACCCTGGATCGGTTCAACCATAATCGCTGCGGTTTCACTATCAACCAGTTTTTTAAATGAATCAAGATCATTGAACTTACCATAAGAAAAACCTTCCACAACCGGGGCAAAGGGTTGATGATATTTTGGCTGCCCCGTCGCAGCAACTGTTGCCATAGTCCGGCCATGAAAAGAATTCTCAGCAGTAATTATCTTAAAACAACTTTCTTTATGTTTGCGGGCCAGCTTTATTGCTGCCTCATTAGCTTCAGCGCCGCTGTTAGCGTAAAATACCCTGCCATCCGGCAAGCTGTTCTCGACTAAAACCCGGGCTAATTCAGCCTGGGGTTCTCCATAATAGAGGTTAGAGGTGTGAATCAGTCTTGAGGACTGTTCACAGATCGCTTCAACCACCTGTGGATGACAATGTCCGACCACATTAACTGCAAGCCCGCCAAGAAAATCAAGATATTTATTACCTTTTTCATCCCAGACAAATGAACCTTCCCCCCTGACAAGGCATGGAGTTGTATCCGCCTGGCGATTATAGGTATTGATGATAAACTGTTTTTCCAGATCCTGCACTTTTTTCATTGATATCAACCCTTCTTTACACTTTTACTGGGTAACCATGGTGCCAATGCCGGCATCGGTGAATATCTCCAGGATCAATGAATGCGGAACCCTGCCATCTACTATATGGGTTCGCTTTACTCCGCCATCCAAACCCATCAAGCACGACTCAACCTTCGGTATCATCCCCCCGCTGATTTCACCATTCATGATCATGGCCCGGGTCTGATCCCGGCTGACAGAAGAAATAAATTGCTGTTCATTATCCGTTACCCGGTATATACCATCAACATCAGTTAAAACTATTAATTTTTCAGCTCTAATAGAGACTGCGATCTCACCGGCGGCATGATCGGCATTAATATTTAAACTTTCCCCGTTGATACCGGAAGCGATTGAAGATATGACCGGGATATAGCCGTTAGCACTAACCGTGTTGATCAGTTCAGGGTTTACCTGGATTATTTCACCTACCCGCCCTAAATCAACCTTTTCTTCAGAATTCCCATTAACCATTTGCAGATCTATTCGTCTGGCCTGCAGGATCTGGCCATCTCTTCCGCTAAACCCTACTGACCTGCCACCATGCTGGTTAAAAAGGCTGACAATGTGCTGGTTGATCTTGCCATTCAAAACCATTTCGACAATTTCCATGGTTTCATCATCAGTAACACGCAGCCCGTTAACAAAGCGTGATTCTTTCCCCAGCTTGTCCATAACCTGGTTAACTTCCTTTCCCCCACCATGGACCAGGACTGGCTTAACCCCAATATACTTTAAAAGAATCATATCAAGGATTACCGATTCCATTAATTCAGGACTAACCATGGCCTGCCCGCCATACTTGATCACAAAATATTTCCCGGAAAAGTTCCGCATGTAAGGCAAAGCTTCAATCAAAACTTCTGCTTTCGGTATGCTTTTTAGAGCTTCCTGGTTCATATTTACCCCTGCCTTCCATTAACTCCGGTAATCTGCATTAATGCTAATGTATTCATGACTCATGTCTGTTCCCCAGGCTGTAAATTCAGCCTGTCCGCTTTTCAGATCCACCAAAACAGGAATATCCCTTTTCTGCAGAATTTTTTTCATCTCTTCCTCGCTAAACGGAACAGAGCCGCCATTTGCCGCTACCTGGTACGGTCCAATATAAATATCAACCTTTTCCGGATTAAACTTAACTCCTGAATAACCCAGCGCGGCAAGGATACGACCCCAGTTGGCATCTTCACCATAGAAAGCTGTTTTAACCAGCGGCGAATTAAGAACACTCAGAGCCATAATCCGGCCGCTGTTTTCATCATTCAACCCTTTAATGTTCAAGGTTATAACTTTGGTTATGCCTTCGCCATCTTCAACAATTTTTCTGGCCAGCTCCTGGCAGATTTCGATTAGCATTCCTTTAAAAACCGGCAGGTACTTACTATTCCTTGTAATTTCTACCCCTTCGGCAGCACCATTAGCCAGTATTAAAGCTGTATCATTGGTGGAAGTATCACCGTCCACTGTGATTGAGTTAAATGACTTGTCAGACGCCTCTGTAAAAAGCTTTTGCAGCAGGGAACGTTCAATCTTCACATCAGTGGTCAGGAAAGCCAACATTGTAGCCATATTCGGGCAAATCATCCCGGAACCCTTGGCAATACCCCCAATATGGAATTCACCATCTCCGGTGCTGCAGCGAAAAGCTGACTGCTTTGTAACCGTATCAGTTGTCATAATGGCCTGGGCAGCAGCCAGATCATACTCTTCACCAGTACCCAAAGCTGATGCCGCCTGAACGATACCTCTGTTTATTTTATCCATTGGCAGCAGCATACCAATTACCCCGGTAGAGCTAACCATAACTTCCTCTGGCTGTAAACCGGTAGCCTCTGCAGTTTTCTCAGCCATGATCCGGGCATCTTTTGCCCCCTGTTCTCCGGTACAGGCATTTGCATTGCCGCTGTTTATTACCACTGCCTGTATAGGGTTTTCCAGGTGTTCCTGGCAAAGATAAACCGGTGCAGCCTTAACCTGGTTGCAGGTAAAAACTCCTGCTGCTAAAGCTTCTTTTTCGCTGTAAATTATAGCCAGGTCTTTTTTGTTATTTTTAATACCGGCCGACACGCCACAGGCCTGAAAACCCCTGGCTATTGTCAAACTCCTATTTTCAACTTTTGTCCAGGTTGCCTGTTCTATCATCTTAATATAACCCCCATATCAAAAATCTAACCTATCTTTAAACACGTTTTGCTAAACCCAAAATGATAGTAATTATCATAAAGCTACTTGCCCGAGACCGGTGGTTTCAGAAAAGCCAAACATCAGGTTCATGTTCTGTATTGCCTGCCCTGCAGCCCCTTTCACCAGGTTGTCAATGGCGGATATTATAATTAGCTGCCCGGTTCTGGAATCAAGCCTTATTGCAAGATCACAGTAGTTACTACCTCTAACAAAGCGGGTTTCCGGCAGCGCGGGTGGTTTTAGTATTCTTACAAAGGGACTGTCACCATAAAAATCTAAGTACAGTTTATTTAATTCAGTCTCATTTTTTTCTTTGTTCAACTTAAGATAAATAGCACTTAAAATACCTCGAATCATTGGCACCAGGTGCGGAGTAAAGGTTACTTTTAATTCACTTTCGACTATACGGCTCAACTCCTGTTCAATTTCCGGGGTATGTTGATGCGAAGCAACCCGGTAAGCTTTGAAATTCTCCGTACACTCCGGAAAATGAAATGGCTGTTTCGGAACTCTCCCTGCACCAGAAACACCAGATTTGGCATCAATAATTATACTGGTTAAATCAACCAGCTTATCTGCTAAAAGAGGAGCCAGGGCCAGAATGATACCCGTCGGGTAACAACCGGGATTAGCGATAAGATTGGCTGTTTTTACCTGCTCTCCATAAAGTTCCGGCAAACCATATACTGAAGTGGAAAGCAGTTCAGGATGTGGATGGGGCAGGTTATACCAATGTCTGTATACCTCAAGTTGTTTTAGCCGGAAATCCGCACTTAAATCAATGACCTTAAAACCTTTTTCAAGCAAAGCTGCCACGGCTTTTCCCGAGCTGCCGTGTGGTAGGGCACAAAACACGACATCAATCGATGACGGTACTTTTCCGGTTTCCATTTTCTCCAGGACTAAATCAGTCTGCCCATAAAACTGGGGATGTACATCACTAATTATTTTGCCATAATGGCTCTCTGAGGTGGCCAAAACAAGCCTGGCATCGGGGTGAGCATTAATCAAGCGAATTAGTTCCATCCCTGCATAACCGGTTCCTCCCAAAATGGCAACTTTAATCATCATTATCCCCTCCAATACAAAAAGCCTCTCATCCTTTAAAGGACGAGAGGCTCGCGGTACCACCTTTATTGAACGACATTAATAGTCGATCCACTCAAACCGTTTCCATGAAAAACGGTCTTGATAACGGTATAAAACCGGGTCAGCCTACACACCGATGTTTTATCGGCTTCAACTGCCACCTCCAGGGTGCGCTTCACCGTTTGCTTCTGGTCCGGACTTACACCAACTCCGGCTCGCTGCTACCTTCACAAATCGACTACTCTCCCCATCACGGGCTTCATATAATATTGTTTTACAGTTTAACACAGACTGAAAAAAAGTCAAGGGAAACTTTTAATTTAAAAATCATGACTACAATGGAATATTACCATGTTTACGGCTCAATCGTTGTTCTCTCTTGGTACCCACCATTTCCAGACCACGAATCAGGTAAACACGAGTATCGCGAGGATCAATAACTTCATCAATCCACCCGCGTGCGGCAGCAATATAAGGGTTAGCATAACGATCACGATACTCATCAACCAGTTCCTGCCTTTTCTGATTCTTATCTTCCGCTGCATCAATTTCGCGCCTGTTAACGATATTCACAGCACCTTCCGGGCCCATTACGGCGATCTCAGCCGTTGGCCAAGCGAGGCACAAATCTGCTCCCAGCGAACGAGAATTCATCGCAATATATGCTCCACCATACGCTTTCCTTAAAATAATGGAAATCTGGGGCACGGTTGCATCAGAATAGGCATAAAGAATTTTTGCCCCGTGCCTGATTACCCCGCCCCATTCCTGTTCAACCCCAGGCAAATAGCCCGGAACATCAACAAACGTAACCAGGGGCAGATTGAAACAGTCACAGAAACGAACAAATCTGGCAATCTTGTCCGATGAATTGATATCTAAACAGCCGGCTTTAACCAGGGGCTGGTTGGCGATAACTCCTACCGCTTTCCCATTTAGCCGGGCAAAACCAACTACAGCATTAGGGGCAAATCCGCCATGCACTTCCATAAACTTACTACCGTCAAAGATTCTTTTGATTACTTCCCGCACATCATAAGAACGATTGGGATTATCCGGCATAATTGATACCAGTTCAGATGGATCTATTTCCGGTTCTTGAGGCTCAGCCAGTGGAGGATCATCTACATTATTGGAAGGCAGATAGCTTAAAAGATCTCGAATTAGCTCAAAACAGTTTTCTTCATTTTCGGCAAAAAAATGGGCCACACCACTGGTTTGACTATGAGTAGAAGCGCCCCCAAGTTCATCAGGAGTAACCTCTTCACCTGTAACTGCTTTAATCACCTGCGGACCAGTAATAAACATATTGCTTGTTTTATCAACCATAAAAACAAAATCCGTAATGGCCGGTGAATAAACTGCACCTCCAGCACAGGGACCCATTATTACAGAAAGTTGTGGAATGACACCCGAGCACAGCGTATTCCGGTAAAAAATATTACCAAATCCATCCAGAGAGTAAACTCCTTCCTGAATTCTGGCCCCACCAGAATCATTAAGGCCTATAACCGGTGTGCCATTTTGAGCAGCCAGGTCCTGGACCCGGCAAATTTTCCTGGCATGAACTTCTCCAAGCGAACCACCAGCTACTGTAAAATCCTGGGCAAAGACATATATCCTGCGCCCCATTATCGTGCCATAGCCGGTAACCACCCCTTCTCCGGGATTAGAATAATCAAGACTGCTTGCATCTTCAAGACCGGTCTGGGAAAAAGTTCCTATTTCTACGAAACTGCCACTGTCGAGTAACTTCTCCAACCTCTCCCGGGCGGTAAGCTTTCCTTTACCATGCTGCGCATTTACTCTTTTGTCACCGCCGCCAGCATAAGTTTTTTCGCGCCTTTCCTGGAGGTGCTTCAATTTGTCATCCAAAGCTGTCACCACTTTCTGCTTTAATATCTCTCAATTATCTTTCACACAATTCCACCAGCACTCCACCGGTTGATTTTGGATGAAGAAAAGCAATTTTTGCCCCTCCGGCACCGTAACGGGGTGCTTCATCAATTAAGGCAACTCCCTGCTCTTTAAGCTTTCTTAGCTTTTCTTCAATATTTGAAACCCGGAATGAAAGATGGTGGACACCCTCTCCTTTTTTTTTAACAAACTTACCTACGGGTCCCTCGGGATCAGTAGATTGCAGTAATTCTAACTTACTTTCTCCGACAGGTAAAAATGCTACTTTAACTTTTTGTTCTTCTACCACTTCAGTTCCCTTAAAATCAAGCCCAAGTTGATCTTTGTAAAAAGCAATGGACTTTTCCAGGTCTGATACCGCTATACCAACATGATCAATTTTTTCAAACACCTTAAACACCTCTGTTGTTTATGATTGCTGTTCAACTTTCTTTTTAATAAAATCAATAATATCTGAAGTTGATGAACCCGGTGAAAATACCTCAGCTACACCATTTTCTTTCAGGTAAGAAATATCTTCCTTAGGAATAATACCGCCAACAACAACAATTATATCACTACTGTCCTGGTCCCGAAGCATTTCTAAAACCGGGGGAATCAACTGCATATGTGCTCCGGAAAGAATGCTCAATCCGATTACCTGAACATCTTCCTGCAAGGCAGTTTCAACTATCTGCTCCGGTGTTTGCCGCAAACCGGTATAAATAACCTCCATACCTGCATCCCGTAGGGCCTGGGCAACCACCTTTGCCCCGCGGTCATGCCCATCAAGACCAATTTTACCAACGAGCACTCGCACTGTTTTTTCAGCCATTAGCTCGCTCCTCCTTTTACCTCATATATTCTAATTAAATGGTTATCTGCTGCTGGTACTCGCCAAAAACATCCCTTAGCACTCCGCAAATCTCGCCCAGGGTGGCATAAACTTTTACTGCTTCCAGGATATGAGGCATCACGTTTTCATCAGACTGTGCCGCCTTACGCAGGCCCTGCAGCGCTTCGGAAACTTTACTTTGATCACGGCTGAGACGTACCTCTTTAATGCGCTCAACCTGGCGCTGGCTCGTTGCCGGATCCATTTTAAGCAGATCCATCGGCTCTTCTCCACCAGCCTGGAACTTGTTTACTCCTACAACAATTCTCTCCTGTTTTTCAACTTCCTTTTGATATTCATAAGCACTGGCCTGGATCTCTTTTTGAATAAAACCATTTTCAATTGCCTCAACCGCACCGCCAATTTCATCGATCCGTTCAATATAATGCATAACCTCTTCTTCAATATGTTCGGTCAGGTTTTCTATAAAGTAAGAACCACCTAACGGATCTACGGTATCGGTAGCCCCGATTTCGTAACCAATTACCTGCTGAGTTCGCAGGGCCAGTAATACGGAATGTTCGCTGGGCAAAGCCAGCGCTTCATCACGGGAATTGGTATGAAGAGACTGAGTCCCCCCCAGAACAGCACTCAGGGCCTGGTAGGCAACCCTCATAATATTTACATCGGGCTGCTGTGCAGTAAGAGTTGAACCAGCAGTTTGGGTATGGAAGCGAAGCATCATAGAACGTTCGTTTTTCGCTCCAAAACGTTCTTTCATCAGTTTAGCCCATATCCTTCGGGCAGCCCTGAACTTGGCAATTTCTTCAAAAAAGTTAGAATGAGCGTTAAAGAAAAAGGAAAGGCGCGGCGCAAACTGGTCTACTTCCAGGCCTGCTTCCAGGGCTGCTTCCACGTAAGCAATAGCATTGCTTAATGTAAAAGCCACCTCCTGAACCGCATTCGAACCGGCTTCCCTGATGTGGTAACCACTGATACTGATCGTATTCCAGCTAGGAATATTATCCACGGCAAAGGAAAAGATATCGACTATAATACGCATTGATTCACGCGGTGGAAAAATATACGTTCCACGAGCTACATATTCTTTGAGAATATCATTTTGGATGGTACCGCCAATTTTTTCCATCGATATGCCCTGTTTCTCAGCTACAGCCATGTACATGGCCAGTAAAACTGCAGCAGGTGCATTGATAGTCATGGAAGTAGTTACCTGGTCAAGCGGAATACCATCCAGCAATACTTCCATATCAGCCAGTGTGTCTATAGCCACCCCTACTTTTCCCACTTCACCCCGGGCAAGGGGATGATCCGAATCGTAACCAATCTGGGTCGGCAGATCAAAAGCGACACTTAAACCTGTCTGACCTTGATCCAGGAGATAGCGAAAGCGCTCGTTTGTTTCTTCAGCGCTGCCAAATCCAGCATACTGGCGCATAGTCCAAAGCTTACCCCGGTACATGGTCGGCTGTATACCCCTGGTAAAAGGATATTCTCCCGGCCAATTCAGCTTTTTAATATAGTCGAACTCTTCCATATCAAGAGGATCATATACTCTTTTTGTGGGTTGACCGGAATCCAGTTTAAATTCTTTGCGTTCAGGTCGTTTTTCCAGAGCTTGATCAACTTTTTGCTGCCAGGCTTCTTTGCTCTTTTTCAACTCTTCTCTTTGATCATGATCACTCACTTTTCAATGACCTCCTCTCTATCATAAATCCTGCTACCGTTAAGCTTTCTTAAGCCTGCTAAATAAATTAGTGCTTTCATGAAACAGCCTGCTCTATTAAATCATCACCCAGGTTAAAATAAGATCAATGTTCTATCTCCGGCATGCCACTGCTCAACTTTTTTACGATAAATTTTTCTTAACAAGCTCAGGCACCTTGCCGGGCAAATCTGCAACTTTTACACCTGCTGCATCGAGGGCCTCGACTTTACTTTCAAAAGTGCCACGGCCTCTTTCAATTATTGCTCCTGCATGGCCCATTCTTTTACCCGGAGGTGCGCTTTTACCTGCCAGGTAAGCTACAACAGGCTTGCTCATCGATGACTTGATATATGCAGCTGCTTCCTCTTCAGCACTGCCACCTATTTCACCTACCAGGACTACTGTTTCTGTTTCCGAATCTTTTTCGAATTGTTCCAGCACATCAATAAAGTCCAGGCCAACAACCCTGTCGCCGCCCAGGCCAACTACCGTAGTGGTACCAATATCATTTTCAGTAAGGTGGCCCACTATTTCATAGCAAAGAGTTCCACTACGGGAAACAACACCAACCGGGCCGGGAACAAAATACTGGTTAGGCATGATTCCAATTTTACAGGCCCCCGAAGATACAAGGCCAAAAGTATTTGGCCCAACAACTACTGCATCATGCCTGTTTGCCTGGGCCATAATATCCATGGCATCCTGCAGGGGTATATGTTCTGGAATCAGGATCAATATTTTAACTTCTGCCGCAAGTGCTTCTAAAGCAGCATCTTTGGCAAACGGTGCCGGGATAAAAAGAATACTGGCATCAGCCTGCTCCTTTTCTACCGCTTCAAATACTGTGTTATAAACCGGTATACCTTCAACTTCCTGTCCACCCTTACCGGGTGAAACCCCTCCAACAATATTCGTACCGTATTTTAACATTTGTCCGGTATGAAAAGATCCCTGTTTTCCGGTAATCCCCTGTACCAGGACTCGTGTTTTATCATTTATATAGATTGACATTAAAATGCTCCTTTCATCATGATATAACAAATCAATAAGCAAAAATGAAAAAATATCCTAAGAAGCATTCAGTAATTTTACAGCATGACTGACAGCTTCATCCATGGAATTGAAAGCTTTAATACCAACCTTCTCCAGAATTGCACGGCCTTCGGCTTCATTAGTTCCCACCAGGCGAAATGATACCGGCAGGTCTATCCCCTTGGTTTCCCTGACCCTGGCGAATGCTTCTGCCACAACATCACAACGGGTAATGCCACCAAATATATTGATCAGCAGGACCTTTGGATTTGTTCCCAGCAATAGCTCCAGGGCCTTTGAAGTTTTATCTATATCAGCCCCGCCTCCAAAATCAAGGAAGTTTGCCGGTGAACCACCATAGTGCTGGACCATATCCAATGTTGCCATGGTAATGCCGGCGCCATTGGCCATTACTGCTATATCACCCTCAAGTTCAACATAAGCCAGGTCAAGCTCTTCCGCTTTTAATTCCAACGCTGTTTTTTCCTTGATCCTGGGCAACTCTTTATGGCGGAAAAGAGCATCGTCATCTATAGTAACTTTTGCATCAGCGGCTACCAGCCCTTTTGGTGTAAGTGCCAGGGGATTTATTTCCGCCAGTTCAGCATCATTTTCCCTGAACATTTTATAAAGCTTTGGTAACAGCTTCAAAAATTCTTTTTGAAGTTCACCTTTTATTCCTAACTGGCGGCAGATCTCACGCACCATGTAACCCTGCATACCAACTGTAACATCAACCGGCCACCTGATCATGCGGTCCTCAGGAACATCTTCAACATCCATGCCACCATCCATGGAAACTAAAACTACAGGTTTGCGAACAGTTCCATCTACGGTTAAGGCCAGGTATACTTCCTGTTCAATCTGAACTTTTTCTTCAACCAGCAGTTTGTCGGCAGTATATCCACCCAGTTCCATCTTAAAAATCTTCTCAGCCTCGGCCTTAGCTTCTTCAGGGTTAGAGGCAAAAGAAATGCCACCTGCTTTTCCCCTTTTCCCGGTCAATACCTGAGATTTGATTACAACTTCTCCCAATTCTGAGGCAACTTCAGCGGCCTGCTGAGCATTGTCAATGACTCTGCCGGCAGGGATAGGAATGCCATAGCGAGCAAACAGCTCTTTTCCTAGGTGTTCATAAAGCTTCAATTTAAGCCCTCCATTCAGTTTTTTATCCTCAGTCACTATATTTTTTCAACTTATTATATAAAGTAGCCAGGGATATATTTAAAGCCTGAGCTGCTTTTTTTTTGCCTTCCAAAGTTTCTCCATACCTGGTCATTGCCAATTTAAGCATTTTTTCCTCCATCTTATCGAGAGGAATTACTTCATCGAATACTTGTGTTTCCCGCATTCCAAGACGACCAATATATGGGGATAAATGGTAATACTCAATAACCGGTCCTTCGGCCACTACCATGGCTCGTTCAATTACACTTTTCAACTCACTGATATTACCGGGCCAGTCATATTCAGTCAACTCCTGCATAGCCCGTGGCGATATTTCTTTCACTTTTTTACCCAGTTTTCGGTTTAAACGCTCTATCAGGGCTTGAGCCAAAAGAGGTATATCCTCTGGTCTCTTGCGAAGCGAAGGAAGATTTACTTTTACCTGGCTTAATTTTCGATACAGGCCTTCCGAAAAACAGCCCTGAAGCGAAACATTTAAGAGATTATCGCTGGCTGAAGCTACAAGCCTTACATCAATCGGTATTGGATCATCCCCGCCGATGCGGCGAAACACCCCTTTTTCAAGCACTTCCAGTATCCTTTCCTGCAAGTACGGATTCAATGAATTAATTTCTTTAATAAAAAGAGTACTGTTTTCCGCCAGCTCAATTTTACCAATCCTGGTCCGAACTATGCCGGGCATAGCTCCTTTCTCACAACCAAATATTTCTATTTCCTGCAGGGAATCAGGAACTTTGGAACAATCAATAGCTAAAATCGGTTTTTTTCGGCGTGAGCTGTTGTTGTGAATAGCCTGGGCAAATAAACTTTTGCCAGTTCCACTTTCCCCACTGATTAAAACCGCGGATTCACTGCGAGCTGCTTTACGGGCTCTTTCAATAGTAGAAGCCAGGATATTGCTTTTGCCATCCAGTGATTCAAAACTAAAGCGGCTTCCTGAAATTTGATCGATTTGCGCGTAAAGGTTATCAATCATAGCGTTACTATGCTGTAACTCGTCCATCAGTTTCAGAATATCTCCAACCGGTTGAAAGACCACAACTGCACCCATCAGTTCACCATCAACAATTATTGGAGAAGCATTGGAAATAACATCAGCATCGGATCCACCCACATAAGTACGGTAACCGGTAACCGGTTTCTGCTGGATTAAAGACTGGGCCAGTGCTCCCTGGGGAGAAACATCAAAAATACTACGATTAACCCTTTTGCTTTCAGGTATGCCGGTCACCCGGGTAAAAGCAGGATTAACGTACTTGACTATTCCCTTTGCGTCAACTACTTCAATAGCATCCTGGACAGAATTCAAGATAGCCAACAACTCGCCTTTAACCAATCTTGTTTCCAGTAGTTGTTCGCCAGTGTTCAAAACAGCACTAAGGATCGATGGACCGCTTAGATCTTCTATTATAACTCCATCACGGACATTATTCTTTAAATACTCGGTAACAGAAGGTTCTCCGGTAGCATTTACTATAGTATTCAAGCCGGGCAATGCTGCCAGTTTATCAAGATCTGCTGTAATATAAAAATTTTTACATTCTTCATCACTAAGCCAGTTAACATCACCGTCAGGGCAGGCTATTCCAACCAGATCAACATCATTAGAATGCTTAAGAAGATGAAACAATTCTATTCCGTTTTTTCCTTTTATTGTTAATGCAGCTTTTATCAAGAGGTATTCAACCCCTTCCTCTACCTTAGAATATTCGTAAATCTTAGAAGAAATCCTGCCTGCTGATCCTTGTTTATGATAAAATATATTTAATATTATAAGTTGAATTAATCTGTGAAAGCAATTATAATTAAGGGCGGTATAGAGGCGATACACAAGCGGGCGTGGCGGAACTGGCAGACGCGCTGGACTTAGGATCCAGTGGGGTTACCCATGGAGGTTCGAATCCTCTCGCCCGCACCATCAATCCAGTTTTTACCCTTAATACTTTTTATAAAATCACTTGACAAATCAAACTGGCAGTCGAGGCAGCGGTTCAAGTTTGAAATAAATATCTGCGATGTACACAAAAAAACTTACCGCATAAAGGCAAAGCTTTCATATTACCATAATCTATTTCCGCAGGCGGCAAATTAATAAAAATATTAGAAATATCAGCTGTTGTTGTCAACTGCAGCTGATATTCAATACCAATCTTTTAAATGTAAAATATGAACCAGCTATCTTCCCGGTTAACATAATAGTGATCCCCTAGTGAAGTTCTTCGTCTCCACCTTCACGGGCAATAATATCCTGGTAATCGTAAGTGAATTCAATCATTTTTGCTTCCATGTAAATTGGTGCTTCAAAACGTAAAGCCAGGGCAATAGCATCGCTGGGCCTGGAATCAATTACTATTGTTTCTCCATTCTGCTGTATGTATATTTCTGCATAAAATGTATTTTCCTTGATATCTGTAATAACAATTTTATCCATACTTCCATTCAAATTTTCGCATACTGTTTTTAATAAATCATGGGTTAAAGGCCTCGGGGGAACTTCACCCTGTAAAACCAAAGCTATGGCCTGTGCTTCAAGAGGTCCAATAGATATAGGCAATACTTTCTTTTCTTCATCGTCCATCAGCAGGATCAGAAAATTACCTCCCTGATCTGCTGTCACTGTTTTTACCTCCATTTTAATCACAAGCTACACCCCTCTCAACTAACTTTCTTTTATTTTATCATATATTTCAGGACGGTTAAACCACCACAAACTTGAGATTCCTCTTTCTATTACTAAAATATTTTCCTGCTAAATCCCTACAATAACTTTACACGATGCCCTTTAGGAAATTCACAAAAAAAACTGACACAAGAAGGTTATATTATGATATTATTCTGTATATTGATAATTCATATTACTTAAATAAAGGAGCGCTTCCAATGTCGGTAATAAGAATAGTTACAGACAGCACTGCTGACCTGTCTTCCGAACAGGTTAAGAGGTACGGTATAAAAGTTGTACCAATCAATGTTAGTTTCGGCCAGGATTCTTTCGCTGATGGAGTAGAGCTCAGTGCCGAAGATTTTTTCAAAAGGCTTGCTGAAAGAAAGGAAATACCCAAGACTTCTCAGCCTTCACCTGAAACTTTTCGCCTGACCTATGAAGAAATTGCCAAAGAGGACGATGTAATACTCAGTATCCATATTTCCGGCAAGTTAAGCGGCACTCTTAATTCAGCTGAAACAGCTGCAAAAGAAGTAAAATCAAAAGTTATAACCATTGATACAAAAAATGCGTCACAGGGGATCGGACTTTCCGTCCTGGTTGCCGCTGAGGCAGCACGCAGACAAATGACGATTGAAAATATTGTAGAAGTTACCGAAAAATCGATTGCCAATACTTTCAGTGTTTTTGCTGTAGATACCCTGGAGTTCCTGCAGCGTAACGGGCGAATAGGAAAAGCAGCATCTTTACTGGGCTCAATTCTTCAGATCAAACCAGTACTTTATGCCGATCCTGAGGGGATGGTTGCTCCCTACGATAAAGTACGCGGTCGCTCACAAATAATCCCGAGCCTTGTAAAGGCAGCCTTGAAAAATGTCAGCTCTGATAATCCTGTCAACCTTTCTGTTGTACACACAGGGGCTGAAGAAACAGCCGAAGATTTGCGTGAGGAGTTAAAGACACATTATGAAATAATTGATTTACATTCAGGCATGGTAGGTCCTGCAATTGGGGCCCACATCGGCCCCGGTGCAGTAGGATTGATGATCCAACCTTCTTTCGATACCTTGCTTAGAAAAGTAAACGATTAATTTGATGGAATATTGACAGTATAGTAAAATTTCATTATAATATGACTATAAAACATTTTCTGTAGGAGGATTGATAAGGTGGAAACAGTATACAAGGTAGTCGAAATCATCGGGACCAGCGAAAAATCATGGGAAGGTGCAGCAAATGCAGCAGTTGAAAAAGCATCAAAATCTTTGAGAAACTTAAGAATTGCCGAAGTAAAAGAAATGGATATGAAACTTGAAGAAGGCAATGTGATTTACAGGATTAAGATGAATGTCTCGTTTAAATATGAAGATTAATCATCCAATCAAAAGATTTATCTCAGTTTAAAGCGGCATCTTAAATCATGATGTCGCTTCTATATTTAAATGCTAACTAATAAACCTTTGAGTTAAAAAGCTTTACATTCTTCATTTATTTCTTCTTATTATCTAACTGATGCAATCCCAAGCTTGCACTAAATAGTTCATTTTGTTAAAATATTAACATATTTCTTTGCTCATAACTAAGGTAGTCAATAGTCTCAAGATTAATAGTTTTGACAAATTAACTTCGACATGCTGAACAGCGTTAGAACACCAGGAATCTTTTGGCAGGAGTGATAATTATCAATTTAAATGAATTTGGTCTTTTGGTTAAAGCGCTTAGAAAAAGCAGCATGGATGAATATGGAAATAGATGGACCAGGGAGTCTTTAAGCAAAGCGATACATCTCACCCCAAACCAGCTGGGAAGGTTGGAAAGAGGGGACAGAAAATATATAGACAATCAGACCCTGGAACTGCTGGCAAAAGCCTTCAAACTAACAAACCTTGAACAAAAAGAATTTATTATTGCTGCATCCGGCCTTAAAGACGAGGTGTTATTCCAAAATAGAACTCCCGAAAATCAGATGGATAGCTTGATTTCACTGATGGAAAGCTTGCAGGTACCGGCTTTCGCTCTTGATCCTTATGGCGATATAATTGCCGCCAACACTTCTTCAATAAACTGCTTTTGTATAACCAAAGAACTGATTGATTATGCTTCAACTATCCCGGCTGGTTTAAACCATATCCGTTTTATCTATTCATCAGAATACGGTTTTAAGAATATCGTCGGAGCATGCTGGCGGAAAGCTGCTATCGTAGAAATGTACCTGTTTCGCAGATCAACTTTACGTTACAGACATACAGACTACTTTAATTATCTCTTTAAAGCGCTGCTTAAAGAAAAAGAATTTGATATTGACTGGTATGCCAGCCAGAGAAGCCCCAGTTTCAATAATTTAACTTATGAAGCCTTTAATTATAATCATCCCCGTTATGGGCCAATTTCTTATACCGCCACAGAGACAATTGTTCATACAAAAGAAGGTGATTTGTATCTGATCATTTATAACCCTGCAGATAAGCTAACCACTCAGGTTTTTTACTCGTTAAATGGTCCCGGAAAAAACCATGTTAAAAAACTGGCCAGCTGGCCCGAAAAAGTAATACCTTAAACACGCAGCATTTTTTCTGAAATAATTATTAATAAATAATACCA
>JBNJHL010000006.1:0-35340 GCA_051748445.1 Bacillota bacterium
CTAAAAAATATTATTTTTGTGGCAGAACCTTATTCTTTGTGCTTTTTAATGAGCGCGCCGGAGTTGATATGCACTTTCCTATCAGTTGTGATAATCGCTTATACCTTTTTAGTCCGTAGAAGCTTTTATAAATATAAGCTGCAGTGCGGGCTTTTTAGGTTATGAATTAAAAATATTAACACAAGCAGGATCGATTATTATTATATAGAATATATAAACAAGACAATCCAATCATAAATCTTAAACAGGAGGTATTATTATGAGCGTTAAAGTTGGCCAAAAAGCTCCAGAGTTTGAAGCCAATGCTTTTGTAGAAGGAGGCTTCAAGAAAATAAAGCTTTCAGACTACAAAGATAAGTGGGTAGTGCTTTGCTTTTACCCCGGTGACTTTACTTTCGTCTGACCGACAGAATTGGCGTCAGTTGCCGCCAGGTATAAAGAGCTCCAGGATCTCGGAGTAGAGGTGCTCTCATGCAGTGTTGACAGTCAGTTTACCCATAAAATCTGGCAGGAAGTTGAACTTTCTAAGATGGTTGACGGTGGAGTGCAGTTTCCCATGCTCTCCGATACGGGCGGGATAATCGGCAGCCTCTATGATGTATACGATGAAGAAGGCGGGGTTAATATCAGGGGCCGCTTTATAATTGACCCTGATGGAGTTGTCCAGGCGATGGAAGTTTTGTCTCCCCCTGTTGGACGTAACTTTGCTGAACTGATTCGCCAGGTTCAGGCATTTCAACATGTTCGTAAAACCGGCGAAGCGACACCCGCCGGCTGGCAGCCCGGCAGGAAGACCCTTAAACCAGGCCCCGATCTTGTCGGCAAGGTCTGGGAAACCTGGAAAATAGGCGATTAAGTACACGGGGACGGAGGTTTTGTACTTAAATAATGTGTAACTATCCAGCCTGCTTAAGAAAACTTAAGTGAGCATAAAGTGCAGGTAGAAAAATACCGGCGAAGCAAAACCTGGAGCGGGTTGTTTGACAGAATGGCGGTTACCGAGTGAGAGCTCTGGATGAGCTTATCGCGAGGGTAGCCCAGGCGGAGGATTGAAGCTAAGCCAATACCGTTCCAGCCTAAATGATCAGCTGGCCCAGTTTCCTTAAAGAAGCTAAGCAGTAGCAATAATGTAAATAGATAAAATGCCCGGGAGATTGATTCCCCCGGGCATTTTTGTCATAATAGGGGAGGAAAGGAGGAATTGTTAAGATGAAAAAAGCAGTGAACAATGTTACCGTCGAATGTGTCCCGGGGGATATTGCCGCTCAAAAGGATATTGCAGCGGTAGTCAATGCTGCTAATGCCCAGCTTAGAATTGGTGGTGGGGTGGCAGGAGCGCTGCACCGTGCTGCCGGTCCCGGCCTGGAAGAAGAGTGCAGGCCACTTGCCCCGATTAAGCCGGGTGAGGCAGTCATAACGGGAGCGCATAACTTACCCAATGATTACGTAATACACTGTCTTGGTCCTGTCTACGGTGCTGACAAGCCCGAAGATAAACTGCTGGCAGACTGTTATCGAAATGCCCTGCAGCTTGCAGAAGACAATAAGATTGATTCAGTGGCCTTTCCTTCCATTTCTACCGGTGCTTTTGGTTATCCCATGGAGGATGCAGCCGAGGTTGCTTTTCAGACTGTAAAAGAAGCAGCTCCTGATTTAAAGCAGATCCGCTTAATTCGGTTTGTTTTATTTGGCGAAGAAGCATTGGAACTTCACCGGCGGAAAATGGAAGAAATATTTAATTAAAATTGAAAATCGGACTCTTAATTATTCAGAAAGCAGGGCATTTTAATGACACTGTTTGAAGCAATTGTTTTTGGGATAGTCCAGGGACTCAGTGAATTTCTGCCAATATCGAGTACAGCCCATATTATTATTACTGAATTGCTTTTTGGCTATAATTTTCCCGGTCTGAGCTTTGAAATTTACCTGCATTTCGCATCAGTTTTTGCTGTAATGATCTACCTCCGCCGGGAATTGTGGGCTGTAATTAAGGGCTTTCTTTTGTTCTTTAGTGAGAAAAGCGATTCAAATAGAACTCATTTTATGTTTGGTGTTTACATTATCATTGCCACGGCAATAACAGGCAGTCTGGGATTGCTAATAAAAAACCTGGCTGTCGACACGATGAAAACGCCCCCCTTTATAGCTGCAGCCTTGATATTAACTGGTTCAGCTCTCATTCTAATTGAAAGATTTAAGCATTACGGTAATCGTAAAGAAGATAGGATGACTTATCTTGATGCACTTATTGTCGGACTGGCACAAACTATTGCTGTTTTCCCGGGCATATCCCGGTCCGGCGCAACTTTAATTGCTGCATTGTGGGCCGGGCTGGATCGCGATACAGCTGTAAGATATTCCTTCTTACTGGTTATTCCGGCTATCCTGGGCTCGACTATCCTGGCTGCAGGCGATCTTCCGGGGGCAATATGGGGAGAAATCGGGGGGGGGCCGCTAATTGTATCGTTTCTGGTCTCCTTTTTATTCTCGTTAGCAGGCATTGTCTGGTTGATAGATTTTTTGAAAAAAGGGAGGCTTTTGTATTTTGCTATTTATTGTTACATTTTAGCCTTCCTTGTTTTTGTCTTCGTTCGGGAGGTATCTCCTGTTGTTTAAAGTTTTATTTTTAAAATAAGGGTTCTACTTTCTCTTCCCGAATTAATGGCCGTAGTTTTCTTTTTTATATAACGCTAAGGTTAGCAGGTGATAAGAAGTGAGTGAAGTAAAAAAAGGATTTGAAAAGGCAGTTAAAATGGTTAAGCTTGATCTGCCTGAAGACGAGCGGGAAAGTTTATATCAGCAGCTAGGCGGTTTTATGCGCTGGCTTGAGCCGCTGCTTGAAGTAGAGACGACTGAAGTTGAACCGATGCTCCTGGGCCATAATGCCGTAAATGTACTTAGGAAAGATTCTGTCCATAAAAGCGCTGCGGCTGAGCTGCAGGAGACTGCTCCTGAATTTGTTGAAGGGTTTTACCTGGTTCCCCCGATTATTGAATAGAAGTAAGTCATGGGATAGGAGGATGACCTTGGATTTAAGAAACTTATCTGTTTCTCAGGTAGTGGAGGATGTTTACAGCGGAAAATACACAGCCCATAAACTGATAGAAAAAACTCTTGAAAACGGTTCAGTATTAAATGAAAGTCTAAATATTTTTATTCACCAGGCCGGGGTTGATGCCCTGGAACAGGCTAAAGCAATAGATTTGCGCATTGAAAAAGGTGAAAGATTACCCCTGGCCGGCATACCTGTAGTAGTTAAGGATGATATTTGTTACGGTGTGTTACCTACTACGTTTGGTTCCAACGGTTTTAGTGAATTTTATTCGCCCTATACAGCGACTGCTGTCGAGAGACTAATGGAGGCCGGAGCGATAGTAGTTGGTAAAACAAACCTTGATAATATGAGCCTTGGCTCCTCAACAGTTTCATCTCCTAAAGGCGCAACTATTAATCCCTGGGACAACAACCGGGCTGCCGGCAGCGCCGGAGCAGCAGCTGTGATTACAGGAGCAGCTATGATTGCCCTTGAAAGTGACACTGGTGGGGCCCTGCGCCAGGGAGCCTCCAGCTGCGGAGTCAGCGGTTTGCGCCCGACAAGCGGTCTTGTTTCAAGACACGGTTTGAACTTGCACAGCAGTTCCTTTGGCCAGATCGGCGTTACCGCCCTTACCGGGGATAACATTGATGCCGTTCTGCAGGTGATTGCCGGTTATGATCAATATGATGCTTCCACTTTAATTAACACGGATAAACCTGATTCAGAAGCAGAGCTGCTGGCGGTTGAAGGTCTGACAATAGGTTTCCCGCAGTTACTCATGGAAATGCTCGGGTCTGAATTTAAAACAGCCTACCGGGAAACCATCGATTCATTTAAGGAACTGGGTTTTGAAATAAAAGATGTCAAATTAAAAATTTTGCCTGAAGCTTTACGAGCCTATTATGTTATTGCCCAGGCGGAAGCTTCTTCAAATTACGCCCGTTTTGATGGTATTCGTTTTGGAACAGCAGCAGAAGCTGATAACCTGGAGGAGCTTTACCTGAAATCACGCAGCGCTATCCTGGGACAGGCAGGTCGGCAGCGCAGTATTTTTGGAACTTACCTGCTGAGCAAAGGTAATTTTGAATCTTATTACCGTCAGGCACTTAAGATATGGAACCTGGTTCGTCGCGAATTTGCCCTGGCCCTGACAAGCTGTGATCTGTTAATGCTTCCGGTGGTAAAAAATTTGCCTCCCATTCTAAATGAAAAAAAAGATTTAATTGAAACCTGGGAAGAAGATATCTTTTGTGCTCCGGTCAGTATGTCGGGCCTCCCTTCTCTCAGCTTCCCAGCGGGAATGATAGACGAGCTGCCTGCAGGACTGCAGCTGGTTGGTCCCCCATTTAGTGAAAAAACATTGACGGCCGTTAGTGATCTTGTGGTTCGTGATAAACAGCTGTTTCCACATGGCAAAGCTTAAAGAGAAGAAAGGAAGATTTCGATGGAATATGAGGTTATTATAGGCCTGGAGGTTCATGTTGAGTTGATGACGGAAAGTAAGTTTTTCTGCTCCTGCTCAAATCACTTTGTGCCTGAGCCAAATGTTAATACCTGCCCTGTTTGTCTTGGTTTTCCGGGAGCTTTTCCGAGACTGAACAGCGAAGCGGTGCAGCAAGCCCTGACTGCTTCACTGGCACTAAACTGTAATATCGCTCTATCGAGTTATTTTGATCGCAAAAATTACTTTTACCCCGATATGCCGAAAGGTTACCAGATTTCTCAATATTATGAACCGATCGGCAGTAATGGTTACCTTAACATTGAAGACGATCATGGCGGCATAAAAAAGATTCGTATCGGCCGTGTTCACATGGAAGAGGATGCTGGTAAGCTGGTTCATTCTGCCGGCGGCAATGTTTCCATGGTTGATTATAACCGGGCTGGTGTGCCCCTGGTTGAGATTGTCACTGAGCCGGATCTCCGTTCTTCAGGTGAGTCAAGACGTTACCTGGAGCAGCTAAAAAGTATTTTGCTGTATGCCGGGGTTTCAGACTGCAAAATGGAAGAAGGTAGTCTGCGCTGTGATGCAAATATATCCCTGCGGCCAAAAGGAATCGACAGGCTTGGCAGTAAAACTGAATTAAAGAATATGAACTCGTTTAAGGCTGTTGAAAAATCTCTTGATTATGAGATAAAAAGACAAAGTGATATTTTAAGTGCTGGCGAAGAGGTTCTTTCCCAGACCCTGCGCTGGGAAGAAGATAAACAGGAAACAGTTATTATGCGTGGCAAGCTGGAAGCACATGATTATCGCTGCTTTACCGATCCTGAGCTGGCCCCAATTGTATTGACAGCCGAAGATGTTGAAAAAGTCAGGGTTTCCCTGCCTGAGATGGCTGATGCAAAGGTTGCCCGCTTTATCAGTGATTACAACCTGCCCGCATATGATGCCGGAGTTTTAACTGCCTCCAGGTGCCTGGCAGATTATTTTGAAAAGTGTTTGGAAAAATACAACAACCCAAAGGTTGTCAGCAACTGGATCATGGGTGAGCTTTTGGCTCGGCTTAATGCCGCCGGACTGGAAGCGGACCAATGCAGTTTTTTACCGGAACACCTGGCTGATTTGTTGCAGATGATTGATGAGAACCTGATCAGCGGCAAGATCGGCAAGGAGGTGCTGGAAAAGGCTTTTGAAAGCGGTAAACCACCGCGTACCGTGGTCGAAGAGGAAGGTTTGCTCCAGATTTCCGACCAGGAGGAACTGGAAACGATAGTGGAAAAAGTAATTGCGGCCAACCCGGATAGTGTAGAAAAGTACCGGGGAGGGTCAACCAAGGTGATCGGTTTCCTGGTTGGCCGGGTGATGAAAGAGACAAAAGGTAAGGCTAACCCCAAGCTTGTAAATGAACTGCTTGTTGAAAAAATTGACTCGATTTGATTTGTTTTCAGCAAGGAGCAGGATTTAAAAAATTTGGCTGCTCAACATTGTTTGCCTGGTTATATTAAACCCTGTATTCCGCTTTATTGTTTGGCAGTAAATGCTAAGGTTGATTTAGATAATTATCAATCAGCATTCTGCACTTGCTGAAAAGCCCACTTAAGCCACTGCATAGCTATTTCCAGGTCTTCCTTTTCAACCGTGGCCCCGCACCAGAAGCGCAGTCCGCTCGGGGCATCGCGGTAAGAAGAGATATCATATGCAGCTTCTTCAGCCTCAAGCAGTTTGACCATATTTTTTATTTGTTCCGGCTCCAGGTCCACAGTCAGGCAAACACTGGTATTTGAGCGGATGGCGGGATCCTTGGCCAGAAAGTCAAGCCACTCGTGCTCATCCACAAAATCTTCAATTACTTTTAGGTTTTCCATGCTGCGTTTTATCAGACCTTTCAGACCGCCGATATTTTCAGCCCATTTCAAGGCATCCAGGTAATCCTCATTGCAGAGCATGGAAGGGGTATTAATAGTAGAGCCTTCAAAAATATTCTTGATCAGGCTTCCCCCTTTTGTCAGACGGAATATTTTCGGTAGTGGCCAGGGTGGAGTATAATTTTCTAATCTTTCAATGGCACGGGGTGAAAGGAGCAGCATGCCATGGGCAGCTTCCCCTCCAAGGACTTTTTGCCAGGAAAAAGTGGCAACATCAATTTTGTCCCACGGCATCTGCATGGCGAAAACTGCTGAGGTGGCATCACAGATTGTCAGGCCTTTACGGTCTTGTGGGATAAAATCGCCTCCGGGAACTTTAACTCCGCTGGTTGTACCATTCCAGGTAAATACAACATCGTGGTCAAAATTAACACCTTCCAAATTGGGCAGTGAACCGTAATCTGCTTCAAATAACCGGACGTTATTCAACTTAAGCTGCCCGGTGATATCATCGGCCCAGGTTTTACCGAATGCCTCAAAAAAGATTACATCTACCGGCTTTTCACCAAGTAGGTTCCACATGGCCATTTCAAAAGCCCCGGTATCAGAAGCGGGGACAATCCCAACCAGGTAATCTTCAGGCAGCTTTAAAAGTTCTTTTGTTTTTTCGATCGCTTTTTTCAAGCGTGCTTTACCGGAACCGCTGCGGTGTGAGCGGCCAAGTGGCGCTGCATCAAGGTTTTCCAGCTTGTAGCCGGGCCTTTTGGCGCAGGGGCCTGATGAAAAGAAAGAGCGGGCAGGTTTTTTTGTTGGTTTGGTGTGCACTATTTATCCCTCCAGGGTAGAAACATTTACAAGTAAAATAATATATTAGACGTGAGTATAAGTAAACAAAAACATTAGCATATGTTATACTAAAAATGAGTAAGTGAAAAAATTTATCAATTAACTATGGTCACAAAACAAATTAAAAGGATGTTTTTTACATAAACGAATAAAATATTCAATTAAGGAGTTGTTTTTTGATGAGGCTTCTGGTGGTCTTTATACTGCTTATGATGCTGATGGTAAGCGGGTGTGCCGATATGCAGGCTGACAATGATATGAGTATAGAAAATAATGCAAATGACCAGGTGATTAATGTTGTAACAACAATCTATCCCCTGGCCGATATTGTTAAGGAACTGGGTGGAGAGCGGGTAAATGTCAGCTATCTATTGCCGGCCGGAGCCAGTCCCCATACCTATGAACCTACTGTTGAGCAGGCCAGGGAAGTTGAAAGGGCTCATTTGTTTGTTCATATCGGTGCCGGCCTGGATGATTGGGCGGCTGATTTGGCCAGGGCAGCAGAGCCGGGACCTGAACTCCTGGATTTATCGGAGGAAGTTAATTTGATTGAAGCTCCCGGCTACCGCAGTGTTAATAGCGATGACCATGAAGATTATCATGACGGCGATCATGATCATGGCCCGGATGATCCTCATTACTGGCTCGATCCGATTATTATCCGAAATGATGTCTGTCCCGTTATATCTGGACATTTTGTATCAATTGATCAGGAAGGCAGAGACTATTATGATAAGAAGTTAAACAGCTACCAGGACGAGCTTACAGCCCTGCATGATGAAATTGAGGCAGCAGTTTCCGGTTTTTCTCACCAGGGATTTATATCTTTTCATTCTGCCTGGCAGTACTTCGCCCAGCGTTACGGCCTGGAAGAGGTTGCCGTTGTTGCGCAGTTTCCGGGCCAGGAACCTTCGGCCGGCTGGCTGGCCGAGCTGGTTGGCATTATCAGGGCGGAAAATATTGGCGCTATTTTAACCGAGCCACAATTCCCTAGTGACCTGGCTGAAAGGATTGCCGAAGAAAGCGGGGTTGATGTGGTAATTATAGATCCCCTTGGAGGAGAAGATGTAAAGGGGCGTGAATCTTATCTTAAAATGATGCGCTTTAACCTGGCTGCGTTTGAAAGGACAATGCGATAAATAAGCTTAAAGCTTATTTAATAGAGAGGTTGAATTTAGTGAAAGAAGTTATCAGGGCAGATCAGGTCCAGGTGGAACTGGGCGGTAAAAAGATTTTAGAGGATATAACATTTAATGTTTCCGGAAGTGAGTTGACCGGTATTATCGGTCCGAACGGGGCCGGCAAAACAACACTTCTGCGTGCTGTTTTAGGGCTTGTGCCTGTTTATAAAGGATCTCTTGAGGTATTCGGAGTCCCTGTTAACAGACTGAAAAAAGTCCGTCCAAGAATTGGTTATATGCCTCAACGCCAATCATTTGAGAGGCGGTTCCCTCTTTCTGCTGCAGATGTAGTTGCCGGCGGGTTGCTTACATCGGAAACCCTATTGCGCCGTGTGTCTGCTAAAGATGAAAAAATTAATACTGCCCTCAGATTTGTGAATATGGAGAGCTATTACAGTCGGCCTTTCCAAGATCTTTCCGGTGGAGAGCAGCAGAGAATTCTTCTGGCCAGAGCCCTTGTCCGTCAGCCGGAGCTATTGCTGCTTGATGAACCCAGTGCCGGCCTGGACTTCCCAGCCCAGCAGAGTTTTATTGAACTGATTCAAAGCCTGAAAGAGGAAAAGGGCCTGACAATATTAATTGTTTCTCACGATCTTGTTTCGGTTGCCTCCACGGCAGATATGCTGGTTTGTATTAACCGAACCATGCATATTCACGGTCATCCGGCTGATGTATTGCACAGTCCCTGTCTGGACGAAGCTTATCGTTGCCAGTTTGATTTATTAAGCAACATTGATAAAGGGGGCGACCGCTCTTGAGTGAAATGTTGGGATATGGATTTATGCAGCGTGCGCTACTGGCAGCCCTTTTGGTAGGAACGCTTTGTTCTACCATATCGTTTTTTGTTGTTTTAAAAAGGCTTTCTTTTCTTGGGGCGGGCATATCTCATACAGCCCTGGGTGGGATAGCTCTCGGTCTAATTATGGGTGTTGATCCTGTTTTTTCCGGTTCTGTTTTTGCTGTTGGAACGGCTATGAGTACCGGCTATATCAGCAGGATTGGCAAAATTAGCGAAGATACCATTATTGGTATTTTTTATGCTTCTGGAATGGCCCTGGGAATTGCCCTGATCAGCAGCTTTAAGGGATATTACCCTGAACTTTTTGCCCTGCTATTTGGCAATATTTTATCCGTTTCTACCCGGGATCTTTTATTTATGGCAGTCGCTCTGTTCATTATTATTGTATTTGTTATCTTTTTATTCAGGGAGTTGCTTATGATCTGCTTTGATGAAGAGATGGCTGAAGCAGGTGGCCTGCCTGTCTCTTTTATTTACATGGGGTTACTGGCAGCTATGGGGTTGACGGTTATGGTTTCCATCCAGCTGGCCGGGGTGGTCCTGGTGGCAGCCTTGATTGTTATTCCCGGGGCTACGGCTTACCGGCTTAGTAAAAATTATCGTACCATGCTTTTACTTTCGATAGTATTTGGTTTAACCGGGAGTATCGGCGGACTCTTTACCTCTTATTTTTATCCTGTTCCGCCGGGAGCGGCAATTGTCCTGGTCCTGGCGGCAATATTCGCCCTTGCTATGTTGGTAAGGCCCTTAATTGAAAAATATCAGGCAAAATAAACTGGAGTTGATGTTCGGTGGTTAAAAATGCAAATAAAGCAGCCCAGGAAGAATTGAAAAGGAGAGGATACAAGTTAACAGGACCACGGGTAGCAATTGTTAATTACCTGGCTCATAGCCAGGAGCATCCCGATATGCGGCAAATATTTTCCGGTATTCAGACTGAGCACCCAGATATCGGTATGACCACTGTTTACCGGACCCTTGATTTATTACTGGAGCTTGACATATTAAGAGCAATTAGCTTAAAAAAAAATCAGCTGCGTTATGAACTGAAAAGACCGGATGATCATCATCATCACCTCATTTGTACAAGATGCAATCAGATCATGGAGTTCGGCAGCTGTAACTTTGCACGTGTTTCAAGGGAGATAGAAGCTGTAACCAGGTATATTATTGAAGATCATACTTTAGAAGTGTACGGACTTTGTCCTCAGTGCAGGGCCGGTTAAGTATTTGCTGTTTTAGCAGTTATTCAATCGAGAGGATATAATAATATATTGGCTGTCCACCGTACTGCAGTTCAATTTCAAGACCCGGATATTCTGCGGCAATGGTTTTTGCCAGGCTTGAAGCATCTTTTCTCTCAACATCCTGGCCGTAGAAAATAGTTAATATATCTTTACCCTGTGCCGCTCCTGCACGGGCCAGGTCTAAAGCTGCCTGGTCAAGCTTGTTTCTGGAAGTAATAATATCTTTTCCGCAAAGTCCCAGGAACTGTCCGTGTTTTATGACTTTCCCCTGGATTACGGCATTCCTCGTTGCGCAGGTTACCAGGCCGGTTGTAACCTTGCTCATGCTCTCTCTCATGGTTTCAAGATTTTCCTCGATTTGCAGGTTGGGATTGTAAGAGAGCAGGGCGGCCAGGCCTTCGGGAAGAGTCCTGGTTTCAAGCACTTCTACCTTTTTCTCAGTTAAAGCTTTGACCTGTTCTGCAACCATAATGATATTTTTATTATTGGGCAAAATAATGGCTGATTCCTGGTCCAGGCTTTCTACAGCATCCAGTAAGGCAGTAACATTTGGATTCATGGTTTGCCCACCGAAAACGATCTCATCTGCACCGAGACTTAAAAATATTTCCCTGAATCCTTCACCAAAAGAAACTGAAATAATACCGGTTAGTCCGGGTTCCATCTTTTCAGGGCCGGGTAGGATTATCGGGTTTTCTACCTGTTTGTTCCCGGAAGTTTTTTCCTTTTGCTGATCAAGCATATTGTCAATTTTTATGTCATGTAGAGTTCCATATTGCTTGGCTTTTTCCAGGACCAGCCCAGGATTTGCAGTGTGAATATGTATTTTGGCTGCATTTGCATCTTCAGCAAACAGCAATGATTCGCCCAGGGCAGATAACTCATCCTTAAGTTTGTAAAAAGCTCCTTCTTCAGACTTTACTATTAATTCGGTACAGTATGGAAACTCCAGGGAAATAATTTCTTCAGCAACTGTTGAATTAGCGGTAAATGTTTCAGGCTCTTCAGGGTTGCTCATATCCTTATGATGAATCACATCAGACATTGAGCGTCTCAAGGAGTATAAGCAACCTTCTACGAAAACCAGAAGTCCCAGGCCGCCGGCGTCGACCACCTCTGCTTCTTTTAGAGCAGGTAGCATATCGGTGGTGCGGGCTAAAGCACTTTTACCGTTTTTTATGGCAGCTTCAATGCTGTTGTTAAGGCTTTCTCCCTGCCGGGAAGCAGAGCGGATACCCCGGGCCATTTCTCTTGCTACAGTTAAGATTGTGCCTTCGACCGGTTTTGATACTGCTCTATAAGCATAAACGACACCATACTGGAAGGCCTTGCTCAGTTCTCCGGCTGTTATATAATCTTTTCTTCTTAATCCCCGGGCTATACCGCGCAGGATTTGTGATAAAATTACACCGGAGTTTCCTCTTGCACCCATCAGGGCCCTGGAAGCTACAATATCTGAAAGCTCACCGACTGAACTGCCTTTATACTCCATTGTACCTTCTGTGGCAGCTTTTAGGGTCATGATCATATTTGTGCCGGTATCACCATCAGGAACAGGAAAAACATTTAGAGCATTAATTTTTTCTACTTCCCGTTCGAAAAAGTAGTTCGCACCGAGGATCATTTTTTTAAAGTCATTTACATGGAGGGTATCTTTTAAAGTTGATTTAGAGGTAGTGTTCACAATGAATTCCCCTGTTAAAGATAATCATTCTTACTATGCAGAATAATAACATAAATTGTTCCGAAAAGCCAATAAGTAGATGTGCTTAGACCTGGTTTCGCAGCATTAACTCCGACGGATGCGGTTCAAGGTAGGTCTGGTTTTGCAAGTAAGAGATTTGATGTTTCCTGATAAAGTGATTGGCCAGGGTTAATGGTACTATTAAAGGCGCATTATGGTTGGCATAACTGTCGATTAATCCAATTAGTTCTTCTTTTTCATCGCTGCTAATCAACTTTTTGAAGTGGCCGGCAATGTGATATAGAACATTAACATTTTTTTTAACCGTAGCTTTTAAGGTTAGAGCTTCCATTAAGTCAGCTTGGTACTCGCTTAGCAGGGTCTTTTCAGGCATATTTTTCCCTGCTGCTACCATTTTACCCATTTTTGATAGGTACTTAGAGCTGTGAGACATTAATTGCAGCTTATGTCTGGTGTGAAAATCAATTAGCGACTTATAGTTCCGTTTTTGATTCAGGAACGTTTTCCAGCGGTAATAGCAAAAAACTTTTTCAATAAAGTTTTCACGTAACCCGGGATCATGCAGGCGTCCTTCTTCTTCAACCGCGAGCAGAGGGAAATGGCTGGTCAAGGCAGCGGCGAAAAATCCCCGTCCTTTTTTCTGAGCCTGACCGGATTCTTGATAAACTTTAACCTTGTAAAGGCCTGAACTGGGAGAATCTTTTTTGAAAATAAAAGCGCATAGATCATCGTTTTCCAACTCTTTAACCCGGTTATGGCAGTAGCCGAGCATTTTATCGGTGAGATCAATACCGCTTCGTGATGTAACCAGGCGCGGAGCTCCCGGGTCTCCGATTAGGTGCATGGCTTCTCTTGGTACCGGTAATCTGCATTCAACTTCAGGACAAACTGGAACAAAATCAAAATACTGGCCCAATATATCTGTTATATAGCGGTTATGTTTATGGCCGCCATCGTAGCGTACCGGGTTACCCAGCAAACATGAACTAACCCCAACCCGAATTTTTTCTTGCATTATTTATCCTCCCAGTTTATTTTCCTATGAGTGGCGCTATCAAAGAATTTGAATACAACATTATTATTCTGCGACTATGTTTTAATACCTTTAATTCTGAGCGAAAACTGAAAACCGAGAAAAGGATTTATTTTTATTTATACAGGAGGTATAATTAAGTTGGCGCGTAACAAAATGCCAGGTAGGTTTTCGACCCAGTATAATAATACAAAATGGAACCAAACGTTTTTAATAATAGTCAGTTTGTTAAGTCAGTCCTAAAGCTAAGAAGAGAGGTTTGAAAGGAGAGAATCCGAATGTTAAATAAATCCGGGGGTTTTGGTTTTACTCTTACAGTTATCTTTTTTTTGGTTGCTATTTTGATTATTGCCGGCTGTGGCGGCGGTCAAATGGAAGCAGACGTTGCTGAAGAAAAAACTGTTCTTGATGGTAGGGGTACATATATTGGACAAATTGATAGCCAGTCGGTAGAAATTGAAGTGGCCGGAGAGCCAAAGGTATTTGCGCTTGGGGAGGGCATTGATCTTAGTGATCTTTCCGATGGTTCAGAAGTTGAATTTACCTATATTGACGACAAAGAACGACCCTTGCTGCAGTCCATAGAAGCAATAAAGGTTGAAGCAGAAGTTATACATGCTGAAGGTACTTATGTAGGGCAAATCGATACTAATTCTGTTGAAATTGAAGTGGACGGGCAGTTTAGAGCTTATGCTCTTAACGAAGGTCTCGATATTGAAGAAATTGAGGATGGTTCCAGGATTAAGTTTTCTTACCGCGATGAGGCCAGGCCGATCCTTGAGTCAATTGAAGTGATTGAAGCTCCGATCGAAGATGAAAATGATATGGTCCTTACCGGTGAAGGTACCCTGATTGGTTTAATTGATTCGCGCTCAGTTGAAATTGAAATTCACAGGGCTTTCATGTTGGGTGAAGGTGTCAGTGCCGAAGGAATTGAAGAGGGCTCCCTGGTGGCTTTCACTTTCACTGAAGCAGGCCAGAGAGCTGTCATAGACTGGATAGAAGCGGTTGATCAGTATATGGAAGGTGAAGTGATGCACGGAACCCTGGCAGAGCACATAGATGGCCAGTCGGTAGAAATTCATTATGTTCAGCCCTTTACTATTGGTGAAGGTATTGATATTCGCGAAATTGAGGAAGGTACGGAAATTGTATTCACTTATGGTGTAAACTTGCGTCGGCCGGTCCTAAAATCTGTATCAGAAAGATAGTATCGTGAATGTACTTATTTTCAATAGGCTGTCACTTCACAGTCAATTGAGGGGATGGCCTATATTGGGTTTTTCATCAGTGACCGGACCTCTTGTTCAACAGCTATGTAACGTGTTAATATAAGTGAATGATAACAATAGTTTATCTTATAAAAAATTACCTGCATAGTTCGGGAAAAAGTTTGAGAGGGGTAATATGATGATAGATTGTAAGAACTGTGGTATGGATTATGATCAAAAAGAATACGGATTTTGTCCTTATTGCGGACATGTTCCGGAAGATGAGCCGGAAAGTACCGCGGAAATTAGTTATGAGCCAAAATATAAAGCAGATGAACATAAAAAAGACAAGTATGAAGAGGTTGAAGGTGAAGAGCCTGCCGGCATCGGCAGCAGGTTGAAATATGCATTAATTGGCGCAGTCGCGGTTGTTGTTATTGGCGCTGCAGTTTCTGCAATTTTTGCACTCGGAGATTCGGGATATACCGTCCCTGATCGGTATGATACTATCCAGGAAGCAATAGAGGCTGCTGAAGATGGTGATGAAATTATTATTGATCTCGGCACCTATAGAGAGAATATAGATTTTAACGGTAAAAACATTACTATAAGTAGTATTGATCCCGATGATCCCGATATTGTTGATCAAACTATTATTGATGGTGGGGACAGTGGCTCGGTTGTTTCATTCCGTAGTGGAGAGACTGAAGAGGCAGTTTTAAAAGGTGTAACAGTTACCCGTGGAAATGGTATCCTCATTTCAGGAGGTAGTAATCCAGTTATAAAAAAATGTGTGGTGGAAGATAATAATGCTGAATTTGGAGCAGGTATAGCAATTTTTGATTCTGCTCCAACAATAGTTGATAATAGTATCATTGGGAATAGCGGTTTTCTCGGTGGTGGTTTGTTCATTGAAGAATCATCTCCCCACGTTGAAGGTAACAGGATTGTCAGAAATCGTGCAGAAATGGGCAGTGGTATGGTGATCATTTCAAACTCGTCACCTACTGTTATTGATAACCGTATTGCTGATAACATTGCAGAAAGGTTGGGTGGCGGTATTGTTGTTGCCGTAGATTCTTCACCGACTATTCAGGATAACACTGTTGTCGGTAATTCAGCCGGGCGAAATGGTGGCGGTATGCTTATTGAAGAGTCCGAACCGTTGGTTGAAAGCAACACAATTTCCAGAAACCGTGCAGCTAACGGGGGCGGGATTTTCATTGTCAATTCGCTTACTACTGCCCTGAGAGTGACTGGAAACTCAATTAGTGAAAATTTGGCTTCGATTGCCGGTGGTGGAATGTACATGGAAGGTTCTTCGCCAGATGTTGAAGATAATGTTTTTTCTGAGAATATTTCAGAACACCTTGGTGGAGGTACCGCGGTGTATAATTCTTCACCGATTTTTAAGTTAAATAGCTTTGAGGGCAATGATGCCCAGGGGCCAGAGGGTGGAGGCGCTATTTGGGTGTCGGCAGACTCTGATCTGGAATTAAGTGATCCTGATAACAATAATTACCAGCAAAACAATCCAGATGATCTTGTTTATGAATGATCCCAATTTGAATGCATTTAAAAGTGATTATTTCTATCACTTGAAAGGAGTATTAACATGAGCGAAAAAAGCGGAGGAAAATCTCGCGTTTTAATAATTATTGGCGTGGTTGTTGCTGTCGTAGCGTTGGCAGCTGCTGCTGTTTTTTTGGTAGGTTCGATTTATAATCCCCATATGACAGTTCCGGGAGATTACCGCACTATCCAGGCAGCAATTGATGCGGCTGATGATGGTGACATAATCATTGTTGAGCCTGGCGTTTATTACGAGCAGTTAGATTTCATGGGAAAAAACATTACTGTAAAAAGTACAGATCCAGAAGATCCTGAAGTTGTAGCAGAGACAATAATTGATGGGCGTAAAAGAGATGCAGTCGTTAAGTTCCAAAGCGGAGAAAGTGAAGAGGCTGTGTTGCAGGGTTTTGTTCTGGCCAATGGTGTAGGAACCCAGGCGTCGGTTACTTATGAAGAGGATGACGAGGAAGTTTTACATGAGGGTTATTTCGGAGGCGGTATTTTTATAACTAATGCCAGTTCACCGACAATAATTAATAACATTATTGCAAATAATAATGTAGATCTTGATGGTGGGGGTATTGCGATAAAAGAAGGTTCTGATCCGATTATTCGCTATAACACCATTGAGGATAATACTTCCTACAGCGGTGCCGGTATCTCTATTTGGGACTCAGACCCCATTATTGAAGAAAATACTTTTCGCAATAACAGGGCCAGATATCTCGGTGGTGCTATTTCTGTAGATATGGGATCTTTACCGTCGATAAGCGGAAATGAAATGCATAACAACTCCGCTACAGGTGGTGGAGGGGTTTCTATCTGGAAAGCAGATCCTGTTATTACGGATAATGTCATCCGTAATAATTCTTCTATCTGGACCGGTGGAGGTATCACCATGGCAGATTCCTCTCCCACCCTGGATGGGAATGATATAACCGGAAATACTGCAACCAACTACGGTGGTGGTATTGCTGTAACCGGTGGATCAACACCGATGATTAGTAATAATGAGATCAACAATAATTATTCTGAAGAAAGTGGTGGCGGAATTGCAGTGATCGACGGGTCTGACGCAACGGTGATCGATAATGTTATTTCAGAAAACACGGTGCTTTTTGGCGGTGGGGGTTTGTATATTCATGAATCCTCAGCCAGCATTAGCAGTAACAACATCAATAATAATAAAGTTCAGCAGGATGGTGGCGGCATTGCTGTTTTAGGTGGTTCCACCCCTGAATTAACCAATAACGTAATTGACAGTAATATTGCCGGACGGGCAGGCGGCGCAATGGTAATTGGAGATGAATCCACGGCCCAACTTGAAGACAACACGATTAGCGCCAATGAGTCTGCAACCGGTGGAGGAATTTTTGTGCAGAACTCTGCCTTGAATTTTCTCAGGAATGTTATTAGTGAAAACATTGCTCACGATGGTTCAGGTGGCGGCGTAATCCTAATTTCAAATTCTTCTGCTGAAATAATTGGTAACACTTTTACCGGGAACAGAACAATTGAATTTGGTGGAGGCGTTGTTGCTTACGATGATTCAACTGTAGACTTAAGAGAAAATGATTTTACTGAAAACAGGGCCGAGCTGGGAGGAGCTTTTATCGGTTTTGGTGATGCCAGTATTGACTTGAGCGATCCAGATGATAACATATATAGTGGAAATATCCCGGAAGATGTTGAAGATGGGGAAGATGGGGAAGCAGATCAAGAGATGGAAGACGATGAAACCAGTACTGAAAATGATGATGCAAGTGAGGAGAACAATTAAGTTAACGTATATCTAAAGTAATGAGATATTGAAACAAGCTGGGCACCCTTGAATGGGTGCCCAGCTTGTTTATCAGAAAGGCAGCAGGTGTATATTTTTGGGCATAATACTTTTATTTTGTTGATAACTCATTGAAGTAGGCCTGGTAAACTTTGAAACCTCCGTTTAAGTTGCGTACTCTCTTGAAACCGTTTTGGATAAGAATGCGGTAAGCCAGGTAAGAACGCAGGCCTACGCTGCAGTAGGTTATAATTTCTTTTTCCCTATCCAGTTCATCCAGGCGCTTTCTAAGGCTATTCAGCGGTATATTTATGGAATCTTTGATCCGTGCTTCTTCGTGTTCTTCTACATCACGGACATCTAATACCTGGACTTTTTCAGAAGTTTTGATTTCTATTAAATCTGCAGCATTAATTGTTTCATAGAAACCTTCAAGGATGTTCCCGGCAACAAAGCCGGCGATATTAACAGGATCTTTAGCCGATGAATATGGAGGGGCATAAGCCAGTTCCAGCTGCTGCAGATCATATATAGTCTTGCCTGTCCTCAGGGCAGTGGCTATTACATCTATCCTTTTTTCAACTCTGCTGTACCCGAAAGCCTGTGCACCAAGCAGTTTCCCATTTCGGTCAAATAACATTTTTAAGGTCAGCGGGTTTGCGTCCGGGTAATAGGTGGCATGATCATGAGCGTGGATGATAATACTTTGAAATTCAATATTCTCTGAGCTCAGCAATCTCTCGTTAGCACCGGTCATTGCCATGGTCATGTCAAATATTTTTAAAACAGAGGTTCCCTGTGTCCCCCTGTAGTGCTCTCTTTTGCCGGAAATATTATTGGCTGCAATTCGGCCCTGCTTGTTTGCCGGGCCTCCTAAAGGTATTATGGCAGGTTTGCCTGTCACTAAGTTTATAACTTCAACAGCGTCACCAATAGCGTAAATTGTAGGCTCACTGGTTTGCATAAATTCGTTTACCTTGATGCCGCGGTCAGTGGCAAGACCTGCTTCTTTAGCCAGCTTTATATCCGGCTTAACCCCAATTGACAACAAAACCAGTTCTGCCTCCATGGTTTCACCGCTGTTGAGTTCTATGCGGTTGCCCCTTTCAGACTGGTGGAATTCTTTAACTCCATCAGCGAGCTTTAAATTTACGCCCTGCTCCCGTAAATACTGCTGGATCAGGGCAGCTATATCTGCATCAATTGGTGGTAAAATATGGGGAGCCAGTTCTATCACTGTAACTTCCAGGTCGCGTTGCTTAAGGTTTTCAATCATTTCCAACCCTATGTAACCGGCTCCAACCACTACCGCTTTTTTAGGATTCCTTTCAGAGATATAATCATAAATGCGGTCGGTGTCAGGTATTGTTCGCAGGCTGAAGATACCCGGATTATTAATGCCCGGTATAGGCGGGCGTAACGGTTCTGCCCCCGGGGAAAGGACAAGATAATCGTAAGTTTCTTTGTATTCCCTGCCTTTTTCTATATTTCTGATCACTATCTCTTTCTTATCCCGCTCAATTTTCAGAGCCTCATTTTTAATCCTGACTTCAATGTTTAAGCGTTCTTTAAATTGCTGAGGGGTCATAACCAAAAGGCTGTCACGTTCTTCTATCGCTCCGCCAATGTAATAAGGTAGGCCACAATTTGCATAGGATATATAATCTCCCCGTTCTATGATGATTATTTCTGCTTTTTCATCTAACCTTCGTAATCGAGCGGCAGTAGAAGCTCCTCCGGCAACCCCTCCTATTATGATAACTTTGCAAGACATATGGTTCAGCTCCTTTTACCTTAAATTGATAAGTCTATTATAGCACGGTATTATGATGAAACAATGATGGCATTAAATTGACAATAGCATTCAGGTATTTTACGATAGTAAAGTGAAATAGAATATGTCAAACAATGCAATCACAGATTAGGATGTGGCTAAATGGTTATTGAAGGCATCAGCCCATATGTTTTTGAAATAGGACCCCTGGCGGTACGCTGGTACGGTTTAATGTTTGCTATTTCAATATTAACCGGGTTTTACTATATACGTAAACATGGCCTGAAAAAAGGATTTGATGAAGATACGATTTTTGCACTTTTTATGGTAGTTATCTTTTCGCTGGTAATCGGGGCCAGGGCGGTTTTTGTCTTAGTTAACTGGTCTTATTTTTTGGCAAATCCTGAATTGATAATCAGGATTGACCAGGGCGGACTAGCATTTCATGGCGGATTGCTTGGGGGAATCCTGGGCAGCTGGATTTATTGCCGGATGAAAAATGTAAACTGGTTTGATATGGTCGATCTTGCCGTACCGGGTATAGCTTTAGGCATAACCCTGGTCAGGATCGCAAATATTTTTAACCAGGAGATAATAGGTCGCGAAGCTGAGATGTTCTTTTTTGACCGACATCCAACCCAGGTGTACGGTTCTTTAATTGGTCTAACTTTGCTGCTGCTGCATAATTACCTGGCCAGGAGCGGCGAAAACAAGCCGGGCTACCTGTTCTGGAGTTTTGTGCTGGGGTATACCTTGCTGCGGGCGCTGATCGAGGAAACTTTTCGTGAAAATCCGCTTGTTGCCTGGGGTTACATTAACGATAGCTTGGGAGCTGGCTTCTTTACAACTGTCCACCTTTTTACCCCTGCTATAATTATTCTCTGCCTATATATGCTAAGGAAGATAAAAGCACAATAATCCTGGCTTCTGGAGATTGACTGTTGTGGACAACGCGAGTATAATGTTAATATAATAATATTAGGTGAACCATAATAATAACTGAATAGGAGTGATTAATAATGGCAAAAGCTTATCTGAATGATACATTAATTGCTGAAAGCAATAATACTATCGTGGTCGAAGGCAATCACTATTTTCCACCTGGCGACGTAAAAACAGAGTACCTGGTGGAAACGGATCACAGAACCCAGTGTCCCTGGAAAGGGGAAGCACATTATTACAATGTTGTTGTTGGCGATGATATTAGCCGGACCGCAGCATGGTCATATCCTGATCCTAAGGAAAAAGCCAAGCATATAGCAGGATATTTTGCTTTTTGGAAGGGTGTTTCTATTGAAGAATAGAATATCAGGGCAATTTTTAACATTTTTAATTGTAATTGCCTTTGTATTGTTAATTTCACTTGTTCCCGGTTGTGACGAAGCCACCGCTGAAGAAGCTGAAACAGAATTAAATAACCTGGAATGCGGGGAGGCCCAGGAGATGGATGAGTTACGCGAACGCTTGAGTGAGCTGCAATATAAAGTCACCCAGGAGGATGGAACAGAGCCCGCCTTTAACAATAAATATTGGGACAATAAGGGCGAGGGAATTTATGTTGATATAGTGTCAGGAGAGCCTCTTTTTGCCTCAATTGATAAATATGATTCAGGCACCGGGTGGCCAAGTTTTACCCGCCCAATCAACAAGGCCAGTATTGTTGAAGTTGAAGATGCAAGCCAGGGTATGGCCAGGACAGAAGTCCGCAGCAAGGAGGCGGATTCTCATCTGGGCCATGTCTTCCCGGACGGACCGGAGCCCACCGGTTTAAGATATTGTATTAATTCTGCAGCCCTGCGCTTTATTCCAAAAGATGAACTCGAAGCCAAAGGTTACGGAGAATACATAAAGCTATTTGATGAATAACTGAAAGTTTAATCAACTCAATTATGAGCCTTTCTGCTGCAACCTTTGCAGAGTTGAAAGGCTTTATTTTATAGTTAAAACTAATAATTGTCGCGGCAATAACAAATAAGCTATAGTTATGATTACAGTAGGAGCCGATGAAGGAGAATTATATTTACTGCGAGAAGGTAGAAATAGATTCCAGTTGCCGAAATAACCCTGGTATTAGACATTATTTTGCTTTTTATTTTTCCGGGACTGCCCTGGCTACTTCTACCTGGCGGGCTGATATGGTAGCAGTTTAATCTATTATCTTTTTATGGAGCAGTTTTAACCGCTTTACTGGCAATGGGCTACGGCAGGAGAGCGGTCAGGACGGCCTGGAGTAATTAATGGTATAAACCCAAAAAGTTGACAGTGTTTATTTTTGACGATATATTTAGGGCAATACATAGCGATTTAAGTTAGGTAGTTAATTAATTCAGCAACTACCCAGCCTGATTACGAAAACGGAAGTGAGCATAAAGTGCGGGCATGGTAATTCCGGCGAAGCAAAGCCTGGAGCGGGTTGGTTTTTAGTGAGTAGGCCACCGAGCGAGAACTCTGGATGAGCTTATTGCGAGGTTAACCCAGGCGAAAGGGTGAAGCTAAGCCGATGCAGTTTCAGCCTAAACGATTAGCGAGTGTGGTTTTCTTAAACAGGCTAAGCAGTAACTTCATTTAAAGTATTGCTGACTAAACGCTTCTGTATATGGCATGAAAATCTGGAAAAGGGAAGTGATTCCTGTTGCGTCACTCAATGCCGGTTACTTCATCCCTGCAGGATTACCTTGAAGTAATACTTAATTTGATCCAGGAAAAAAATACAGCTCGTGTTACAGATATCGCAGATCGTCTGGATATTGCCAAACCCAGTGTGATTCAGGCATTAAGCCTTCTAAAAGAAAAAAAACTAATTGTACAGGATCGCTACGGGCCTGTTGAACTGACTGCCGAGGGAAAGCGTTATGCCCTCAATATCCGCCATCGTCACAAAGTCATTTATGGATTTCTTACCCAGGTTTTAGGGGTTTCTCCGGAAGCGGCTGAACAGGATGCCTGCCTGATGGAGCACGATTTAAGTAATGAAACATTTGACTGCCTGCTTAGTTACCTGGAAGAGCAGGAGATAGATAAAAAGCTAAAAAATGAGGTCGGATGGAAGTATCAACCCGGCGAATAACTTTATTTTCGTCCTGAGAAAAGAATAAAAAAGGCCTTTATTAAGGCGGGTATTTAGCTTGCCGGGTTATCCGGATTGCATAAAGGTTCTGAGCGTTTTATAAGTCTGCTGCGGCGGTGTTTTAAAGCTGTTAAACTGATTTCACTGCTTTCCGGCAGGGCCGGTTTTTTCAAGGCGATTTCAAGGGCTTTCTCTGTAAGATTCAGGGCTTCTGCGAATCTGCTGCAGCGGTGTTCATAGTGTTTGGCTAACTCGACATAAGCAGCCACTCCGGCTGCTTTATTATTGATCAGCTCCACCCAGATTGCTGCGGCTTTCGTCCACTGGCTCTCCCTTTTATGATGGAGAGCCAGTTCCAGGGCCGCTTCTTCAGCCAGCTGGTTGTGATCACTGCCGGCTGCTTCCTGGAGAAAGCTAATTCCCTCTTTGGTCTTTCCCGATTCCAGACAAAGACGGCCCATGGAAAGCGCTTCAGCGGGGTGTTCAACAATTCGGTCAGCCGCCAAAGAAGAAACCCTTTTTAGCAGGGTTACCATAGAAAGGATATCAAGGGTATTGTGATAAAATACTTTTTTTAACAGCTCAGTTCTACCGCGACGCAGGTAATCAAAATATACTGCCGGTATTTCTGCTCCTGGTATATCATCACACCTTTTTAAGCCCAGCAGCGATTCTTCAATGGAGCGCAATGAGCGTGAAGGAAGTCTCTTTCTCCAAAGCCGACGAGCGCACTGCAGCAGGTCAAGGTGTAGCTGTGGCGAAGTTCTCTCAAAACCGGCCAAAATCTGGCGGGTATGAAGTAATGGCAGGTCGAAAAGTTTGCCGTTGAAAGTAATCAGGGTTGTAAAGCGGGTGGCTGTAGCGGCAAAATGATTTAAAACTGCTCTTTCTTCAGCGGGACGGCGTAAAAAATATTGCCTTAATAGGAAAGAACTACCTTCGATCCAGCCAAGGCCGATCAAAAATGCCCAGGTTCCAGTTCCTCCGGCCAGGCCGGTTGTTTCAGTGTCGAGAAAAAGCGACTTTTCCGGGTTAAACCGCTCAAAAGTACAGTCCCGGGCCGGCAGAGATAAATCTTTGCCATGGCAGGAAAGAATGCCGGATAAATCTATGCTGCCGTGCCTGTGCTTAAGCGGGAAGCTTATCTCACGCAGGTAGCAGGGTCCGAATGGGGTAGTTTCAATCCTGCCTCGACCCGGCAGCTCGGGAAAAGGATCTTCATGTTTGAGCTCATTTAGTTTGCCTGCCAGCTGGCTTCCTGTTTGCACTTGCCCGCTGCGGCGCAGTTCGCTTAACCGGGATTTCATGTTTCTGTTCACTTAAGAATCACCTCAAGCAGCTGCAACGTCGGATTTTTACCGGCTTCCCCTTCTTGCAGTACCGGGCCGATGCAGGAAGGACAACCTTCAACGCAGTGACAATCAGTAATAACTTTACGGACAGCCTGCATAACATTACGGTAGATGCGATATATCTCCTGGCTGTAACCGACCCCTCCGGGAAAGTTATCATACAGGTAAAGGGTTGGCAGTTCGGTAAAGGGTGCTTTTACCTGGCTGACAGCACGCAAATCGCGGGGATCGCACATCAATTGTAGTGATGCTACCTGGGGCACAAGGTTGGCCAGACTGATTAGGCCGGCCTGAATAGCCGAAAGGGGCATTGCTCCAAGTGAATCGGGTGGAAAAGCCAGCCAGAAAGCGGTGGTGTGCATTTCGGTCTCGGGCAGGTCTACAGGCCCGGATCCCAAATTTTCATGTGTATTGAAGCGAATTTTTTTAAACATTGAAACCAGGGCGTTTATGCGAACATCACCCCAGGCCAGGTTTACCGGGCCGTTTAGCTCTTCGACGGTATCAAGAATTTTTAAGTCGACGGACAGGTTGGCATCTGTAAAATAGTTTACATCGACCTGGCGGACATAAGCCTTCTTTTCGGCAAAGTCAAGCATTTCTACCTGGAATTGACGTCCGGCGTGCATGTAGATCGCCTCTTCGTGAACCAGCATCGGGGCGCTGAAACGATCAACTTCGCCGATAACTACCGGTGAAGGATTGGTTGTATCGATGATCACCACATTTTCCCTGGTGGCACTGCGCAGGCTCACTTCTTCGGCCGGGTATGTATCTTCCATCCAGTGGTAGCGACCGTCATTGCTGTAGAGGACATTTTCATCCTCTAAAAATTCGAGCAGTTCTCTTATATCAGCCCGCCCGAACTTATCATCATGGTTAAAAGGCAGTTCAAAAGAGGCACAGCGGACATGATTGGTTAAAATAATCATATTATCTGGATCGGCCAGCGCTCTTTCCGGGGTTCGTCCAAAGAAATAATCAGGGTTGGATACAATGTACTGGTTCAACGGCTCACTGTTTGCAACCAGCATGGCCATAGAAGTGCCGCAGCGGCGGCCGGAACGCCCGGCCTGCTGCCAGGTGCTGGCAATGCTCCCAGGATAACCGGTTATAATACAGGCATCAAGGGCTCCAATATCGATGCCCAGTTCCAGGGCATTGGTGCTGACTACTCCCTTTACTTCGCCTCTGCGTAGCCCTTCTTCAATAGCCCTGCGCTCTTTGGGCAGGTAACCCCCGCGATAACCCTTGATCTTGCTGTCTTCGCCTGGCCTGATCTTCATGTTTTGTTTCAGGTAAGTTAATAACACTTCAACCCCCAGGCGGCTGCGGGTAAATATTATGGTTTGAATATCACTCTTAATCAGGCTGGAAGCAATCCTGTTGGCTTCCAGCAGTGAACTGCGCCGCAGCCCCATTTCCGGGTTAACCATGGGGGGATTATAGAGGATAAAGTGTTTTTCTGCCCGGGGAGCCCCGTTTTCGTTTATTACTTCCGTTCTTTCTTCAATCAGCGTTTCGGCCAGTTCACCGGGGTTGGCGATTGTCGCCGAGCAGAGAATAAAGCGGGGTGAGGAACCGTAAAAAGCACAAATTCTCTTCAGCCGGCGGATTACATTGGCGACATGGCTGCCGAAAACACCACGGTACTGATGCATTTCGTCTATAACAATATATTCAAGGTTCTGGAAAAGTTGCACCCACTTGGTGTGGTGGGGCAAGATAGCAGAGTGGAGCATGTCGGGATTGGTAACAACAATATGTCCGCTGTGCCTGATGCCCCGGCGTAGACCGGGTTCTGTATCCCCGTCATAAGTGTGGCAGTTAATATTCCGGTCAAGCCCGGAGGTTAAATCACGCAGCTCGGCAACCTGGTCCTGGGCTAAAGCCTTGGTTGGGAACAGGTAAAGAGCCCGGCTGGCCGGGTTTTTAATCAATGCTCCGACTACGGGCAGGTTATAGCAGAGAGTTTTACCCGAGGCGGTAGGGGTAATTATAACGGTGTGATTACCCCTGTTAACTGCTTCTACTGCGGCTGCCTGGTGACTGTAGAGTTTATCTATTCCCCGTTTTAACAGGGCTTCACAAATTCGGTGATCAAGCTCTGCCGGGAAATCACGATAAGAACCTTCCACGGCCGGTACTATCTCCCACCTGGTAACAGAGCTCATAAATTCGGGGTTATTCTGCCATTGCTGCAATAAGTCGTCTAATGGCCCCAACTTTTCCACCTGCCTTAAACACTAGTTTGTTATACTTCAAGTATATTCGACACCGATAATAATTATCCTACCTGCTTGATAAAAGCTCCTCAAAAAGCAAAGGAATAATTATTCCTTGGTCGAATTTAAATATATATAAAGAAGTTATGGAGGTATGAACTGATGAGCAAAGGATGTCCCTATGGAACTCACCGTGTACTGGAACCGAAGGGTCTGCTTCCCCAGCCCTCCTGGAAAATCGACAATGACATGGAGATTTACGATAACGAGATATTGATTGATGTTGAAGTGTTAAACATTGATTCAGCAAGTTTTACCCAGATTGAAGAAGAAGCAGGCGGCGATGAAAAGCGTATTGCTGAAATAATGACCGGGATTGTAAATAAGAGAGGCAAGCACCACAACCCGACCACCGGTTCCGGGGGAATGTTGATCGGAAAAATAGAAAAAATTGGCCGGGACCTGGCCGAAAAAAGAAATCTCAAAGTTGGTCAGAGACTGGCTACCCTGGTTTCTCTTTCCCTGACCCCGCTGCGGATTGATAAGATCAAGAAAATCCATAAAGATATTGACCAGGTTGAAATTGAAGGCAAAGCAGTGCTTTTTGAAAGCGGTATCTATGCCGTTTTACCTGATGATTTGCCCCAAACCTTATCCCTGGCTGTGCTTGATGTGGCCGGTGCCGCAGCGCAGACTGCCAAGCTGGTCAGGCCGGGAGATAAGGTAGTCATTATTGGCGCCGGAGGAAAATCGGGCCTGCTCTGCCTGCATGAAGCAAGAAAACGAGCCGGGGTAACCGGCCAGGTGATCGGTATTGCCCCACGGGAAGCAAGCAAAAAGCGGGCCGAATCTACCGGTCTTTGTGATGTAGTGTTGATGGCGGATGCCGCCGATGCCCTGGGGATCATGGAACAGGTTGAGGAAGCGACAGGAGGGACCCTGGCCGATGTTACCATAAACTGTGTTAATATACCGAATACAGAGCTCGCTTCTATTTTAGCGACCCGCGATGGGGGGTTAGTTTACTATTTTAGTATGGCAACCAGTTTTACGGCTGCGGCACTTGGAGCAGAAGGAGTAGGCAAAGATGTTAATATGATAATTGGTAACGGCTACACCCGTGATCATGCGGAGATATCAATGCATATTATGCGTGAAAATCCAACTTTGCGTAAGATATTTGAGGAGCTATATACATAATTTTTATTTTAAGAGAGGGTGTTATAGCGTGCAATCTAAACCAAAACTTAACCTGGAAAAATCACTGGCTATGTTTGAAGAAGCAAAAAAAATATCTCCCGGTGGGGTAATGGGAATCAGGCGCCCCTATAACTTTGTTGAGGGTGAATATCCAATCTACCTAGAAAACGGGTATGACGGGCATATTGTTGATGTCGACGGAAATGAATATATCGATATGCTTTGTGCTTACGGGCCAATTATTTTGGGTTACCATGAACCGGAAATTAATGAGGCTGTCAGGGAACAAATGGAAAAAGGCTTTTGTTTCTCCCTGGTCCAGCCGGTTCAAAATGAGCTTTTAAAACGTCTGATCAATTTAATTCCATCGGCTGAAATGGGGCTGCTGGTAAAAACCGGTTCAGATGCAACCGGAGTTGCAGTTCGTATTGCCCGCGGTTATACAGGCAAAGACAAAATATTGCGATGCGGTTATCATGGTTGGATGGATTGGTGTGTCGAGGTGCCTGGTGGGGTTCCAAAACAGGTTAGGGAACTGACCCTGGATTTTCCTTATGGAGACCTTGAAGCCCTCGAAAAGTTGCTAAAGGAAAACCAGGGAGAGACTGCCTGTATAATTATTACCCCGGTTGGGCATCCGCTGGCAAAACCGGTAACTGCACCGCCGGAAGGATACCTTGAAGGAGTGCGCAGTCTGGCTGATAAATATGGGGTTGTCTTAATTTTTGATGAAATCCGTACAGGTTTCAGGGTATCGATGGGTGGCGCCCAGGAGCGTTATGGGGTTACACCTGACCTAACCACTATTGGCAAAGCAATGGCCAATGGTTATGCGATTAGTGCCTGTGTTGGCAGAGCTGATATTATGAAAGTTGCCGAGCAGGATGTTTTTATTAGCTCTACTTTCTTCCCCAACAGCCTGGAGATGGTTGCTGCAATGAAGTGCATTGATATTCTTGAACGAGAAAAAGTAATCGATACTATCTGGCAGCGTGGTGAAGATTTTCTGGCCAGACTGAAATCTATTGCTGATCGATCAGGGCTGCCGGTTACAGTTTCCGGTATTCCGCCGATGCCTTTTTTAACTTTTGATAAAGCTGATGGTAATTATAAAAACCGGAGGGTTCGTTTTTATACGGAAACTATCAGGCGTGGATTGTTTATCCAACCCTATCACCACTGGTATATATCCTACCGGCATACAGCTGAAGATCTTGAAAATGCCCTGCAGTATATAGAAGAAGCTCTGCAGGTTGCCGCTGAAGAATTCCCGGCTTGAATCAAGGCTATTTAAGAAAGGAGCTGCGAATATGGTTGATCAGAAAGTAATGCTGCGTATACGTTTGAGTGAACATGATGTTCACTATGGTGGGGGATTGGTAGATGGTGCCCTGGTTATAAAGCTCTTTGGTGATGTGGCGACAGAACTGCTGATCAGACATGATGGAGATGAAGGCTTATTCGCCGCTTATGATATGGTCGAATTCAAAGCCCAGTTATGTGCAGGAGACTTTCTTGAAATCTGGGGCTGGATCGATCATGTGGGAAATACATCCCGCCATATGCAGTTTGAAGCTTATAAGGTTATTGCTAATGCTGAAATGAAGGAATGTCCCTCAGCCTGTGATGTTCTGCTCGACCCGCTGCTGGTAGCGAGGGCCAGCGGAACCTGTGTTGTGCCAAAGCATCTGCAGCGTGGACAGCAAAGCTGTAACTATGATGATCGTGGGGAGGGAAATAATGGATAAACTGATTATTACCGCAGCCCTGACCGGTGCAGAAGTGACCAGGGATGATAATCCCAACCTGCCGATTGCCCCGCAAGAGCTTGCTGATGCTGCTTATGACTGCTACCGGGCCGGAGCATCAATAGTTCATTTACATGCCCGCAAAGAGGATCAGTCGTCAACCCAATCTGCTGATTTATACAGGGATATAATTAACTTGATAAAAGCCAAATGCAACTTGATTGTCCAGGTTTCCACCGGCGGGGCGGTCGGTATGAGCGCCGAGGAAAGGCTGCAGCCGGTTTATTTAAAACCGGAAATGGCAACCCTTTCAACAGGATCGGTTAATTTTGGCGACGATGTTTTTATAAATTCCTCTGCTTACATGGAGGAGTTCGCCAGGATTATGCAGGAGCAGGGAGTAAAACCGGAAGTTGAAGTCTTCGATGTCGGCATGATCAATAATGCAATGTACCTGTTGAAAAAGGGGCTTTTAAGGGAACCCCTGCATTTTGACTTTGTGATGGGCGTGCCCGGGGGGATTCCCGGAACGGTAAAAAATTTAATGCATATGGCTGAAAGCATCCCTACCGGAAGCACCTGGACGGTGGCCGGAATCGGGCGAACTGAACTGCCTCTAGGTACGATGGCAATTATTATGGGTGGCCATGTGAGGGTTGGTTTCGAGGACAATATTTACTATACCAAGGGTGTTCTGGCTGAAAGCAATGCCCAGCTGGTAGAACGCATTGCCAGGGTGGCGGAAATACACAGCCGCCCGGTAGCTTCACCGGACGAATCCCGGGAAATTCTTAAACTGGTTTGATAAGCTGATTAAAATTATAATTATACAGGTAAGGGGCCTAAGAGTAACTGGCCCTTTAATATAACGCTTCAAAAGGGGCAGGCCATGCGTAGGTCAGCAGTTGAGCTGCTGCATTTTCTGCTTGAGCGATCAGCGAGAGAAGGTTGTAGCTAAAAACTGTTAATCTTACCTCACTGAGCGCTTTGGTAATGTCAGTAGCGGTTCTTGTTTTAGTTGCAACTTAAATTATTAACTGCAGCTGATGCCCTGGTAGGTTCCGCGCCGGGCGAGCTCGGATTCAACCATTGAAGCGATCTGCCCGGCTCCTTCCGGCCAGTGGGGAGCGATAAGCAACTCTTTTGAGGCGGCCTGGCTGGCCAGGCGGTGAACAACAATATCCGGTGAAAGTTTTTCCAGGCAATCACAGAGGATGGGGATGTAATCTTCGGCTTTTTCATATAAAGGGATTTTGTTTTTAGCATATTCTTCAGCCAAAGGCGAGTTCTTTATAATCTGCAGATGATGAAACTTTACTCCGTCGATTGACAGCTTATTTAAAAAGTCAATTGTTTCCAGCATCATTTCCGGGGTTTCTCCGGGCAAACCGAGGATAATGTGAGCACAAATATATATTCCCCTGTTGCGGGTAATTTCAACTGCTTTAACGAATTGGACACTGTCATGTCCGCGGTTTATTAACTGCAGGGTTTGATCATGGGCTGACTGCAGCCCGTACTCAACCCATAGATGCCATCCGCTGGCATAATCTTCCAGCATGGAAATGATCTCCTCAGATATGCAGTCAGGCCTGGTAGCAATACTCAGGCCAATTATTTCGGGATCTTCCAAGGCTTCATCGTATAGTGCTTTCAATTTTTCAAGCGGAGCATGGGTATTGGTGTAGGATTGAAAGTAAGCCAGGTAGCGGGCTTGTTTTTTTTTCTTTTTACCTCTTTGCAGCTGTTCGTTGATTGATGCTTTAGCATCACCGCTGAAAGGAGAAAAAGAAGGGTTATAGCAGTAACTGCAGCCCGTATTGCCAATGGTGCCGTCGCGATTGGGGCAGGAAAAACCGGCATCAAGCGGGATTTTATAAATCGGCTCGCCAAACTTACTGCGAAAAAAATTGCTCAGGCGATAATACCAGCCTGGTTGTTTGGTATCTTCTTGCTTATTCACCTGGTGTTCCCTTTTCACCATTTTCCTTCCCTGCTTTACTTTTGACATTTAAAGTTTCGGGCCTTTCAAGGTACAGCATCAGGACCGAGATATCAGCCGGACTTACTCCTTCCATGCGCGAGGCCTGACCGACAGTAGCCGGCCTGACTTTCTCCAGTTTCTGGCGGGCTTCGGTGGAAATGTTTTTTGCCTTTTGGTAGTCGAAATCAGGCGGAATTGGTTTATCCTGCATCCTTGCTGCTTTGTCGATCATCGTCTGCTGCCTGGCAATATAACCGGCATACTTGATCTGGTTTTCCAGCTCGGTTATCGTCCCCTGCGGCAGGGATGGCATTTCCCGTCCTTCCCATTCCAGGTAAGCCCGGTAGCTAATTTCCGGTCGCTTTATCAATTCCAGGGCGGTGGCCGGCTGTTTTAGCGGGGATGAATCCTGGCCGCTTAGAAAATTTTCTATGCTGCCGGAAGGATTATGCCTGGTTTTTGCCAGTCGTTTCAGCTCATTTTCAATGTAAGTTTTTTTGGTTAGATATACTTGATACCGTTCATCATCTATAAGGCCGAGCAGGCGGCTGATTTCAGTCAGGCGCAGGTCTGCGTTGTCCTGGCGCAGCAGCAGGCGGTATTCGCTGCGGGAAGTAAAGATTCGGTAAGGTTCAATTACTCCGCGGGTGACCAGATCGTCGATCATTACCCCGATGTAAGCTTCATTGCGTTTCAGGACTAACGGGTCCAGAGAGTTTATCAATTGGACTGCATTGATGCCGGCAATCAAGCCCTGGGCGGCAGCTTCCTCATAGCCGGTGGTGCCATTAATCTGGCCGGCAAAAAACAAGCCCTTTACCGCTTTTGTCTCCAGGGATAGTTTTAGCTGGGTTGGTGGAGCGTAGTCATATTCAATAGCGTAAGCTGGTCTCATTATTTCTACCTTTTCCAATCCGGGTATGGTTCTCAGGAATTGCACCTGGATTTCGGGAGGCAGGCCCGTGGATATACCCTGCAGGTACAGCTCATCTATATCGGCTCCTTCCGGTTCAATAAAAATCGGGTGGCGGTCCCGGTCAGAAAAACGGACAATTTTATCTTCAATTGAAGGGCAGTAGCGGGGCCCACTGCCCTTGATTAAGCCGCTGTAGATAGGGGCCTGGGAAAAGTTGTCCCTGATAATGTCATGAGTTGCAGTATTGGTATAGGTCATCCAGCAGGGAATCTGCTCAGGTGGCGCTCCTTTGCCGACCATCGAAAAGCCGGGTGCTTTGAGGTCACCGTGAACCGGTTCCAGGTTGCTGAAATTAATACTGCGACGGTATACCCGTGGTGGAGTTCCTGTTTTAAAGCGATTGAATTCCAGGCCTTTTTTCTGCAGGTTCTTGACCAGGTTATAGGACGGTGTAATGCTGCCGGGAGCAGAAGGGTAATGACGGCTACCGAGAAAAATTTCGGCGCCGAGATAAACACCGCTGCAAATTATAGCTGTTTTGGTTTGGTAATAAGCTCCGCTGCGTCCCAGCACTCCACAAACGGTATCATTTTGAAAATCTATTTCTTCTGCCATATCTTCGCGAATTTCCAGGCCGGGTTCCTTTTCCAGGGCAATACGCATGGTGCGCTGGTAATCCCACTTGTCTATTTGGGCTCGCAGGGCCTGGACAGCGGGGCCTTTTCCGGTATTTAGCAAGCGGACCTGCAGCAGGTTTTTATCGGCAACCCTGGACATCTCGCCGCCCAGGGCATCAATTTCCCTTACCAGGTGCCCTTTACCCGGCCCTCCCAGGGAAGGGTTGCAGGCCATAAAGGCGACCATATCAAGGTTTAAGGTTAACAGCAGGGCCCGACAGCCGAGCCTGGCCGCGGCCAGGGCTGCTTCACAACCGGCATGACCTGCACCGACCACAACAACATCATAGCCGCTGTTGTGTTCCCGTTTGTTATTATTGTAATCACCCAAAGCCTTCACCAACTTTTTCTATTCGTGACCGCGGGCAATAGGCATGCGCCTGCCTACCCCAAAAGATCGAGTGGTAATGCGCAGGCCGGTAGCAGCCTGGCGTCTTTTAAACTCACTGGTGTCCACCATGCGAATTACTTTCTTCACGGTTTGATCATCAAATCCTTCTGCAATGATATCAATGGTTGATCTATTTTCTTCGATATAATAATAGAGAATTTGATCCAGGATGTTATAAGGCGGAAGAGAGTCTTCATCTTTTTGATCCGGGCGCAGCTCGGCGGAAGGAGGCTTGGTTAAGGTGCTATGCGGGATTATCTCCCTGCCGTTTTGCTCATTAATATGTTCGGCCAGTTCATAAACCATTGTTTTAGGCAGATCGGAAAGCGGGGCCAGCCCGCCGGCCATGTCTCCATACAGAGTGCTGTAGCCCACAGCAAGTTCCGACTTGTTTCCGGTCGCCAGGGCCAGGTGACCTTCCCGGTTCGAGATATGCATGATTATATTACCTCGAATTCGGGCCTGGAGATTTTCCTCGGCCAGGTCTTGCAAAGGTTTGTTTCCCTTATTTAGCAGGTTGATGAAAGCTTGAAAAGGCTTGTCAATGTTGATCAGGCGGTGTTCAATACCCAGGTTTTCTGCCAAAGAGGCAGCATCCTTGATGCTGTGTTCAGAAGAATATGGTGATGGCATCATGATACCCAGGACGTTCTGCGGCCCCAGCGCCTCTACAGCCAGGCTGGCAACCAGGGCAGAGTCAATTCCTCCGCTTAAACCGAGCACTACTTTTTCAAACCCGGTTTTGGCCGTGTAATCTTTTATGCCAAGCGTAAGAACCAGCCGGACAGTGCTGATGTTATCATGGTCAGGTGGTACTATATTATTAGCAGCCTTATATAAATCTTCAGTATCAACATAAAAAAGTTCTTCCTCGAAAGCGGCAGCCCTGTAGATCAGTTCACCTCGGTTATTGTAGACAAGGCTCGATCCGTCAAAAACAAGGTCATCATTTCCCCCGACCTGGTTAAGGTAAATTATCGCGCTGTTATATTTCGTGGCCAGGAAAGGCATCATTTTTTCACGCAGCTGGTGCTTGCCCAGGTGATAAGGTGATGCTGACAGGTTCAGAAGAAGCCGGGCGCCCCGGGCGAAAAGATTCACCAGCGGATCCGTATCATAAATAGGCACGGTAAAAAAGTCATTATCATTCCAAATATCCTCGCAGATAGTTATTGCTACAGGCAGGTCATCGATCATCTCAACCCGGCGGTCAGTATTGCGGGTAAAGTATCTTTCTTCATCAAAAACATCGAAATTTGGTAGAAGAGTTTTTAAATGAACTGATTTGATTGAACCATTTTCTATGTAATACGCTCCGTTATATAGTTTGCCGGAGTGGCGATGTGCGGCACCGATGATCATTGGAGGTCCGCTTTTAGTTAGAGGTAACAGTTTGTGCAGGATCAGCTCTCTTTCCTGGTCGAGGAAGCTTTCGTAGAGCAGCAGATCTTTTGGCGGGTAGCCACTCAGGCTGAGTTCAGTAAAAGTCACCAGGTCTGCCCCGGCTGCTTTTGCTTTAGCATAGTGTAATTCGACTTTCTTTGCATTTTCTTTTAGGGCTCCTATGGTCGGGTTAAGCTGGGCCAGTGCAATGCGCATTGTTTAACCTCCCTGTTAAATAAAAAACTCACGGGAAATCGACTTTTCCCAGTGAGCGTTTTTCCCGGTAAATTAAAGATTAACCTGGCTGAATTATAATCAAGGCCTGCCAGGAAGTCAAGGAACTTGCGCTGGAACTTGCTTTGAAAGGGGTCAATTTTATATAATAAGAGCTAGTTACAGTACATTTTTATATATACGTGCATATTTATTAGCAGACTTATTAAGGAAACTGGAGCGAGCGTAAAGTGCAGGCATGGAAAAGCCGTTTTAGCAAAGCATGAAGCAAACGTAAAGTGAGTGCAGTTTTCTTAATAATAAATTAGCAATAGAATATGATTTAATAGTTATACTTAAAAAAAAGGAGGAATGAAAATGCTCGAGCTTTATGTCAAGGACGGCTGTCCTTATTGTGAAAAACAGGTTAAGGCATTAAAAGAAGAAGGAAAGGATTACAAGCTTTATAATGTTTCTTCTGATCCTGAAGCATTGAAAAAAGCAAAAAATGAGTTCAAGGCAAGCAAAGTTCCCATTCTGGCCGAGGATGGGGAAGTGAAGAGTGAAGGTTTTGGCGGAGGAGGCTGAGGCATTTAATACTTGTGCCGCCGTGAGCGGTGTTTTAACCTGAAAGTAATTTCAATAGGCCTATAATATTTTGGCCTGGCAGAGGCCTGGCACGGGTGGAAA
>JBNJHL010000007.1:0-31312 GCA_051748445.1 Bacillota bacterium
TATAATAATTGAAAAAGAAGAACGCCTGGGTGGAGAGTGTTCATGGACAGGGTGTGTGCCTTCCAAGGCTCTTATCCACCAGGCGTCGCTGGCATACCGATCCGGAAGCAGAACGGAAGATAATGTGATGGAAAAGGTGCGCGAAACTGTTCTGAAGGCCAGCAAAGCTTCTAAAGTAAAAGCTCTGCTGGACAGCCGGGCTATTACCGATGATGTGGCAAAAGGTAAAGTTAAAATCATTGCTTCGCCTTACGGAAAATTGCTGGGGGTTCATATCCTTGGGCCAAGGGCCGGGGAACTGCTTGGCGAGCTTACTTTAGCCCGGCGCAGGGGACTGCGGCTGTATGATATTGGTTTAACCGTGCACGTTTACCCCACGCTTGGCATGGCAGCTCAAAGAGTGATCGACGACTGGTTTTCAGAACAAGCAGACAAACCTCTATTTAAAAAGGTAATAAGAATATTTAGAAGGTAAATTATGATTTCAGTAATAGTTCCTACAAATAATGAGGAAGAACTTTTGCCGCTCTGCCTGGCAAGTGTTTTCTCCCAGCAGGAGGATGTGGAAGTAATAATAGTGGATGGAGCAAGTGAAGATAATACTGTAGAGATTGCCAAAAATTACACAGAAAAAGTAGTTATTATTGATAAAGCCGACTTGCCTGCTCAGCTAAATGCCGGTGCGGCCCGGGCAAATGGTGAAATCCTCTTGTTTTTGCATGCAGATTGCCGTCTTGTTCCGAATTGCCTGAAGCGCCTAGAATCTATTTCACCAGGGGTTGCCGGAGGCGCATTTACTATGCAGCTTGACGGGAGAAGACTTCAATACCAGCTTTTGAGTATGGGCGGCAATTTCTACTGCTGTCTTACCGGCACTTACTTTGGCGATCGCGGTATTTTCGTTCGAGCTCAAGTTTTTCGAGAGTTAGGGGGCTTTGCTTCTATGCCGATTATGGCTGATGTCGAGTTCAGCCGTCGTCTGAATAAATTTGGTCAATGTAAACTGCTAAAGGGGCCGGTAATCAGCAGCAGCCGAAAATTTGACCGGGAAGGACCTTTACGAAACCTGTACCTGATATTTTATGCCCTGCTTGCCTACAGGCTTGGGGTTGACCCGGAAATAATAAAAGAAAAGTACTATCATCAATAAATCAAAAGAAAGGGTGAACATTGTGACGAAGAATGTTCTCAACCAGAAACAGGAAGAACTGTGTAAGACCAGCAGGTGGGATTTCTCTGATCTGAAAGCACTATTTATTAACTGCACCCTGAAAAAAAGCCCCGAGTTGTCGCACACCGAAGGTTTAATCAGGGTTTCCCAGGCAATCATGGAAAAGAATAAGGTTTCGGTAGAAGCGGTCAGGGCTGTGGACTATGATATTGCTAACGGAGTATACGCTGATATGACCGAACACGGCTGGGATAAAGATGATTGGCCGCAGATTTACAAGAAAGTGCTGGAGGCTGATATCCTGGTTTTAGGTACGGCCATATGGCTCGGTGAAAAAACTTCCATTTGCCAGAAAATAATCGAGAGGCTATACGGGCACTCTGGTGATGTTAACGATAAAGGACAGTATGTTTTTTACGGGCGTGTCGGAGGATGCCTGGTAACTGGCAATGAAGACGGGGTGAAACACTGCGGTATGGGTATTCTTTATTCCCTGCAGCATGTAGGCTATATGATACCTCCCCAGGCCGATGCCGGCTGGCTTGGACCGATCGGACCGGGGCCGTCGTACCTGGATCCTGGTTCAGGTGGTCCGGAAAACGAATTTACTAACCGCAATACAACGTTTATGACCTGGAATCTGCTGCACATGGCGAGAATGCTTAAAGATCAAGGTGGAATACCGGCACACGGTAACCAGCGTACTAAATGGGCTGCTGGCTGCCGATTTGACCACCCCAATCCCGAGTACCGTTAAAAGAGAATCTTGGGGCAGGATTATTGCCCTGTTCTGTGCTTATCCGAGGAGAGTATTTACTATGGATACGACAGAAAAGGCAAAAATAAATGTGGCAGAGGCAGCCCTAAGCTATGTCAGGACGGATGATTCCGTTTTGGCTATTAAGCCATCGGCAATGGAGCAGAGCTAATGATTAAAGCAGTGATTTTCGATTTAGATGGTACTTTGATAAAAACCGAACGGCTTAAAGCGCTTTCATATGGTCTGGCGGCAGACGAGCTTGATCCTGCAAATAACCATGAGAACAAGGCGCTATCGGCTTTTGCAAAAGTTGTCGGCCGCCCCAGACATATTTTGAAGGTACTATACACTTGAACTTTATTTAAATTGCATTGCAACTAACGATGGTGTAGAACATAACAAGCTTGATCCGGACGGCAAATTGTTACATTGCAGGGATGCTTAGCTTTTCAGTTCTGCCAATAGTTCTTTAAGAGAAATAGTGGCAAATGATGAGGCATAATCAGCCATGGCATAAGGTAAAATCAATGAGCCGTTATGAATTAGTGCACCGCAGGAGTAAATGACGTTGGGCACATATCCTTCACGCTCTTCATCGTTTGGTCTCATCAGGGGTTCACGGGTAGTACCGATTACTTTTGACGGGTCCTCCAGATCAAGCAAAGTCGCTCCGATATTGTAAGTATGGACCGTACCAATGCCATGGGTCAGCAAGAGCCAGCCGTCCTCGGTTTCCAGTGGCGAGCCGCAGTTGCCGATCTGGATAAACTGCCAGGGATAAGCGGGTTTTTGAATCATTTCTGCTTCATGCCAGTAGTGAATATCATCTGAGTACATTATATAATTGTTAACTCCATCGAGCCTGGAAACCATGGCATATTGATTATTGATCTTGCGCGGGAAAAGAGCCATACCTTTATTTTGGGCAGATTTGCCGTTTAACGGCATTACTTCAAAATGATAAAAATCTTTAGTTTGAATTAATTTCGGCAGTATAGTGTAGCCGTTATATGCTGTATAAGTGGCATAATAAGTTGTAGAGCCATCATCATCCGTAAACTTAACAAAGCGGGCATCTTCAATACCATTGCGTTCTGTATCGGCTAAAGGAAAGATAACTCTTTCAGAAACCGCTGTATCCATTGAAAATGTAATATTGTGATAGGAATTGGCCAGCCAGTTGCAATCTTTAATAACTTTTTTTTGAATAGAACTCAAATCTTCTTTTGCCAGTACGGTATTGATTTGTTCCTGCAGTTCTTCGTATGTGAAGCTGCTATCAAGCTTATCAGTAACGATCCTTAGCATCTCCATCTGTATATCCATCTCGGAGAGTTTTCTCACGAAATCTTCTTTTTGGTAAATATGTTTTTTTATTGACTCTGGAATCTCCAGAAGATCGCCAGGAGTATTCAACTGTATATTGTTGTTTTTATCAATAATGCCGCTCCTAAAAACAATAGAGGAGATGTGCCCCTCTCCGGTTGCCCTGAAACTGGCAATAATTCTTTTTTCACCATCACCAAGGCTGGTCTGATCAGGATCCTCGACAATAGAAGGGTTAAAAAAGGCGGCTGCTTCTATAGCGTATTCCATTGTAAAATATGAGCCGATCAATACTTTTTTCTCCAGTGATAATTTTCCGAGGTCGATATTGATTTGACCAACAGCTTCTTTTACATTATTAAAGTGAGCCTGAAAAGTTTCTGATATGTTGCGATGACGCTGGGAGTAACTGGTAAGTGTTCGGTTCAGGGTAAACCGGGCTTCGTCATCTGGCAGAGCAATTATATGTTCAATTATCTCTTTTTTCCGATCCTTATCGCCAGGATCATAATAGCGGGAAATAACTCGCTTCGAATTTGGAAGTAGTTTTATATCTTTGCGGTTAACTTGAATAGACATAGCAGCTCTCCTTATTAGAGGGTATGATTATTTAATTTTCGAGAGTCATAAACAGAGTGTTAAGCGATTCGGCCAGGGGGGTTCCACCCTGTCCGGAACCAATGACAATAGCATCATAAATTTTAGTCTTCATAATTCGGCAGCCTCCATTTAGAAGTAAGTATATGTTCATAATATCAGGTTAGTTAAGTAAAGTGCAAAAAAAATAACTAATCTGATAAAATGCTATTAATATGATCCCCCCAGAGTTTTTTGCTGATCAGCGGGCTGTTCAGTTATGCTGAAAAACTATAGCAATTTTGCAGGTAAAAACAGTGTTTATTTAGCCTTTCATGTTCCTGCTATCACTTGAATATTATTATGACGGTTAATATAGCGGGCATATCGGGAGAACAGATACAGCCGGCACGGTTGAAAATGAGCGGCTTTCATTGTATAATATCCCAGCAAGACAATCTATCTAAGTTTGCGTGGAGAGATGGCTGAGTTGGTCGAAGGCGCTCGCCTGGAAAGCGAGTAGATGGGGCAAAACCCTGTCTCGAGGGTTCGAATCCCTCTCTCTCCGCCATTTTTATGGTTTGGCCGTGCTAGACGGGGAGGTAGCGGTGCCCTGAACCCGCAAACCGCTATAGCGGGGTTTAATTCCTGCCCCCGGCCGCGCACTTTTGGGGCCAGCGCCAGGCAAGTGGTGTTGAAGGCCCGGTCCCGTGCGGCGCAAGCTCATGAAACCCGTCAGGTCCGGAAGGAAGCAGCGGTAAATGAGTTATTGCGGGTGCCACGGGAGCGCCGGGACAGAGCTAACTGTCTGGTTAGCGCCTGGAGGTGACGGTCAAAGGCAGGTGCACGGCCTTAATATTTAAGAAAAACTTGCCAGGGTAATATTCCTGAAAAATTGGGAAGAGAAATGAGATGCCCTGATAATGTGGCAAGTATAACCGGGTAAAAGTAAGAGGTGTATAGAATAAGTGGCTTACCTTAGTCTTTACCGCCGCCGCCGACCGCTTACCTTCTCTGATATGACAGGGCAGGAACATATTACTCGCACCCTGAGCAATACTCTTTGCCGTGGGCAGCTCGCCCACGCATACTTGTTCTGTGGCCCCCGGGGAACAGGCAAGACAACTGCTGCAAAAATATTAGCCCGCGCCATGAATTGCGAACAATATCCTGTTGCCGAACCCTGTGGAAAGTGTGTTCCCTGTAATAATATTGCTTCCGGCTCTTCTATCGATGTAATCGAAATGGATGCTGCTTCGAACCGTGGTATTGATGAAATTCGCGAGTTAAGAGAAAGAAGCCGCTTTGCCAGCGGTGAAAGCCGCTACAAAGTATATATAATTGACGAAGCCCATATGCTTACCCCTGAAGCAAGCAATGCTTTTCTGAAAACGCTCGAAGAACCTCCGCAAAATGTGGTATTTATATTAGCTACTACAGATCCTTCGCGTCTGCCCTCGACCATTGTTTCGCGCTGTCAGCGCTTCGACTTTCACCTGCTAACGGTAGAGCAGATCAGCCGGCGATTGTTAGATGTTATTGAAGAAGAGAACTGGCAGGCTGATGAAGAGGCAATTACCCTGATTGCCAGGCTGGCTGAGGGATCACTGCGTGATGCACTTGGTATTTTAGAACAGTGCTCTGCTTATGGTGAAGAAACAATTAATGCAGAGCAGGTCCGTATTGTTACCGGCGCTACCATGGCCGATACAATTGAAAATATGGTTAAAGCGGCAGTTGAAAACAACCTTGATGTCGGGCTTTCTACGCTTGAAGAAGTGGTTTTTAGCGGTCGTGATTTAAACCTCTTTATGCGTGACTTAACCTTTGTGTTTACCCGACTGCTGCTTTCAGAAAGCAGCAGCAAGGAACAGACAGCCAACAGAATGCTTGGTTTTGAAGAACTTGTTTCTCGTTACCGTGGTAAGATCGAAAGGGATTTACTGCTAGATACGGTTGAGTTATTACACGAAGTCAGCTCTGAATTACGGCATGCTCATTTCCCCCGTTATATCCTCGAAGTAGGTTTTATCCGTCTGGTTCGTTTGATACACGGGCGGGTAAAGCCGGCTTCAGTGTTGCATTCTGCGGCGGCCAGTAAACCTGAAGCAAAGCCGAGCGAAGAACAGGTCGCCACTGCTTCTACAGGGGAAGCGGCAGCAGATAACATTAAAAAAACCGAGCAGACTACTACAAAAATGAAACAGAAGCAGCCAGCAAGCGCTTCTGAAGGTAATGAAAAACCGGCAGATGAGGGCAGGGAAAGTGTTCCTGAGGGTAACCGCACTGCCAGGCTTAAAGAAGCCTGGCCACAGCTTTTGCAGGAAGTAAAGAGAGGGCAAAAGAGCACTGCTGCCTGGCTGGATCCGGCCCGCCTGGTTGAATGTAAAGGACATATGGTGAAACTGGAATATGACCGAGAATATAGCATTCATCAGATCAGGATTATGGAAGATAGTCACAGGAAGATAGTCGAATCAGTTCTTTCGGTTTTTTGCGGTGATCAGATTTCTGTGAAGGCGGAAGTAGTTGAAAAACAGGGTGAGGCAGGAAATGTACCCGCAGATAACGAAAAGGAGCTGAAGCCGGATTTAACAACTGTGTCGCAAGGTGAAGATGAAACGGAGCAGTCAACAGAAAGACAACCAGATCCGGTTGAAGGGAAAGAGCAAGATGCATCGCCTTCTTCTACTCGAGAGCAGGGCACACGGGAAAAAAAAGCGCCAAAATCAGAAGAGGCAAAGGAGCTATTTGGAGGCAAACTGGTTGATACAGATTGAGAGGAGGTTAGTCAATGCCTAACGGTGGAATGTCAAAAATGATGAAGCAGCTGCAGAAAGCACAGGCTGAAATGAGCCGGCTGCAGGAGGATCTCGCCCAGAGAACAGTTGACAGTTCAAGCGGAGGTGGAGCAGTCAGGGTAACTGCCAATGGGCAGAAGCAGCTGGTCTCACTGCAGATTGATCCGGAAGCAATTGATCCGGATAACCGTGAAATGCTTGAAGATATGATTATAGCAGCAGTTAATGAAGCATTTAACCGGGTTGATGAAATGGTTTCCTCGGAAATGCAAAAAGTGACTGGCGGGATGAACCTTCCCCCGGGAATGGTCTAGATTATGGCTTATCCTGCATATTTAAAAAAACTGGTTGATGCTTTAACCCGTTTTCCCGGGATAGGCCAGAAGTCGGCCCAGAGAATTGCTTTTTACTTGCTGGGCTGCTCGCGGGAAGATGTTGTTGCTATCGCCCGGGCCATGGTTGAGGCCAGGGATAAGCTGGGTTTTTGCTCAAACTGTGGAAGCCTGGCTGAGGCTGAGCTATGCACATATTGCAGTGATACAAGGCGCGACCAGGAACTGATTTGTGTTGTCCAAGAACCACGTGATGTTTTGGTCCTGGAAAGAACCGGGCAATACCGTGGTCTTTACCACGTTTTGCATGGAGCACTTTCGCCGCTTGACGGAGTCGGCCCAGAAGAATTAAAGATGGATTACCTGTTTGAGAGAATTAAGGAAAAAGGCATCACAGAAGTGATTATTGCAACCAATCCCAATGTGGAAGGGGATGCCACGGCCGGTTACCTGGCCAGATTGTTCCAACCCCTGGGAATAAAGGTTACCCGTATTGCATTTGGTCTCCCCGTCGGGGGCGATATCGAATATGCTGATGATCTAACTTTAAGCCGTGCCCTTGAGGGGCGCAGGGAGATATGATAATTAAGTCTCTAATGAAACCAGGGTATTGTAAAGTTGCTTAGATTTTTCCCTTCATTGCGCCATTTACAATTGCCGGCAGGTGGGCATAATCTTCTGTGGGCAGGTAAGAAGAAGCTGCCTCATCGAATAAAATGTTAGCTGACGCGGGTAGTTCGTCATCGCCGGGCCAGATGGAAAAACATATTGGTACCCGCGGCAAGACAGGAATAACCATACTGACACCGCTGCTTTCTAAATTGTATCCCCCAAGCGCAGCAGCAGCTTTTTTGAAAGCTTCAGGGCGCTCGCCGAATGTTTTCAAAAAGGGTGTGATTGCTCTTTTATTGAAAGGGTCATTGTAAATGTCCCCTCCAGGCAGGTGACGATAAGCAATCCAGCGTCCTTTTAACGGTTTGCCTTCGGCTGTTTCCAGGTAATGCAAAATTATTATTGCCAGGTAAATGGAAGCATCTTCCCCATCTGAAGCGATAACTTTTCCTTCCGGATGTTTGACTGAAAAAACCTGGTCAATAAATGGTACTTTTAATGTTTTACGGTCTTCTCTGAGCTCAACCCCTGCATTTGCAGCAACCTCGGCCGGCTCCAAGACTGAGAATGTCTTGACGGCCTGTTTTAAAGTTTCTTCCAGGTTAAATAAACTGCGTTTTTTTTCCATCTCGTTGTCCTCCTCTTAAAGCTGCTTAATAAAATCAATAATAGCCTTATTAACCTGATCTGGCTCTTCCAGCATAACCATATGTCCGGCTCCTTCAATTACTGCAAGCAGGCTTTCAGGTAACTTTTTTTCCAGGTATCGGCTGTATTTTATTGGGGTAAGCCGGTCTTCACTGCCGCATATTATTAGTACCGGTTTTTTTATCTGATCCAGTTTATCCATAATATCGAATTTGTCACAGGCGCTCAGATCGGCATAATAGGTTGATGCCGCAGTATCTTTTACTTCTTTCCTGCCCTTCTCCAGCAGTTCTTCGGAAGCGGCTGGACCGTAAAGATATTGCGATAATGAATCAGGAACAGAGCCTTTTTTCAGCTCCTCCAGAAATGCGGGCAAAACCCGGAGCTTACCTCCGCTGCCTACAAGAATAAGGCCAAGGTAGTCATCAGGATATTGCAGTGCATAATCCAGGGCGATGGCTCCACCCATTGAATGTCCTGATATTACTGGCGACTCTACTTTGTTTACCTTAATGAATTGATGCAGCCAGCTCCTGTACACAGTAATGTCATCAGCCGGTTTGCCTTCTGAACGGCCATGACCGGGCAGGTCCACAGCGATTGGGTTTGTAGTTTCCTTTAAGCCCTTTAGCTGGTAGAGCCAGTGGTGGTGGCGGCCTCCTGAACCATGACAGAAAACTAACGGTGTTCCTGCACGACTGAAATCACCAGCATAATAATAAGTATGGTTGTCTATTTCAATATGCGGCAAACGAAATTCCTCCCTCCAGGGATCGTTTAGTCCCTTTTGTGAATTCTTTATTTGATCGCTGTTATCCTGCCGACCGGCTTTTAAGGTTGACACTATCAGGGCCGTTTGTTATGATAATTTCAATTAACTACAAGCTAAATGCGGGGGGAGTGCGTTTTGAAGGCTGACAGATTTTCATTTGAAGGATTGACCTTTGATGATGTTTTACTGGTTCCCGCTCGATCAGAAATACAGCCCCGTGATGTTGATATAACTACCCATTTATCTAAAAATATTAAACTGAACACCCCCCTGCTTTCCGCCGGCATGGATACTGTTACTGAAGCAAGGATGGCAATAGCGATTGCTCGTGAAGGAGGAATTGGGGTTATTCATCGGAACTTGACGATTGAAAGGCAAGCGGAAGAGGTAGATAAAGTCAAACGTTCCGAGCATGGTGTTATTACCAACCCATTCAGGCTTACCCCTGATCATACCCTTAACGATGCGGCGGCTTTAATGGAACGGTACAGGATTTCCGGTGTTCCCATAACTATTGGGGAGAAGCTTGTTGGCATTATCACCAACCGTGACCTGCGGTTTGAAGAAGATTATTCCCGGCCAATCGGCGAAGCCATGACCCATGAAATGCTGGTTACTGCTCCCGAGGGAACGACTTTGCAGGAAGCACAGGAAATTTTACGTCGCCATAAAATTGAAAAATTGCCTATAGTAGACGATAATTTTAACCTTAAAGGGTTAATCACCATTAAAGATATTGAGAAAACAATCCAGTACCCCCGTGCTTCAAAAGATTTTAATGGTCGCTTACTGGCAGCTGCAGCTATTGGTGTTGGACGTGACGCTATTGAAAGAGCTGAAGCGCTGGTGGAAGCCGGTGTAGATTTGATTGTTATTGATTCTGCTCACGGGCATTCTCAGCCTGTGCTTGATACAGTAAGGGATGTAAAAGAAAAATTTCCTCATATTGAAATAATGGGTGGTAATATTGCCACTGCTGAGGGAGCCCGGGACCTGATTGCAGTCGGTGCGGACTCTGTTAAGGTTGGTGTAGGTCCTGGTTCAATTTGCACAACCCGGATTATTGCAGGAATCGGTGTGCCGCAGATAACGGCGATATTTGAAGCATCAAAGACGGGGCGTGAAAAGGGTGTGCCCATTATTGCCGATGGCGGAATTAAATTTTCCGGTGATTTTACCAAGGCCCTGGCGGCAGGAGCATCGGCAGTGATGATTGGCAGCTTACTGGCAGGAACAGAAGAGAGCCCCGGCGAATTTGAAATTTTTCAGGGGCGAAGCTACAAGGTATACCGGGGAATGGGTTCGCTTGGGGCAATGAAAGAAGGCTCGCGTGACCGCTATTTCCAGGATTATGAGCAAAAGCTGGTCCCTGAAGGTATTGAAGGTAGAGTACCGTTTCGGGGTACCGTAGGTGATATGGTTTATCAGATGGCCGGTGGGCTGCGGGCCGGAATGGGCTACTGCGGTGTAGCTAACCTTGAAGAACTGCAGCAGAATACCCGGTTTATTCGCATTTCCGGCGCCGGGTTAAAGGAAAGCCATCCTCACGGCGTGCAGATTACCAAGGAATCACCTAATTACAGTTATTGATGATTGTCCTCATACATCTTTAGCTTATTCAGCAAAATTCCTGGAGACTGCAGATTCTCTCAATCTGCAGTTTTTAAGGTGTGAATGGTAAAATTTTAATGAGTTGTTTTTAAAAGAGGTGTTTATGACGCGCGGATTGTTGATTACCCTTGAAGGAATTGACGGCTGTGGCAAGTCAACGCATGCTGAGTTGCTTTGTAAAAAACTATCACAAAAAAACTTTGACTATATAATGGTCCGTGAGCCGGGGGGTACTGTTGTAGGTGAAAACGTAAGAAGAATTCTCCTTGACAATAATTATTCACCCTCCTTGTATTCAGAAATGTTTCTTTATATGGCTGCACGCTCTGAGTTAACCAGGCAGATAATCGGGCCTGCTTTAAAAACCGGGCAGCTGGTTATCTGTGATCGTTTTACAGATTCGACTCTCGCCTACCAGGGTTTTGGCGGAGGAGCTGATCTTTCTATAATCCGGTATTTAAGCAGTGTCGCAACCGGAGGGTTGGCTCCGGATTTGACTCTGCTTCTCGATTTGCCGGTTGAAGAAGCCATCAGAAGGCGTGGAGACTCAACGGATCGGATGGAAAGCAAAGATATCAGGTTTCATCAGCGCGTTAGAAGCGGTTACCTGGAGATAGCGCGAAATGAACCGGAGAGAATAATAATTATAAATGCTTTACTATCTGTAGAAAAGTTGAACAAAATTATCTGGGAACTAATTGAGAATTTGCTAATTAAATTAAGAAAGAGGAAGGCATATGAGCTTTGACAGGCTGGTTGGCCAGGAAGAAATAAGGGGCCTGCTGTTTAGAGCGATAAGCCGGGAAAAAATTAATCATGCCCTGCTTTTAATCGGCCCAGCAGGAAGTGGCAAAAAAAGCTGGGGCAAATTGTTGGCCATGGCGATTCTCTGTCCGGAGCGTGATGGTGTGGATCCATGCTATAAATGCTCATCATGTCGCAGTTTTCAAAGCGGTAATCATCCTGGTTATTATTATATTGGACCAGAGGGGAAGAATATAAAAATTGAGCAGATTCGTGACATCCGGGAAAGTTTTTACCTGCAGGGCAATAAAAAAGTATGCCTTATCGAAAATGCGGAATTAATGACAGCAGAAGCTTCATCATCGCTTTTAAAAGTACTGGAAGAACCGCCTGCCGGGCTTCATTTTATTTTACTTTCTGAACAGACACGCTTTTTATTTGATACAATAGTTTCCAGATGCCAGCGTTATAATTTAAGACCTTTAAACTGTGGGGAATTAGCCAGCCTGCTGGTAAAGGAGTTTAATATATCAAATGATAAGGCTGTAATTTTAGCCCGTATTAGCGGAGGTTTGCCTGGATTAGCTTTTGATCTGCTGGAAGATAATAAATTTGAAGAGCGCTATGAAGAAGCTAAAACTCTTGCTTACAATTTGGCAACTGGATGTGATTCTGCCAGACAGCTGCTAGCCTGGGCGAACTACCTTTCCGAAAAAGAGGATTTAGTACTTTTTCTGGAGCTGTTTTGCCTTTTTTATAGAGATGGAATGGTACAAAATTTGTGCAGTAGTGAACCGGTAACCTGGCTGGCTCATATACCTTCAGAAGATCTTGAAGAAGCTGTAATGCTGGTAAACTCGATAATAAACGAAATGAACACTACAAATGTTAACCGTAGATTATTACTGGAGAAGTTTTTAATAATGGTGCAAAGGAGGTTGTCACAATGCCAGAAGTTATCGGGGTCCGCTTTAAGCAGGCCGGAAAAACATACTACTTTTTACCAGAGTTAGATAATATAGAGCAGGGCGCCCAGGTAATTGTCGAAACTGCGCGGGGACATGAAATTGGTACCGTGGTTATGGCGGTCAAAGATATTCCAGAAAAAGAACTGGTTTTGCCCTTAAAAAAAATTATCCGTGTTGCCGGCGATGAAGATTTAAACCGGGTCGAAGAAAACAAGCTTAAAGAAGAAGAAGCTTTTAAAAAATGCCGGAAAAAGATTTATGAACACGGGCTGGATATGAAGCTGGTCAATGTAGAATATAACTTTGATCGTAATAAAATATTATTTTATTTTACCTCAGAGGAAAGAGTTGATTTCAGGGAGTTAGTAAAAGATCTTGCTTCTATTTTTAAAACCCGTATTGAACTGCGCCAGATAGGCGTGCGTGACGAGGCAAAAATTAAAGGTGGAATAGGTCCGTGCGGCAGAGCTTTTTGCTGTGCAACATTTCTTGAAGAATTTGAACCGGTATCAATTAAAATGGCTAAGGGACAAAATCTTTCTCTCAACCCTACAAAAATTTCAGGGGTTTGCGGGCGGCTAATGTGCTGCTTACGGTTTGAAGCAAGTTCGTATGAGAGTGATTCAGAAGATATGCCCAACACCGGTGATAAGGTACTTACTCCTGATGGAGAAGGAATTGTTAAAGAGATATATCGTAAGAAAAAAGCGGTTTCAGTGCTGCTAACAGAATCAGGCTATAGGAAAGAGTTTCCTATGGAAGAAATTGATATTCCCAATGATCAATGTTAAATAGTACAGCTTAAATAAGTAGTGGCGCAGTTAATCCTGCGCCACTTTACTGAATAAGAAGATTTTTCTATAAGCTATTCCTCTGCCAGCTTGTTGATGCACTCCCGGCAGACAATTCTGCTGCCGAAATGCTTAACGTTATCGGCATTGCCGCAAAATAGGCAGGCAGGCTCATATTTTTTTAGTATAATTCTTTCTTCGTCAACGTAAATCTCGAGAGCGTCTTTAACTTCGATACCAAGAGTACGTCGCAATTCTATAGGAATAACAACTCGACCCAACTCATCTACTTTCCTTACAATTCCTGTTGATTTCAAGAGCATTTCCTCCTTTTTTTCAGTATGGAGCAATAGTGGTTCAGATATTATACCAGTAATTTACATGGTAAGTCAATAGGTTTTTCCCTTAAATTACTTAAGTTTACAAAATAATTACATGTAAAGCAGCACCTTGTAAAAATGGTTTATTTGGCAAGCTTTATTGAAAATCTTGACAGTTAAAAATGCTTTGATATAATTACTTCATCTTCGGAAGTATTAAAGGAGGCCTGGAGTTGGCTGAGAAAAAATCTTTTTATATTACAACCCCTATTTATTATCCCAGTAATAAATTACATGTTGGCAACTCTTATACAACTGTAGCTGCAGACGCAATGGCCCGGTTTAAGAGATTGACCGGCTATAATGTCTGGTTTTTGACAGGAACAGATGAGCACGGGCAGAAGATACAACGGCAGGCAGAATTGGCAGGAAAGGCTCCCCGTGATTTTGTTGATGAAATTGTAGCATGGATTAAAGAACTCTGGCAGGAGCTTGATATTAATTATGATGACTTTATAAGAACAACTGAAGAACGCCACAAAAAAAAAGTAGCCGACATTTTTACCAGGTTTTACGAACAGGGCGATATATACAAGGGAAAGTATGAAGGGTGGTACTGTACCCCCTGTGAAGCATATTGGACGGAAAGACAGCTTGATGAAGGTGATTGCCCCGACTGTGGCCGCGAAGTTGAGTTAATAGCTGAAGAAGCTTACTTTTTCAAGATGTCAAAGTATGCCCAGCGCCTGCAGGATCACATTGAAGCCAACCCGGAATTTATTCAGCCTCCATCACGAAAGAATGAGATGATCAATAATTTTCTTAAACCCGGATTGGAAGACCTTTGCGTATCGCGGACATCTTTCGACTGGGGTATTCCCGTTCCTTTTGACCAGGAGCATGTCATTTATGTATGGCTGGATGCACTAAGTAATTATATAACTGCCCTGGGTTATGGCGAAGAAGGCAGTATATTTGAAATCTACTGGCCGGCTGATGTACAGCTAATTGGCAAGGACATATTACGTTTTCATACCATTTACTGGCCAATATTTCTGATGGCGCTCGGTGAGCCTTTGCCCAGGACGATTTTTGGTCATGGATGGCTGATGCTGCAGGAAGGTAAAATGTCAAAATCAAAGGGAAATGCGATTGACCCGCTTGTTCTTGCTGATCGTTACAGCTCAGACGCACTACGTTATTTTCTGCTGCGGGAGATACCCTTTGGCCAGGATGGAATATTTAGCCTGGAAAGTTTTATAAATCGCATTAATACGGATCTGGCCAACGATCTAGGCAATCTGGTCAGCCGGACATTGACCATGGCAGAACGCTACTTTGGTGGGAAACTGCCTGAACCGCAGGCTGCAGATAATAACACTGATCAAGAATTGATCAGTACGGCCCTGGAAACACCCGAGGTGGTGGAGAGTTTTACTGATCAACTGAAAATAAGTGATGCTTTAACCGAGTTATGGAAGCTTGTAAAACGCAGCAATAAATATATAGATGAAAACACTCCCTGGGAATTAGCCAAAGACCCTGCCAATAGAGAAAGACTGGGTACTGTTATATATAACTTGATCGAGTGTATCCGTTTTACAGCGGTAATGCTGCAGCCATTTATGCCGCGTACTCCTGAAAACATCTGGCTACAGCTGGGTATCGGTAATAATGATTATTTAAAAAGCTGGAACAGTCTTAGCGAGTGGGGGGCAATAAAGGCGGGCACCGTGGTTACCCGTGGTGATGACCTTTTCCCTCGCCTTAACATGCAGGCTGAAATTCGTGAAATGCAGGGAGAGTCGGCAGCGGATCAGGGCGTAAAAGATGATGCCGGCCATGATGTGCAGGAAGGTTTAATTACTCTCGATCAATTCCGGGAGGTTGATTTAAGGGTAGCAGAAATAATTAGTGCCGAGAAAATACCAAAGGCTGATAAGTTGTTAAAAGTAGAAGTTTCGCTTGGAGGCAGTGAAAAGCGCCAGGTTGTAGCAGGTATAGCAGAGCATTACCAGACTGATCAGCTAATTGGCAGACATGTAATCTTTGTTTCAAACTTGAAACCGGTTAAATTGCGGGGAGTGCTTTCACAGGGTATGCTGCTTGCAGCAACAGCTGAGGACGGCAGCCTGGCTTTGACAACAGTTGATCGGGAAATATCGGCAGGAAGCAGGGTTAGTTGATTTGACAGTATTTGTAGATACACACGCACACATGGACTTTCCTCAATACAAAAAAGATCTCGGACAGGTGTTGGAAAGAGCCAGGCAGACCGGGGTTAAAGCTATTTTAAATGCCGGTACCGACCTGGCCAGTTCAAGGCGATCCATTGCGCTTAGTAAAGAATATCCCTGGATCAGTGCTTCAGTAGGTATCCACCCGCATGGTGCTAACCAGGCCGGTGATAACTGGTTAGAAGAGCTGGGGAAAATGGCTGCCGCTGATACTGTTCTGGCTATTGGTGAGACAGGTTTAGATTTCTATCGCGACCTATCTCCCAGGGAAGTGCAGGAGACAGTTTTCCGGGAACAACTGCAGCTTGCCTGCCAGGTAAATAAACCAGTAATAGTACACAGCCGTGCAGCAAACGTAGAAACACTACAGGTGCTGCAGGAAGAAGATTTGCCCTATCCCGCCGGGGTGATGCACTGCTACTCGGGGGATCGTAACCAGGCTGAAGCTTTCCTCGATCTTGGGTTTTATATATCCCTGGCTGGGCCGCTTACGTATCCACGTTCCCATGATCTGCGTGATTTAATAAAGTATATTCCGGCTAATCGCCTTTTGCTGGAAACGGATGCTCCATATTTACCTCCCCAGGCATTCCGAAGCCAGCGCAACGAACCTTCTTATATTAAACTTACTTATGAAAGAGCGGCCCTCGCTCTCGGACAGGATCTTGATGAACTGGCTAATCAGGTTTACCTCAATGCAGTCCGCCTCTTTTCAGACGCCTTCGTAGACAGGGCTTAGTGCTTCCTTCCCTTGTTTTGTACGATTCCTTGGATTGACTAACCTGCTCTATCCAAGTCGGCGCCGGCAATAGTAATAGTGCAAAGGATAATTAAAGGGCGCTTCCTATTCTTGATAGAAAGCGCCCGGGGTAGTGCTGTTAATATTTAAATTGTTTGGCTAAAAGGTAAAAAGTTCAATTCCTCCGGAGACATTTAACTCAATGCCGGTAATGTATTTGGCTTCTTCTGTAGCTAAAAAAACTATGGCATGAGCGATGTCTTCCGGTTCTCCAGGTTTACGGAAAGCTGTACGGGCGATCATCCTTTCATTCATCTTTGGATTGCCGCTCTTCCAGGCTTCTGTTCCTATAATTCCGGGAACAATGGCATTGCAGGTTATATTATGACGAGCTCCCTCCAGAGCCAAACTTTTTGTCAGGCCGATTACGCCGGCCTTGGTTGAAGAGTAACTGGCCTGCCCGAAACCACCGATAGTTCCTGCTACCGAAGCCATATTAATGATCCGGCCCCATTGTTGTTTTTTCATAATAGGCCATACAGCTTTTGCGCAGTTATAGGCGCCGCTCAGGTTAATTTCCAGGTCTCTTTCCCAGAGTTCATCATACTGATTCTCAATAGTTGCGACATGGTCAAGGGCTGCGGCATTATTAACTAAAATATCGATTCGTCCGAACTCTTCACTGGTTTTTGCAAAAACATCCTTTACCTGCTGCCTGTCGGTAACGTCCATTTTATAGGCAGCAGATTTTCGGTTCATTTTTTGTATTTCGGCTGCGGTTTGTTCGGTATAGACAACTCCCTGCCTTTTCATGGACTGAGCCAGAGGGCCGTACTTATCAGTGCTGTCGTCTGACTGGTCACTTTCCAGCAGGATGTCCGTAATTATGACATCTGCTCCCGCCCTGGCCAGGGCCAGGGCGTCAGCTCTTCCCAGGCCGCGTGAGCCGCCGGTTACCAGGGCAACCTTGCCTTCAAGGCTAAACATGGGTCTTCAACCCCTTTTGAGTCTTTATTAACCTAGCAGGCTCTGTAGTTTCATCGCCAGAGACATATCGCCTTTTACTTTTAGTTTCCCGGCCATAAATGCTGAAGTTGCATTTAACTTACCATCAAGCATCGAATCAAAATCATCTGCTGCCATGGAGATCGTGATATTGGGGCTGTCGTGCGCTTCTTCAACTACGGTTGCTTTACCGTCATCAACATTAACATGGAATACACCGCCATTGTCTCCGGAAAGGTCAAATTGATAAACTGCGGTTACCCCTTTTAGTTTCGATTCATCTGCAGCCTCGATCTTCTCATTAAGCTTATTTAATAATCCTTTAAAGTCTGCCATTGAATTTACGCCTCCTTAAAGATTTTAATGATAACAAATTTCATTTGCAAACGAAACATTACCCTGTTGAAAAAAGCGGTCCCCCTTTCTTTAAATTGCTTAAACAGGTGAATTATTACTATTGTAAAATATATTATAATGCATAAAGTATTTTTTGTCATTATATTTTTGTGATTACTCTGTCTTGAGCAATTATTATATAAATACAAATTAACCATACGTCATATCCAGCAGATGGTTCTTTTGAAATACAAATTGAAGAACATGGCTTACAGCCAAATAAGTGTCTCGGCCAAAATTTTCTTAACTGCCATTGGAGTTTGATTCAGTTTGACGGAAACTGTCGCGTAGGGATAAAATTAGTGATAAATATAGTACTTTTAGGGGGTAACCAGGATTGAAAGAACACCCTGATCTGACTTCACCACGGGAAGTAGTAGCTCTTTTTAAAGAACATGGCTTACAGCCAAATAAACGTCTCGGCCAAAATTTCCTTATTGACGGCAATATTGCCCGTAATATTATTGCAGCCCTGGCTTTAGAGCCAGGTGATGCCGTTGTAGAAATTGGCCCTGGCGCAGGAGCATTAACGCTGTTAATGGCACAGAAAAAAGTTGACATAATTGCCCTTGAAATAGATCGTGGCTTGTCTAATATGCTTACGGTAATAATGAAGTCTTGGTTGAATGTCGAAATTATTAATCGGAATGCCCTCAAAGTTAACTGGTCTGATTTTATTTACGAAAAATTTGGGGTAGAGCGGAAAGTTAAGCTTATTTCAAACCTGCCTTATATTATATCGGGACCTTTTATGTACTCGCTTTTTGAATCTAATTTTCCTTTTGAGTCTGCTATTTTAATGTTTCAGAAAGAAGTTGCCCGACGCCTGGTTGCCCGGCCCGGAGAAAGTAATTATGGAGCTTTATCGGTTCTAAGCCAATACTATACTGAGGGAAAGGTGCTTTTTAATGTTCCCAGTACTGTATTCTGGCCCCGTCCAACCGTGGATTCGGCCGTGATAAGGCTTTTACCGCTGTCGAGGAGTTTGTCAGTTGAAGAAGAAAAATTAATGTGGCATATAGTGCAAGGGTCTTTTCAACAGCGGCGTAAGACATTGTATAATAACCTGTCGAGACTTTTTAAGGATTACCCTGCCCTTAGTCCTGCTATTCTGGAAAGGGCATCTATTGATCCCGGAAAACGACCTGAGGAATTGACGACAGGACAGTTTGCAATACTGGCTTCTTTAGCATATAATTACATTAATAAAAAAGGATGAAAGGTCGCATGGCCAATGCTTTTCACAAGTCCATCAAGAGGCCAGGTTTCATTCGAAGAGATGTTTGAAGACCTGGGCAAGTATACAAACGAATATCCAGATGAATCATATAAGCTGATAATTGGCACTGATTCCCACTCAATTCTTAATGAATTCGTTATATTTGTAACAGCTGTAGTGGTCCACCGGATTGGCAAAGGTGGGCGTTTTTATTATCATAAACAAAAGAAACCCTACATGGACAGTTTGCGCCAGCGTATTTATTATGAAACTTTTCTTAGTCTGGATGTTGCAACACGATTGACTGAGCAACTGGCAGAGAATGATGACTGCAAGTTAAATGTGGAAATTCACCTTGACGTGGGAGAAAAGGGTGAAACCAGGGAAATAATTAAAGAAGTTGTTGGCATGGTTATTGGTAGTGGTTACCAAGCTTTTATAAAGCCTGACTCTTTTGGAGCAACAACTGTTGCAGATCGCTTTACCAAGTAAAGGCATTCAACTTATTTATTATGCAAATATCAGCAAAAAACCCTGAATATCAGCTTTCAGGTCCCATTTAAGCCCCTAATCAAAGGATTCCTTGACGATTTGAAAGTATTGTAGTATAATATGATAAAGAAAACAAAAAGGTGGTTTTAAATGGTGGCCAAGGATGTCCTATTTGAAATCCGCAAGAAACTTGAATCTCACCTTGGTGAAAAAATAAAATTGCGGGCTAACCGGGGTCGGCGCAAAACCTACGAAAAAGAAGGGGTTTTGGAAAGCACTTACCCTTCTATTTTTATTGTAAAGGTAAAAGAAAACAACTACTTTCAAAGATTATCTTTCAGTTATGCCGATGTTTTGACAGAAACGGTAGAACTAAGTTTTAATGAAGGTGAGTTGCGCCGCACAGTCGGGCTTTAGAATATTTTGCCTGATTTTTGTAGTACAATTATTAATTAACCGGATCTCAGTATCCGGTTTTTATTTTGTACTTTTGCTAAAGTATAACCGCAAAAAGCAGGATTACTAAAAAGTATTGTAGAATAGCGATGCAAATATCATTTATTTGCGGTTAAGCAATATGTTGCAGCATTCCTGTAATAAAGAAAAATGGTATTTGACAAATAAATAACCTCCAGTTATGTTCAACCTGTGCTACCAAACGCACAAAAATCAAATAAAGCAAGTTGCGTAATCAAAAAAAAACGATAGGAGGTATTAACATGCGACGTAGTAAAGCAGCAGGTGAAATGATGCATGAAGGAATGGGTATTAGCTGTATATCTGACGCGGCTATCGACCGCATTCACGAGTCAACCCTGGAAGTCCTAAGACATACCGGCATTAAAGTTTACAGCGATGATGCCCTAAATATTTACCATAGTGGTGGTTGCATCATTGATAAATCAACCCGCACGGTCTTTTTCCCGACCCATATTGTGGAAGATTGTATTAAATCAGCTCCATCCAGCTTTATCCTGGGGGCACGCAATCCTGAACAAGATTTTGTAATGGGAGGAAAAAGAGTTGGTTTCTGTAACTTTAGTTGTGGTGTCCAGGTAGTTGATATTGAGAAAGGCACTGTTCGTGATTCAACCAAGCAGGATACTGCTGACGTGGCGAAATTGGTTGACTATCTCGATCAGTACGACATTCTTGACTGCCCAGTTGTGCCACGTGAAGTAAACCAGGAAGTTTTTTGCCTGCACAATTATGAAGCTATGGCTTCGAATACATCCAAGCACTGCAGCACTGCTCCACACAGCTTCCGTCATGCAGAGTTGATAATTGAAATGGCTTCAGCAGTTGCTGGCGGTAAGGAAAAACTGAAACAGAAGCCGATTATTTCTGCTGATGTCTGCCCCCAAAGCCCGCTTTCCATAGCCCGGGAGACTTGTGAAACCATAATCGCCTATGCCAGGCATGATATTCCAGTAAATGTTTTATCAATGGCCCTGGCTGGTGGGACAAGCCCGGTAACCCTGGCCGGCACACTGGTTACTCACAATGCCGAGGTTTTGGCTGGTATTTGCTTAAGCCAGCTTACAAAGCGAGGTACACCAAACATCTATGGCAGTTCTACTACCATGATGGAAATGCGACGGGGCACTGCTGTTGTCGGTTGCCCTGAAATGGCCATGCTTGGCGCATGCGTTGCCGCCATGGCCAGAAGGTACCGTTTGCCAAGCTTCCTGGCCGGTTCATAGTCTGATTCCAAACTGGGTGATCTTCAAGCAGGTCAGGAACGGACTCTAACCCTAATGGCTGCAGCGTTGGCAGGTGCCAACATGATATACGGCCTCGGGATGCTGGAGCTGGGAATGACCATGGATTTAGGCCTTTTGGTTGCAGATAATGAATTTGTAAAAATGATCAGGCGTATGCTCGATGGGGTTCCCGTCAATGATGAAACACTTGCCGTAGACATCATTCGAGAGGTGGGCATTGGCGGTGAATTTGTCACCCACCAGCATACCTTTGATTACTTTAAAAGCAATCAATCAGGAAGTTCTTTAATCGATCGCAATACACGAGGGGTCTGGCAGGATGAGGGTGGTAAAGATATGCATACCCGCTGCAATGAGTTTGCAAAAGAGGTTTTGCGCACTCATCAACCTGAGCCCCTAACTGAGGGGACAGCTCAAACCCTGCGCGATATTGTTGACGAAGCAGAAAAGGAATTTGCTTAAATGTTTATAATAGGGGAGGCATAAGTCTCCCCTATTATGTAGATAAGTACAGTTTTCATTTGTTAATAAAACTTGCCTTAAAGGAGGTATAACATGAAAGCTGCTGAGATAGTAACTTTAAAAGATATTGCATCAATTGAAGCCAATGCTAAAAGCAGGTTTTATTCTGCAACAGAGAAGGAAATTGAACAAGTTTTGACCAGGGATGTATTTTTTGTTATGACCCATGATCTTTTAGGGCCGCTGGATTTGCAAAAGGTAAACGGCAAGGCAGTTTCCAAAAGAGGGCGGATTCACGGGGTAACCGACAATGAACGCCTGGTTAGAGTTGATTGAAGATGAGCCATTCACTGGTTATAAAAGCACGGGCTAAAATAAATCTAGGCCTTTCTGTGCTTGGTAGCAGGCCTGATGGGTTTCATCAGCTTGAAACTGTTATGCAGCAGATTTCTCTTCATGATACTCTGCTATTTGAACCATATTCTGCAGAAAGTAATTGTAATTTTTGCTGCAGCAATCCAGAACTTAACGGCCCTGATAATCTGGTCAGCAGGGCCGCAGACATGCTCCAAGAACATTTCTGTGCTAAAATACAGGGGGTCAGGGTGACCCTTTATAAGAATATACCTGTAGCTGCAGGCCTTGCCGGTGGTAGCAGTGATGCTGCGGCTGCCCTGGTGGGATTAAACAAGTTTTGGCAGCTTGGTTTGAGCAATAAAACCCTTTATGCACTGGCCGGCAGATTGGGTTCGGATGTGCCTTTTTGCCTGCATGGTGGAACTGTTCTGGCCCGGGGGAGAGGCGAACAGTTGGAGCAGTTACCCATGCTTCCTTTTTTTTGGGTTGTTTTAGCGCTCCCCGTGGGCGTTCAATTATCCACTTCTGAAGCATACCGAAAGTTTGATCGTAACAAGATTGGCAGGCCTGATCTTGATCCCCTGGTTCAGGCTATTAGGAAAAATTCCAGAGATGGTGTAATCGGTTGGTTAAAAGATTCTTTCACTAATACCCTTGAAACAGCTATTTTGCCCGGTTCTGATTTAGTGAAAAATTTTAAAGGAAAGTTACAGCAATACGGTTTGCGCCCGGTTTTTTCGGGTAGCGGGCCTACTCTATTTATGCTCACTGATAGTTATGCTTCTGCCGGCGGTATTGCCCGCTTAGTTGAAGAGTTGGGCGGTATTTCTTATATGTGCTGGACTTCAGCTGAAAACATGCTTACAGATTAAACGGAGAGTGATAAAATGGTTGATGCAATAGTGCTGGCAGGCGGAGGAAAACCTGAGCCCTTGACGGAACAGGAAGGAGTAGCCAACAAGGCTTTTATTGAGCTGCATAACAGGACTATTCTTTCTTATGTCCTGGAAGCTTTACAGGAAGCAAATTCAGTTAATAGGATCATTGTGGTAGGTCCGCAAACGGAACTTCAGGAAATATATCAAACCGGGTATACTTTTGAAATAGCAGCAGAGCAAGGCAGTATGCTTGAAAACCTGGCAGCTGGTTTTAGGTTGACTGATTACGAGAAGCCCTGCCTGGTAGTTACAGGTGATATTCCCCTTATAAGCGCTGCAGTGATAGAGCAGTTTTTATTACTTTGCGAACCAATGAACTTTGATTTTTACTATCCCGTTCTTACCCGGGAGGTTTGCCTGGAGCGGTTTCCGGAAACAGAAAGAACTTATGTGCGCATAAAAGAAGGTCATGTAACCGGTGGGAATATCGGTCTTATCAGGCCGGATTGGTTTTTAGAAAATAAGGACCGCCTGGAAACGTTCATCTCTTATCGTAAAAAGCCACTTAAACTATTGCGTGTTCTTCCTCTGTTTCTTGTCTTTAAATACCTATTTAAAACTCTTTCTGTTGAAGATCTGGAGTATCATCTTTCACGACTTTTTTCCTTAAAGGCGAAAGCAATTTTTTGTGATTGCGCAGAAATAGCGGTTGATGTTGATAAAATTAGCGATCTGGCAGTAGTTAAAAAAGCAATCCAGGGTTAACTTCCTTCTCCCTCAAATATTATGTAAACCAAACGGTGCGAAAATTCGTATCCTTACCTGCAAAAAAATGTAACGAGCTGCAATTGTTATAAGCCAAAATATTTTATATACTTAATAAATATTGCAGTTTTGTCAGCATATTTTTAAATTTGCATCAAACATTTAACGCAATAAGGTCAATACTTGTATTATAACCTGGTTGTGCGTGATAGTTTTCTCATTTAAGCAGGATTAGTGTCTAATTTGTCGAAGTTATCTAACAAGAGATAATAAAAATTGTTATTAACATTATTTTAATTTTAGAAGGTGGGGGATCCTCTATGGAAGTGACTGATGTCCGCATCAGGAGATTAACTTATGAAGGTAAAATGCGTGCTATTGTATCGATCACGATAAGTGATAAGTTTGTTATTCATGATGTCAGGGTAATAGACGGTAATAACGGACTTTTTGTTGCAATGCCCAGTAAACGAACGCCGGATGGTGAGTTTAGGGATATTGCGCACCCGATTAATACTGAAACAAGAGCGATAATCCAGGATGCTGTTTTAGAAGCATATCAACGTAAATTATCAGAAACGCTGCTTGAAGCTTAAAATTTATTTTTTTGCCCTGCCTAAGCCAGCTGCAGTATAATAACAGCACAGTTATTCAACGGGAGGGTAATAAATGAATCAGTTATGGGCTGTGGTATTAGCTGCAGGTGAAGGGAAAAGAATGTATTCGAAGCTGCCCAAGGTGCTTCACTCTATTTGCGGCAGGTCGATGTTAGATTACATAACAGGAAGTGCAGCAGAACTTACGGATAATATTTTAATTGTTATCGGTTATGGTGCTTCCCTGGTTCGAGAGCAGTTTAAGAGTAAGTATAGTTTCATTTTGCAGGAGCAGCAGCTCGGAACAGGGCATGCTGTATTGGAGTCTTTAGCCGGTCTCCCTGATGAAGGAACTTTATTAATCCTCTGTGGTGACACCCCTCTTCTTACATCGGAACATTTAGATTCATTAATAAAAGAACATCACGGCAATGCGGTAACTGTTGCAACTACTATTTTGCCTGATCCATCAGGTTATGGCTGGATTATTCGTGATGCTAGTCGTCGAGTAAAATGTATTACTGAAGATAGGGATGCAAGCGAACAGGAAAAAGAGATTAATGAAATCAATACCGGAACCTATTGTTTTGATCTGCGCCTGCTCAGGGAATATCTTCCCCGTCTTTCAACCGAAAATGCCCAGCAAGAGTATTATCTGACAGATGTTGTTTCTTTGCTGTACCGGGATGGATATAAAGCAGGTAGCTATATAATTGATGATTACAGGGTTGGTCTTGGTATTAATAACAGGGTTCAGCTGGCTGAAGCCGCAATGCTAATGAGAGAAAAGATCAACAAGGATCTAATGATGCAGGGGGTAACCATGATTGATCCGGCTAATACCTACATTGAGCATGATGTAAGTATTGGAACCGATACAACTCTGCTGCCCAACACTACCCTCGAAAAAGGAACGGTTATTGGCAGGGGCTGCCTGATTGGTCCAAACAGCCATCTGAGCAGGGTGAAAATAGAAGACGGGGTTGTGATTAGACAATCTTATCTTGAAGGAGTCACTGTGGAAGCCGGAAAAACAATCGGGCCTTTTGAATGTCTTATTTCCGTGAATAGTGAGAATTGTTGAAAATAGCCTGCAGGCAGGAAAAGTGACAAAAAAATAGAACACAACTATATCGAATCCAGTTGCAGGAGGGTGAATGGTGGTAAACGGAGAAGAACTTAAAATATTTTGTGGTAGCGCAAACCGGGAATTGGCTGTTGAGATAGCCGATTATGTCGGGGTGTCGCTTGGTGATTGTGAAGTAAGCCGTTTTGGTGACGGCGAAATATCTATCAGTATCAGGGAAAGCGTTCGCGGAACAAACGCCTTTCTGATTCAACCGCTCTGTGGACCAATTAATGAAAGTATTATGGAGCTTTTAATTATCGTTGATGCCTTATACAGGGCATCAGTGAAATCACTGAACGTGGTTGTTCCCTATTATGCTTATGCCCGGCAGGATCGTAAGACCCGGGCCCGTGATCCGATTACGGCCAAACTGCTGGCTGATATAATTACCACGGCTGGTGCAAGCCGGGTTGTAACGATGGATTTACATGCCGGACAGATCCAGGGTTTTTTTAATATTCCCGTCGACCATCTCACTGCATTACCGATTTTGTCAAAGTATTTTAAGCAGAAAAAGATTAAAAATGGCGTAGTAGTTTCACCGGATCTCGGTGGTGTGACCAGGGCCCGTGATCTGGCTCGCCGTCTTTCATTACCGATTGCAATTATTGAAAAAAAACGACCTGCCCCAAACCAGGCAGAAATTATGAACATCATTGGTGATGTCAAAGATAAAACGGCGATCTTTGTTGATGATATGATTGACACAGGCGGCACGATAGCTCTTGGCGCCCAGGCTCTTATTGATAAAGGAGTAAACGAGGTTTATGCATGCTGCACTCATCCTGTTTTCTCAGGTTCGGCTCTCAAACGTTTGAGTGATTCAAGTATAAAGGAAGTTGTTTTTACCAACACCATTCCCGTAGACAGGGGAATGCGTAAAGGTTTGCGAGATTGCTTTAAGGTTCTTTCTGTTGCTCCGCTGATCGGCGAAGCAATAATTCGCATTCATGACAAGCGTTCTGTAAGTGAACTATTTTAATAGTGTTGATTTTCCTTTCTTCCTGCAGTATACTATTGCAGAAGGAGGCTGGAATGAATGGAAAGAATGGAATTGGAAGCAACAACTAGACCCTCTTTAAGCAAGGGGGAGCGTAAGAAGATGCGCAGTGAAGACCTGGTTCCTGCCGTATTGTATGGCAGAGGTGATGATACCTTGCCCCTGACAATTGACGGGCGGACCTTACGTCAGATTCTCACTACAGGTGGCGGTAACGTTCTCCTGGATCTTAAAGTTAAGTCAAAAGGCAAAAAGAACCGCCAGGAAACAGTTATGTTCAGGGATATTCAGCGGGATATCCTGGTTCAAGACCGGATAATGCATGTTGATTTTATCAGGATCTCAATGACCGATAAAATTGATGTTTCGGTTCAGCTTAACTTTATCGGAGAACCTGTTGGCACTGAAGAAGGCGGGGTCCTCTCCATGGTTACAAGAGTGGTTGATGTTAAATGTCTGCCCGGTGATATACCGGAACAGTTTGATGTAGACATTTCCGACCTGAATATTGGTGACAGCATCTCTGCTGAAAGCCTGGTTCTTGGTGATGACATTGAGCTAATCACTCCAATTGAAACAACTTTGGCCCAGGTTCTCGCCCCGATTTCTGAAGAGGAGCTTGAACCGGCAGTAGAGGAAGAAATTGAGGAAGGCGAAGAAGCTGCTGAGGAAGAAGCCGAAGGTGAAGAGGGCGAAGAGGAAACTGAAGAAGAAGCTGAGTAAAAATAGCCCTTTTTCTTTTTTTGCAGTATAACCCTGCATAGTTTTATCAAGTTTGTCAAAATATGCCCCTTTTTAAAGGGGCATTAGTATATAAAAATGACGGGGTTGGTTAAATGCACCTTATTGTCGGTCTTGGCAACCCATCGAAAAAGTATGAAGGCAGCAGGCATAACCTGGGGTTTATGGTTGTGGAGAAGCTTTCCTGTGTTTTACAGGCTGGTAAGCCTTTGCAAAAGCACCATTCACTTTTTACTATATCCAGTTACGAAGGCAAAAAAGTGCTGCTGGCTCAGCCGCTTACATATATGAACCGCAGTGGCCTGGCTGTAAGTGAATTGCTCAGGTATTATAAGTTCAGCCCGGAAGAGCTGCTGGTCATTTGTGATGATCTTGATCTGCCTCCCGGCGTTATTCGTTTGAAAGGCAGGGGTGGAAGTGCGGGGCACCGCGGTATCCAATCGATTATTCACAGCCTTGGCACTTCAGATTTTGCCCGTCTGCGTATCGGCATCGGTAAACCTCCGCCTTTTATGGAAACGCCCGATTATGTCCTTCAACCGGTAACCGGCCCTGAGAAAGAATTAACAGAAAATGCCCTGGAACGCTCGGTTGATGCCGTCCTTGCTTTTGTCCGTGACGGCCTGGAAGCGGCCATGAATTTATACAATCAGCCTGCGAGTTGACGCTGCACTGGCAGGAAGTTATAATTTAGACTATGCAAGAGGGGTATTTTAAGATTCCCTCCTATTTTGCTGTACATAATAATCTAACACCGGGAAGTGTAATATTTGATAAAAGCCTTACTGGAAAAATGGCAACAGAATGATCAGTTTATAGCATTGGCAAACCAGGTGACAGGGATCAGCTTTCCCAAAGCCTTGATTAGCGGTCTTGACGGAAGTGCCCGGTCGTTTTTTACGGCGGCGCTGACCTGGCAGAGCTCGTTGCCCGCACTGGTTATAACCAGCGACCTGGGGCGGGCAGAAAAAGCATATTACGACTTAAAGACTTTTTATCCCGGCCAGGTAAATCTTTTGATGCCCAGAGAGCTATTTGTCAGCACGGATGTGATAACCCGCAGTGATGAACAGCAGCAGTCCAGGCTTGGCTTCCTGGAATGGCTTAATGCCGGGTCTGAGGGTATTTATGTTGCTCCTGCTGCCGCCCTGATTGCCAGGTCGCTTCCCCCTGATTTATGGCAGGAACTGGTCATTAAAATATATGCAGGTATGAATTGTGACCGGGAGAAGCTGCTCGACCAGCTGGCGGGTAGAGGCTACGAGCGGGTCGGACTGACTGAATTCAGGACCCAGTTTAGTGCCCGCGGAGACATAATTGATATTTATCCACCGGGCAAACCTTGGCCTGTGCGGATAGAGCTTTTTGATGACACCGTTGAATCAATACGGTTTTATGATCCGGCTACGCAGCGGTCTACAGGTAAGCTGGAGATTGTTGAAATACTGCCGGCCAGCGAACTGATCGTGACTGATTATGTTCGTAATATGGGTGAGGCGCAAATAAAGAAAAAACTGGAAAAAGTTTTGGCCGGCATGAGGCAGAGTGGTGATAAAGAAATAGCTTCCAGGCTCAAACAGCAGGTTTTCCGCCACCTGGAAAGGCTCTCAGTTCCTGAAGGACTCGATATCCTGAACAGCTATTATCCTTTTTATTACGGTGAAGGGGCTTCTCTAATTGATTATCTTCCTGAAGATTTTCTGATATTTATTGAAGAACCAGAAGAAGTAACCAGGAAAGCGGCTGATCTAAAACGTGAATATGATGATTACGGCAGTTCTTTTATTGCCGATGGAGAACTCCTCCTGCCGGATGATGAACTGTTATGGAACCTTGACGAATTAGTATCGCGTGTGCCCTGTTCACTGGTCGGTACAGCTCTTTTCCCGGGGACCGGAGGATTGTTTAAGCCGAGCCAGTTATTTTCAATAGAAACAAAAAATGCACCTTATTATCATGGTCAGTGGGATCTGTTTAAAAAAGATTACCAGGGCTGGGTTGCTGATAATTATCAATTTTACCTGGTAGCGGATGAGCAAAAAAGAGGTGTCAATTTATTAGAGCAAATCCTGGCAGACGATAGAAGAGAGTTGTTAAACAGGTCAAAAGTTTTAACCGGCAATCTAGAGGAAGGGTTTATTATTCCTGCGCTTCAACTGGCAGTCCTTAATGAAAGAAATCTTTTACCGTTGAAAAAAAAGAAGCGACGCCTCAAGCAAGATCAGGGGATCAGGCTCAGTGATTACCGTGAACTTAATGCCGGCGATTATGTTGTTCATGAGCAGCATGGAATCGGCAGGTATACCGGTCTTGACACCCTGGAAGTTGGCGGAGGAACACGTGACTACCTTGTGTTAAAGTACAGGGGAACCGATCGTTTGTACATTCCTGTTGATCAAGTTGGCTTAATTCAAAAGTACTCCGGTGGAGATGGTCCTTCACCACGCTTGCACAGTCTCGGCGGTGGTGAGTGGCAGCGCCTGAAAAAAAGAGTTAATCGTTCGGTTGAAGAGCTGGCGAGGGAGCTGCTGGCGCTGTATGCTGCCAGGCAGGCGGTAGAAGGCTATAGATTTGGATCGGATCACCTGTGGCAGCGAGAATTTGAGGCAAATTTTCCTTTCGAAGAAACACCTGATCAAAAAAAAGCAATTGAGAATGTTAAAGCTGATATGGAGAAAAGTACCCCCATGGACCGGCTTGTATGTGGCGATGTCGGTTATGGCAAGACGGAAGTGGCAATGCGTGCAGCTTTTAAAGCTGTAATGGAAGGTAAGCAGGTGGTTTTCCTGGTACCAACAACGGTGCTGGCCCAACAGCATTACAGAACCTTCAGGGAGCGTTTCGAAGGGTTCCCGGTCAGGGTGGAGCAGCTGAGCCGCTTTGTAACGCCGGCGAACCAAAAAAATTTAATTAAAGATTTAAAAGCGGGAAAGATAGACATTGTTGTCGGCACTCACCGTCTTCTTTCCAAGGATGTTGCATTTAGCGATCTTGGGCTGCTGGTAATTGATGAGGAACAGCGTTTCGGAGTGCGGCAAAAAGAAAAGATGAAGCAACTGCGGCTTGAGGTAGATACCCTGGCCATGACGGCGACTCCCATTCCCAGGACCCTGCACTTGTCACTGGCTGGGGCAAGAGATTTCAGCATTATCGATACTCCGCCGGAAGATCGCTATCCAATTCAGACATATGTTCTGGAATATTCCGAAAACCTGGTTCGTGATGCGGTGCAGCGTGAATTAAGTCGCTGTGGCCAGGTATTCATAGTTTATAACCGGGTGGAAAGTATCGATAGATTTGCAGAAAGTATAAAATCCCTATTCCCAGAGGTGAAAGTAGTAGTTGCTCATGGTCAGATGCCTGAATCACAGCTTGAAAAGGTCATGACAGGGTTTCAGGATGGGGAATACCAGGTTCTGGTCAGTTCTACTATTATAGAGTCCGGGCTCGATATCCCAAATGTAAATACCTTAATTATTTATGAGGCGGATCGACTGGGGCTGGCCCAGCTTTATCAAATAAGGGGACGGGTAGGCAGATCCAGCCGTATTGCTTATGCTTATCTCACTTACCGTAAAGAAAAAATTGTTTCTGAAACTGCGAGGAAAAGACTTAAAGCAATTAAAGAATTTACCGAGCTTGGTTCCGGGTTTAAAATTGCTCTTCAGGATCTCGAAATAAGAGGCGCCGGTAACATCCTGGGAGCGGAGCAGCATGGATTTATTACTGCCATCGGTTTTGATCTTTATGTCAGGCTGCTTGACCGGGCTGTCGCCGAGCTAAAAAATGAGAAACATGAACCTCAAATTGAACCCCGCTTGGAGCTCAGGGTAAATGCGCATCTGCCTTCTGTATATATCAGTGCGCAGGAACAGAAGGTTGATTTATATCAACGAATTTACAGCAGCAGCTCGGAAGAACTGGCTGAGATTAATGAAGAATTAACAGACAGGTTTGGAGTGCCTCCTGAACCGGTGAAGAATTTGCTGCAGGTTGCCGGACTGCGACTTGACGCGGCAGCTTTGGGAATTGAATTAATTACCCAGCAGCAGGCTGATATAACTGTTCAATTTGCTTATTCGCGGCAGGTAGATGCGGACAGGCTAAAGGAACAGCTTTCTTCTGCCGGTTATTGTGTTT